>JANPDN010000274.1:0-44669 GCA_031431555.1 Rubrivivax sp.
ACACTTTTCTACAGATTCTTTCGGTCCACGCTTTTGAGAAAACCGAGCTTTCATGCGCCTTTGCGGGCAGCGATGTCGCAGACCCAATCGACGACAACGCTAACCAGTTGATCTTCCAGGACTTTTAACCGGACAGTAGTGAAGAATTCCATAAACGCAGCCGGCCACCGCAATTCTGGCTGCGGGGACAACTCAACCATTGCACCGCGGCTTCAAGCGCGTCGAAGGCAATAAAGCGCCCATCAATGTCAGTGCAACCCGGCCGCCGCTTGAACCACCGCCGGATCAACACCGAGTTTCGCCGCCGCTTCAAGAATCTCACGCCACGTCGTCACGTCGACCGGCACGCCTGAAGTGGTGCGCTTTGCACGCGACAACCGCTCCGGCTCGCCCGGTGAAAAAACGCCGTCGAAACCAGCGCGCACCGGCGCGGCCTTGAACCAGTCGACGAAGGCCAGCGCTTCGGCCTCGAACGCGGCGCGGTTGCCCAATGCCCGAGGATCAACGAGCACGCTGAACATGCCGTTGAGGATGCGCTTCTTGCTCGTGTCGTTGCTGTGTTGGGTCATGCCCGCGGCCAATGCGCCGCCGAGAAGTTCGCACATCATCGCCAGGCCACTGCCCTTGTGGCCACCGAAGGTCAATAGCGCGCCATACGGCGGCACGACGGCGTAACGCGGGTCGGTGGTGTCGTGGCCGGCATCGTCGATCAGGCAGCCCGGCGCGACGGCTTCGCCCTTGTTCATCGCGACGCGGGTTTTACCCTGCGCGATCATGCTTGTCGCAAAGTCCAGGATCACCGGCTCGCGGCCGGCGATCGGCACGCCGGCGCAAAACGGGTTGGTGCCGAAGCGCGCGTCGCCGCCTCCAAACGGCGCCACGATGCCGCGCGAAATGACGTTCACAAAATGCATCGACACCAGCCCGGCGGCCGCCACCTGCTCGGCCCAGGCACCGATGCGGCCGAGGTGGTGAGCATTGCCCAGCGCGACGATGCAACTGCCGATGTCTTGCGCGCGCTGGATCCCCAAGGCCATCGCTTCGGCGCCGATGACCTGGCCAAAACCGGCGTCGCCATCCAGTCGAAGCAGCGCGCCAGCATCGAGTTCGGTGCGCACATGGGCGTTGACCTTGAGCCCGCCTTCGAGCCAGGCATCGGCATAACGCGGCAGCATGCCGATGCCGTGTGAATCGTGGCCGGTGAGGTTGGCCTCGATCAGGTTCGAGGCCACGGCTTCGACCTCGGCGCCGCTGCTGCCGAAGCCGCGCACGACGAGGCGGATCGCTTCGTTCAATCGGGGCAGCGCGATGATGTGGTTGTCGCTCATGTTTTTTTGATCTCTCTGTACGGGTCTGTCCGGGTGTGTGCGGGTCTGCGGGGCTTGTGAACTGACCGCCAGCGATCCTAGACTGAAGCGCGCCCCATTCATCGAGGACACCATGACCCTTCGCCGCCGCAACTTTATCCAAGCCATCGCAGCCAGCGCCACGCTGCCCGCTTTTGCACAAACGCCCGCCGGCTGGCCGAACAAGCCGATCCGCTACATCGTGCCTTTTGCCCCGGGCGGCACCACCGACATCCTGGCGCGGGTGATCGGCGAAAAGCTCGGGCCCGTGCTCGGCACCACGATCGTCGTCGAGAACAAACCCGGCCAGGGCGGCTCGGCGGGTGCTGCCGAACTTGCACGCGCAGCGCCCGATGGCTACACCATCGGCGGCGGCACGATCAGCTCGCACGCCATCAACGCCACGCTGTACGCCAAGCTGCCCTACGACCCGGTGACCAGCTTCGAGGCGATCACGCTCTACGCGACGCTGCCGAATGTACTGACGCTGAACCCGGCGGTGCCGGCGACGACGGTGCGCGAGCTGATCGCGCTGCTCAAGGCGCAGCCCGACAAATATGCCTTCGGCTCAGCCGGGGTCGGGACCTCACAGCACATCTCTGGCGAGCTGTTCAAGACGATGGCCGCGGTGCAGATGCAGCATGTGCCCTACCGCGGCAGCGGCCCGATGATTCCCGAGCTGCTCGGCGGCACACTGCCGATGGCGTTTGACAACATCACCACCGTGCTACCCCACATCAAGGCCGGCAAGCTGCGCGCGCTGGCGGTCACCACTGCGCAGCGATCGAGCGCCGCACCCGAGGTGCCGACACTCGCCGAATCCGGCTTGAGCGGTTACGAGCTCAGTTCATGGCAAGGGGTGTTTGCGCCAGCCGGTACACCCAAGGCTATCGTCGAGCGGCTGCACATCGAGATCGCGCGCATCCTGAAGCTGCCGGATATCGCCAAGCGCCTGGGCGACCTCGGCCTGGACCTGAGCGGCATGCCGCCGGCGGAATTTGCTGCGATGGTCAAGTCCGATGTGCAGCGCCTGGGCAAGGTCGTGCGCGACAGCGGTGCGAAGGCCGAATAGCCGTCGCCGAACCCGCGCCAACCTCAGCAGACCATCAGCGACGCCCGGCACCGCCCGGGCGCAGCCGGTCGAGCTCTTGCTGCTGCGTCGCCACGAGCTGGGCGTACATCTGCAACTGGTCGCCCAAAGCGCGCAGGCGGTCGGAGATGCGCTTGGCCAGGCCGACGAGCAGCTTGGCCGCGACACGCGGATGTTCGTCGATGAGCAACTGCAGCCCGGCACGCGACAGCCCCGCAGCCTGGACCGCGGTCAGCGCGGTGCAACTCACCGACCGCGGTGCGCCGTCGAGCAGCGCCATCTCGCCGAGGATGCTGCCCGGCCCGAGCACCGAGATCGCCACGCCGTCGCCGGCCGCGGTGTCGCCAGCGTCGACCGACACTTCGCCATCAAGCACCAGCAGCATGTAGCTCGATGCGCCGCTGTCACCTTCGCGGAAGAGCACCGTATCGCGCTCGAAGCCGACCAGCCGCATCAGGCTGACCACCGTCGTCGCGTCTTCGGGGCCGAGCTGCAACATCGCATTCGGGGTGCGCAGCAGGTCGGCGGCACGCTCGGCGAGCAGCGGCGATTCAGTCAGCGGGCGCGTGCGCGGAGATGAGGCAGCGGGTTCGGACATGGCAAAACGGTATCACGTTCGGCGCGCCGGCGGAACCGCTCTGCGCGCGCTCACCACATCGGCGGCCGTGCACTGCGCCGGCTGCCTGCAAGTCAGCGCCCGTGCTGCTGGCGCCAGGTGGCAAAGGCGACCCGGTGGGTCTCGTCGGTCGGCGGGTACAGGCCCAGGATCGAATCGCCGGCGAGCACGCGCTCGATGACAAAGTCTTCGAAGGCGGTCATCTCGACGGCTTCGGCGGCCACCACGTCGGCGATCGCCGCCGGGATCACGATCACCCCTTCACCGTCGCCGACGACGATGTCGCCCGGCCAGACCGCGACATCGCCGCAGCCGATGGGGACGTTGATATCGAGCGCCTGATGCAGGGTCAGGTTGGTCGGCGCGCTGGGCCGCTGGTGGTAGGCCGGCATCGACAGGCGTGCGATTTCAGGCGAATCACGAAAACCGCCGTCGGTGACGACACCGGCGACACCACGCTTCATCAGCCGCGACACGAGGATGCCGCCGGCCGATGCGGCACGGGCGTCCTTGCGGCTGTCGATGACCAGCACCGCGCCCGGCGGGCATTCTTCAACCGCCTTGCGCTGCGGGTGCGCGCGGTCGTTGAAGACGGTGATCGGGTTCAGGTCTTCACGCGCCGGGATGTAGCGCAGCGTGTACGCCGGCCCGACCATATTCGGCAGCGTCGCGTTGAGCGGGCGCACATCCTGGATGAACTGGTTGCGCAGACCGCGCTTGAACAAGGCGGTGCAGAGTGTCGCGGTGCTCACGCCGAGCAGTTGTTGGCGGGTGGTCGGGTTCATGGCGGTCGCCTCAATCATCAGTCAGCGTCGGTGTGCGTCGGTGTGCGTTGCTGTGCGTCAGTAGATCACCGGCTCGGGCACGGCCGCGCCAAATGCCGTTTCGAGAAAATCGAAGTCGCAGCCTTCGTTGGCTTGCAGGATGTGGCGGCTGAACATCCAGCCGTACCCACGTTCATAGCGCGGCGGCGGCGCGGTCCACGCCGCGCGGCGATCTGCCATTTCAGCGTCGCTCACCTCCAGGTGAATGCGTCGCGCCGGCACATCGACAACGATCATGTCGCCAGTCTTCACCAGCGCCAGCGGGCCGCCGACAAAAGCCTCGGGCGCGCAGTGCAACAGGCAGCCGCCGTAGCTGGTGCCGCTCATGCGGGCGTCGCTCAGGCGCAGCATGTCGCTCACGCCTGATTTGAGCAGTTTGGTCGGGATCGGCAGCATGCCCCACTCCGGCATGCCCGCACCCTTGGGGCCGGCGTTGCGCAGCACCAGGATGTCGTCGCCGGTGACGTCGAGATCGGGGTCGTCGACGGCCATTTTCAGCGCCGGATAGTCGTCAAAAACGATCGCCCGGCCGCGATGCTGCAAGAGGTGTGCGGCACAAGCGCTGGGTTTGATGATCACGCCGTCGGGCGCGAGGTTGCCACGCAGCACCGCGAGCGCGCCTTCGGCGTAGATCGGGTCGCTCAGCGGCCGGATGACATCGTCGTTGAAGACTTCGGCGCCGGCGATATTGGCGCCGAGCGTCTGGCCGTTGACCGTCATCGCGTCGAGCTGCAAGTGCGACACGATGCGATTGAGCATCGCCGGCAGACCACCGGCGTAGAAAAAATCTTCCATCAGGTAGCGGTCGCCGCTGGGCCGGATATTGGCGATCACCGGCACCTTGCGGCTCATCGCGTCGAAGTCGTCGAGCGTCACCGCGTGCCCGGCGCGGCGCGACATCGCGATCAGGTGCGGCACCGCGTTCGTCGAGCAACCCATCGCCATCGCACAGGCAATGCCGTTGTGAAAACTCGCGCGCGACAGCAGCTTGGGCGGCGTCAGGTCGGCCCAGACCATCTGCACGATGACGCGGCCACATTCGGCGCTCATGCGGATGTGGTTGGCATCCGCCGCCGGAATCGAGCTCGCGCCGGGCAGCGTCAACCCCAGCGCTTCGGCGATGCCCATCATCGTCGCCGCGGTGCCCATCGTCATGCAGGTGCCGTGGCTGCGCGCGATGCCGGCTTCCATCTGGCCCCAAGCTTCGTCGCTCAAGCGCCCGGCGCGGCGCTCGTCCCAATATTTGAAGGCGTCAGAGCCGGAGCCGAGCACGCGTCCTTTCCAGTTGCCGCGCAACATCGGCCCCGCGGGCAGGTAGATGAACGGCAGGCCGGCGCTGATCGCGCCCATCGTCAGGCCGGGTGTCGTCTTGTCGCAGCCACCCATCAAGACCGCGCCGTCAACCGGATGGCTGCGCAGCAGCTCTTCGGTTTCCATCGCCAGAAAGTTGCGGTAGAGCATCGTCGTCGGCTTGACCATCGACTCCGACAGGCTGATCGCCGGCAGCTCGAGCGGGAAGCCGCCCGCCTGCAGCACGCCCCGCTTGACATCGTCAACGCGCTGCTTGAAATGTGCGTGGCACTGGTTCGCGTCACTCCAGGTGTTGACGATCGCGATGACCGGTTTGTCCTTCCAGTCGATGGGCGCATAGCCCATCTGCATGACCCGCGAGCGGTGCCCGAAAGAGCGGAAGTCGTCGGGCGCAAACCAGCGTGCGCTGCGCAGTTGCTCGGGTGTCTTTCTTGGCGTCGGTGTGGTCATCGTGGTCGTCAATCTCTGCCCAGGTGGTAACCCCGCGCAGCGTAATCGAAACCCGTCAGCTCGCCGATCGGCACATCCTTCACCGCGGGCGCCGCGTAGTAGGCGCGGATCTCGCTGATCAAGCCGCTGGCGGCGTCGAAGACATACCACTCGTCACCACGCTGTGCGGTGCCGGTTTTGTGTTTCCAGTGTGTCCACTCGATCACCGCCTCTTGCGTGGCCGGGCTGACGAGCACATGTTCGATGGTCCATCGCGAGCCGAGGTTGGCAACACACCAGAGCCAGTTGTCGGCGATGGTGGTCGCGCCGCGCCAGGGGATATCGGGCAGCCCCGGCGGAAAGTAGTGCACCGCGTCGGCGGTGAAGCAGCTCACCAGCGCGGCGTGGTCGGCCGCATTGCAGGCTGCGAAGTAGCGGCGGATCAGGGTTTCGTAGGCATGCATCGGCGGGCCCCGTTCAGACGCTGCCTCACGCCGCGTCGCGTTGATCAAGCCAGCGCCGGCCGTCCTGCGTCGAGCCAGGCGCGGTATTGCACGCGCGCTTCGTCACTCGGCGGGTAGACGCCCCAGAGCGGCTCGCCGCGCTGGATGCGCAAGACGAGGTAGGCCTCGAGATCGTCTTGCGCGGTGCAGACCTCGGCGAGTTCAGCGGCCATGTGGGCCGGCACCACGGTGACGCCGTCGGCATCGCCGTGGATCACATCGCCGGGGTAGACCGCCACGCCGGCGCAGGCAATCGGCACTTGCAGGTCGGCCGCGTGGTGAAAGCTCAAGCGGGATGTTGCCGTGATGCCGGCGCTCCACGCCGGCAGGCTGAGCTTGGCGATTTCACTGCCGTCGCGAAAAGCGCCGTCGGTGACGACCGCGCGCACGCCCCGGTGCTGCAGGCGCGAGACGAGCACATTGCCCATCGACGCCGCCGAGGTGTCGCCACGGCTGTCGATGACGAGCACATCGCCATGGCCGGCTTGCTCCACCGCCACCCATTGCAGATTGTCGGGATTTGGCTGGGTGGTCAGGGTCGCGAAGGTATCGATATCCTCGCGCGCCGGGATGAAGCGCATCGTGTAGGCGCGCCCGGCAAACGCCTTCGGCTGCGCCTGCACTGGCCGCAGCCCGACGAGCACCGGCTGGCGCAGGCCACGCCGCAGCAGTTGGGTGGTGAGTGACCCGCTGCTGACTCGCGCCAGGCGGTCAAGCACCTCGTCGCTGACGTGCACCGGCGCGCGCTGCGTCGCAGGGGTCGGCATGACGTCGCCGAGCGCCGTGGCGACAGCCGTCGGGAGAGTCGAGGCGTTGGTGGTCAAAGGTTCCCGTCAGCGTTCGAGGGCATGCTAGGGGCGAAGGGCTGGTGTGGCGCCGTCAGCGTAGAGTCTGTGCTCCGCACAATTCCATGCATTGGGAACATCTGGATGTCGTCTAAAGCCGCCGAAGGCACTGCCGCGCTCGACAAGGCGCTCGACGTGCTCGATGCCGTGGGCTGCTCGCCCGCCGGCCTGAGCCAGGCGGAGCTGGCTGCGCAGCTGACCTTGCCGCGGACCACGCTGTACCGCTTGCTGGGCACTTTGGTCAACCGCGGCATGCTGCGCCGCGACCCGCTGCGGCGCGTGTATTGCCTGGGCATGCGCTGCTTCGAATATGCCCGCACGGCCTACGCCATGCCCGACCTCGTCGCCGCGGCCGGCGCCGAGCTGCGTGGTTTGCGCGACATGACCGGCGAGACGACCTACCTGGCCACGCTGGACGGCCGTGAAGTGATCTCGCTCGAGCGCTGCGACGGCGCGCACAGCGACCGCTCGCACGCCGCTTTAGGCCAACACAAACCGCTGCATTGCACGAGCCAGGGCAAGGCCATCCTTTCGGCGCTGCCGACCGACGAACGCGATGCGATCGTCAAGGACCTGCACCTGAACGCATTGACACCGCACACGATCACCGACCGCCGCCGCCTGCTCGCCGAGCTGCGCCTGACGGCCAACCGCGGCTGGTCGATCGACGACGAAGAGATCGTGCTCGGCGTGCGCTGCTGCGGCGCACCGATCGTCGACACCTCAGGCAAGGTGCGTGCTGCGATCAGCGTCGCCGGGCCGGCGTTTCGGCTGTCGATGGCGCGCCTGGACCTGATCGGGCCCGAGGTCGCCGAAGCCGCGCGGCGCATCGGCGCACAGCTCTCGACGACCGAGGCCCGCCCGGAAGCCGGAGAAGCCGAAGTTGTACCCGGCGACTGGGCCTTCAGCGGTGCCTTTCCCGGCTGGTGCCCGAGCGCTGGCGCGCTGCTCTGGGCCGACACGCTGGCCCCGGCGATCCACCGTGCCGACGCGGCCGGCGACACCGCGCTGGCGCGCCTGGAGGCGCCGGTGCAGGCGGCGCTGCTGCATGCCAACGGCCTGGCGGTGCTGATCGCCGGCCGCTGGCATCTGGTCACCGCCGCCGGCAGCGTCGCGCCGCTGCCGGCGCTGGACGATCTGCCGGTGCAGGGCGCCAGCGCCGTCTGCGTCGGCCCCGGGTCGCGCCTGTGGGCCTGTGTCGCCGACGGCGACCGCTGGCGCGTGGCGGAGCTGGGTGTGCGGGCATCGGGAAGCACATCGTCAAGCGCATTCGCAAGCACATCGTCAAGCGCAGCGAGCGGCTCCAGCTGGCGCTTGAATGAACCCGCCACCGCGCTGGCCTGGGACGAGTCGGGCCAGACCCTGCATATCGCCAGCGCCACCAGCGGCGCGCTCTATCTGGCGCAACCCGGCAACCCGTCGCTGCGCCGGCTGGCCACGGTGCCCAAGGGGTCGGGCCAGCTCGCCGGCATCGCCATCGACCGCCGCGGTGGCGTCTGGTGCGCGTTGCGCGGCGGCTGGAGCGTGGTCCGCTTCGAGCCCGACGGGGCGCTGGACCGCGTCATCGCCTTGCCCGTGCCATGCCCCACCGACCTCGCCTTTGGCGGGCCGAACGGCGACGCGCTGTACATCACCACCGCCCGCGAAGCGGTGGCCCGCGAGGCCCTCGACGCGGCGCCGCTGTCGGGGCGCTTGTTTGTCATTCGCGGCGCGGCCGAAGGGGTGGCGGCGCGGGTGATGGCGGTGCGTTGATGTCAACGCGCTAAAGCGGTGCGGCGCTCTGTTCTGTAATTTTCGCGCGATGCGCCCGGGCGTTCGCGGTGAGAACGAGAACCCGTCCCACGTTGCGCCCAACACCGGGCCTTCCCTTGACGCTTGAGTCGGCGCTCGCGGTTGTTGGCTTTCCGGTGCTGCGTCGAAGGGCTCTTCACGACCCAAACGAGTCATGCGTCTACCAAGACTCAGATCCGCGAACCCGACATCGACGCGCACCTCTTCTCCGGCTCTCCACGACTTGTGTACACCTAAAGGTCTGAGGAGCCGTCACTCTGGGCCCGAGCCGCTGTGGTTAACCGAACGGTCGATGGCGCGCTCGCCCCAAAAGCCTCTCAAACCGCAACGTGCCAATCAGCTTTGCTCGGTCGTGAACGGCTGTCCCCGACGGCTAGGCGGGCAATGAACCCGCAGCCCAGTCGAGCGAAGTCTTGTGCAGCATATCGACTACGTCCCTTGACAAAGTGACGCCAAGTGAAGCTGCTCCATCAGCGGATCCGGGCGCCAGGCTCGTGAACTCGATCGCGTGACGCTCGGTCTTCTTGAGATGCGCGACGATCGCTGCTCGCGGCTTCTCGGTGCTGCCGTTGCCCGCTTCGCGCTCGGTCGAAAGGTAGCGAAGTGTCGCCACGCGCAACTCGACAAGCACCTTGTTGCCGAGCGCGTCAGCCGCGCGCCGGTCGACTGTGGGCGCCAAAACCGCCAGTGCAGCGCGGCAGTGGAGAGAGAGATTGAGCAGTAGCTGAACGTCGCTTCGGACCTCAGGGCTTGGGACGCGCCGCTCGTTGACCAGCGCCGCGAGTCGTTTCTGACTCGCGAAGGCAACGGGCATTCGTGCGAGGGCTTCCTTGCGGCACTTCGTGATTCGCTTGGCGTCAAGTTCACCGCGGGACGACGAAATGAGCGTCGCAGCATAGGCATCGGCACCGGCGGCCAGGTCATGCCGCAGCTTCTTCCCGAGCTTCGCATTGCTCACCAGCGGGCTCGCGCGCAGCGGGTCGGTCAACGCATGAAACGCCTCGTGCAGGCCGTCCAAGTCATCAAGTGCTCTGTTGAGCTCGTTCATGGCATTCCTTGTATCGAAAAAGTCTGCGCCGCAGCTGCGCGCGCAGCCCTGCGCAGCAACTGTTTTTCAAGCTAGCGGAACCGTGGCGCGCAGTCTGTGCGGCAGCGAACAGTGCGCTGAAGCGCTTTGCGGGACCGAGGGGTGCGCATCTGAACGGCGCGGGCACACAATGCCCAGGGGACCAATGAACAAGTACCGGCCTTCCAGCCGTTGACCGGCATCTACGAGCCGTCGGCAATACAGCAGCTGCCGGACGGGCGTTTTCTTGTCGTCGAGGACGAGAGGAGCCACCCGTTGAGTCTGGTGACCATCGGCACCGACGGCAGCGTCGACAGCATGGCACTCACTGCAGGACTTGTTCAGATGTTCAGCGGGTTCTGGAAACTCGACGACCTTGAAGGGCTGGCTCTCGACCGCGCGGGCTTTGTCTACGGCATCACATCGCACTCGCGCGATGACGATGGTGACGAGAAGAAGTCTCGTGAAAAACTTGTTCGGTTCCGGGTCGACGGCAAGCGGGTGGTCGCTCCCAAGGTTGTCGACGGATTGAAGCAAGCCCTGACGATGCGACATGCCGTACTGGCGGCAGCAGCCCAGGTACGGGACGTCAAAGCCAGCGGTGGACTCAATATCGAAGCCCTGGAAATCAGCCCCGACCAGAAGAGACTGTTGATTGGCTTCCGTAGCCCGTTGCGCGACGGTCGAGCGCTCATCGCCAGTGTCGAGAACCCCTCTGCAATCTTCGAATCGGATGAGGCACCTCGGATTGCGCCTTTGCTCGAAGAACTGGATCTTGGCGGCCACGGCATCCGTGGTTTGTCTTACGTTCCCGCCATGGGCGCTTATCTGGTGATTGGTGGCCCTGCTTCACGCGAGCCGGACAACTTTGACCTCTGGCGCTGGAGCGGCGAGTCAGGTGCGCCAGCGCGCCGTGTCACGGCTCCCGGCTTGCGCAGCTTTGAGAAAGCTGAGGGGGTGAGCCCAGCCGTCGTCGGCGGCATGGAGCGAATCGTCATCGTCAGCGACGACGGGAACAAGGATGCCGGACGCTTTGCCAGCTATCTTCTGCTCGACCCGGCTCAACTGCAGACCGCAGCTTGATCGATCCACAACGCGCGTGTACTCGTTTTGAGTGCCGCATTGCTGACGGTCGCCGCTGACGCCAAGCGGCCGTCAAGAAACATTCACCGGACGGCGCCGGCTGACCGGTGAAGATCGGCGCTCGGCCTGGATCGTCGAGCGCAGTCAATTGCCCTTGTGGCCCTTGTGCGTGCGCTCGGCCGGCCGTTTTGACTCGCGCGGTGCGGGCACCCGCGCGCTCGATTCGCGCACCTGTTCGCGATTGGCGGTGGCATCTGCCTGCCCCTGCGACGGGCCGTGAGGCGGACCCTGGGGCGCGGGCGGCGTCTGCGGTGTTGTTGTGTGGTCGTTTTGTTTCATGATGGACTTTCAGTCTCGAATGCGCGGCCCGGCCCATACCGGGACGCGGCAGCGGCTCAGGCATCGCGAGATGTCGAACCGACCCACGGGCGTACTGTTATCCGAACTTCGGCGACAGTCGGTGCGGTAGCCCACCTGCGTGGCCACGCGCGCTGCCTCAGGTAACTGCAGTGGCGACAGCGCTGACCTCCCGGGAAGCCGCCGTTCATGAATAGCAGCTCCTGGCCGACAGTGTGAGTTCAATCTGCAGTGACGCCGACTCCGCCCCACACCAACGGGTGCCGGGACTTCGAGCGAACCACAACCGCGCAGCTGATTATTCGCGCCCCAGGGCCAGCCGAAGCCAGCGTTCCCCGGTGACGATCAAACAATGTGGCAGTGCCACCGTGGCGTGTGAGTGTCGGGCATCGGGTTCAGCCGCGCAGCAACTCGCGCAGGCAACGCACCACATGTCGCTGCAGCGGCGAGGCGCGCTTGCTCGCCGACGTCGCGATCGCCAGCGTA
This sequence comes from Rubrivivax sp., assembly GCA_031431555.1. Taxonomy (GTDB): domain Bacteria; phylum Pseudomonadota; class Gammaproteobacteria; order Burkholderiales; family Burkholderiaceae_C; genus Rubrivivax. The sequence goes on from JANPDN010000274.1 coordinate 11,748, forward strand.
TTCACCAGCGGCGGCTCGCCGAGCGGGCGCAGCACGAGCCGGCCGGCCTTGACTTCGTCGGCCACCGCGTCGCGGGTGAGCACCGCGTGGCCGTGGCCGCCGAGCACCATCAACACGATCGCCGGCACTCTGGAGATCTCCCAGGCCACGCTGAGCTTGATGCCGGCCAGCGCCGCCCGCGCTTCAAGCAGGCGGCGGATGGCGTGCGAGCGCTCCGGGATGACGAGCCGGTAATGCGGCAGGTCGGCGAGGCGGACCACACCGCGCTGCTTGCCGACCACGCCCACCAGGCTGACCAGGCACAGCGGTTCGTCGAGCAGCGGCTCGATTTCCAATGCCGACTGCGGCTCGGGGTTGTGCACCAGGCCGACATCAACCCGCCCGGTGGCGATCCACTCGCCGATATGCGTCGACAGCCCTTCAACGATGGCCAGCTGCGCCTTGGGCAAGTCACGCTCGAAAGCTTCGACCAGCGGCAGCGTCAGGCGCCGGCCCAGGCTCGGCGGCATGCCGACCACAATGCGCCCGCTCGGCTCGTCGCGCGACGAGACCACCGCTTCGCGCGCCCGCGCGATCAGCTGCAGGATGCCGTTGGCATGTTCGAACAAACGCTTGCCGGGCTCGGTGAGCACCACCCCGCGGCCGGTGCGCTCAAGCAGCGTGGCGTGCAGGCCGACCTCGAGCTGACGCACTTGCCGGCTCAGGGCCGGCTGGGCGGTGTCGAGCACCCTTGCGGCCTTGCTGAAGCTGCCGAGTTCGGCGACACGCACAAAGGATTCGAGCTGCTTGAGGTTCATGGCGGCCGCATCGTAGCGGGCTCGTTGCGAGAGTGTGGCCAGGGCAGCTTGACAGGCGCTGCGAGCAGCTACTATAGTGATATCACTTTGATGTCATTGAACGGAGCCCTCGAATGACCTCCACGCCAATCACGGTTGAACGCCCGCTGCGCTCGGTCAACGGCTACCTGGCAATTTCCGCCGGGCTGCTGCTGATTGCCGGCGGCCTCGCCTCGATTGCCATCGCGCCCGGCGGCGGCGCGCTGTTGATGCTGCTGCGGTTGGCGTTTGTCGTGGTCGGCATCTTCGTGCTGCTGGGCCTGTACATGTTGCAGCCGCGCGAGGCGGCGATCCTGACCCTGTTTGGCGAGTACCGCGGCACCGACCGCAGCGAAGGCCTGCGCTGGGCGAACCCGCTGTTCGCCAAGCGCAAGCTCTCGCTGCGCTCGCGCAACCTCAATTCGCCGACGTTGAAGGTCAACGACAAACGGGGCAACCCGGTCGAGATCGGCGCGGTGGTGGTCTGGCGTGTATTCGACACCGCGCGTGCGGTTTTTGAGGTCGATGATTTCGAGCGTTTTGTCGCCATCCAGGCCGAGGCCGCGGTGCGCCATCTGGCCGCGCAATATGCCTACGATCATGGTGACGATGACAGCGCCGACGAGGTCACCTTGCGCGCCGGCGCAGTGGTCGTCGCTGCTTCGCTGAAAGCCGAACTCGAAGCGCGTTTCGACAGCGCCGGCGTCGAAGTTCTCGACGCCAAGTTGAGCCACCTGGCCTACGCGCCCGAGATCGCGCAGGTGATGCTGCGCCGCCAGCAGGCCGAGGCCATCATCAGTGCGCGCACGAAGATCGTCTACGGCGCGGTGAGCATGGTCGAAGCCGCGCTCAAGCGTCTGTCGGAGCGCGAGATCGTCAACCTCGACGACGAGCGCAAGGCGGCGATGGTGAGCAACCTGCTCGTCGTGTTGTGCTCCGACAAGGAGACCCAGCCGATCGTCAACACCGGCACGTTGTACGGCTGAGCCCAAGACCTGCGCACGTCCCAGGCATACGCACCGCGCCCACACGTCAGCGATGGCCAGCCCGGACAAAAAGAGTTTTCTGCTGCGCGTGGACCCGGCGCTGTGGGCAGAGATCGAAAGGCTCGCAGCGCAAGAGCTGCGCAGCGCCAACGCGCAGGCCGAGTACCTGCTGCGGGATGCCTTGTCACGGCGTGGTCGTAAAGTCCCTGACGACAACCCGCCGCCGGGCCGCACGGCCGACGGGCGCTGAAGACTGCAACCGGATCCACTCGATGCAACGACGTCAATTGCTGAACACTTCCGGCGCCGCGGCGCTGATGGCGATGACCAACAATCTGCGCGCCCAGACCGGCCAAGCTGGCCCCACGCCACCCGCTGCCCAGAGCCCGCTGGCCGCCGCGCTGCGCGAGCGCCTGCGCCACGAAGGTGTCGGCCTGGTTGCGGCCGTCGCCGATGGCGCTGCCGTGCAGTTCACCAGCGCCGGCCGGTTGGCGGCCGGATTGACCGGCGCACCCGACGCCGATACACGCTTCGAGTACGGCTCGGTCAGCAAGACCTTCGTCGCGCTGCTGCTCGCCGACATGGCCGTGCGCGGCGAGCTCAAGCTCGACGATCCGGTGGAGTCGGTGGTCGGCGCCTTGAAGCTGCGCGACAGCGCCGGCGCGCCGATCACCTGGGCCGACCTGGCCACGCACCGGTCCGGGCTGCCGCGGCTGCCGTCGAACCTGCTGCCGCGCGATGGCACCGATCCGTACGCCGAATACGACAGCGCCGCGTTGCAGAGTTTCTTGGCCGGTTGGAAACCCGAAGTGCCGCGCAACAGCCGCTGGGAATACTCGAACCTCGGCTTCGGCCTGCTCGGCCACGCACTGGCCTTGCGGGCGGGAAAAACTTTTGCGCAGACGATGCGCGAGCGGATACTGACGCCGCTGCAGTTGGACGAGATTCAAATTTCGACCGCCGGCAGCACGATCACCAACCTGGCCCCGGGCCACGACGCGCAAGCGCGCGTCGTCTCGCGCTGGCAGTTTGACGCCCTCGCTGGGGCCGGCGCGCTGGTCGGCTCGGCGCGGTCGCTGGTGCGTTATGCCCAGGCCGCGGCGGGCCTCATCGACACGCCCCTGGCGCCGGCCTTTGCGCTGGCCCTGAAGGAGCGCGCCGCCGGCCCGAGCGCGGGCAACCCGATCGGCCTGGCCTGGATCCTGGCGCCATTGAATGGTCGCCGGGTGGCCTTGCACGATGGTGGCACCTTCGGTTTTGCAAGCACGGTCATTCTCGACCCCGAGCGGCGCCGGGCCGCGGTGGTGTTGTCCAACGCCGCGGGTTCGGTCAACGACCTCGCGATCCATGCCGTCGACCCGAGCGTGCCGCCGCGCAATGTCGCAGCCGAGAAAAGCCAGACCGCGCGCGAACCGGTGCTGATCGACGCGGCGGCGCTGGCGCCGCTGGCCGGCGTGTATGCGTTGAATCCGAACTTCAAACTCTTTGTGCAGGTGCAGGGCGGCAAGCTGCTTGCACGTGCGACCGGCCAGGGCGAGTTCGAGCTGTTTGGCATCCACCAGCGGCGCTTCTTCGCGCGCGTGACACCGCTGGAAATTCACTTCGAAGGTGATGCCGGTGTGCCGGCCGCGTTGATGCTGCACCAGGGCGGGCAGAAGCTGCGTTTCGTTCGCGAGTAGAGCGGCTCACCGCCGCGTCGGCGACGCAACCGGCCACCGACCGGCCGCCCACCGCCCTCTCACTGGCCACCGACCAGCCGCCGAAGAGCCACCCGCCCGCCACCGATAGACTCCGCGGCATGCCCAAGGAAACTTCGCGCGCCGCCGCCGCCACACCCAAATCGCTGAGCGGTTTGCTGCCGTTCTTGCGGCCTTACCGCAGCCGCATCGTGCTGGCCGTGCTCTTCCTGGTACTCGCCGCGGCGAGCACGCTGGTGCTGCCGGTGGCGCTGAAATCGCTCATCGATACCGGCCTGGTGTCGGCCGACCCCGGCGCGCGGGTGATGGCGCTGCGCGAACATTTTGTCGCGCTGTTTGGTGTCGGCGCCGCGCTCGGGCTGTTTTCGGCGCTGCGTTTTTATATGGTCAGCTGGCTCGGCGAGCGCATCACCGCCGACCTGCGCAACGCCGTTTATGCGCATGTCGTCGAGCAGAGCCCGGAGTTCTTTGAGACCACGCAGACCGGCGAAGTCCTGAGCCGCTTGACCACCGACACGACGCTGGTGCAGACCGTCGTCGGATCGTCGCTGAGCATGGGACTGCGCAATACGGTGATGGGCATCGGCGCGCTGGCGATGTTGATCATCACCAACCCCTTGGTGATGACGCAGGTGCTCGGCATCCTGGTGCTGGTGGTCGTGCCGGCGCTGTACTTCGGCCGCCGCGTGCGCAAGCTCAGCCGCGCCAGTCAGGACCGCGTGGCCGACTCCAGCGCCATCGCCGCCGAGGTGCTGAATGCGATTCCGGTGGTGCAGAGTTATGTCCAGCAGCAGCGTGAGGCAGCACGCTTCGACGAGGCCACCGAGCAGGCTTTTGACACCGCACGCAAACGCACAAGGGTGCGCGCGATGCTGGTGGCATTCATCATCACCGCGACCTTCGGCGCGCTGCTCTGGGGGCTCTACCAAGGCACGCAGGCGGTCATCGCCGGCACGATCAGCGCCGGCCATCTGGGGCAGACCGTCATCTACGTGATGATCCTGGTCGGCTCGGTGGCGGTGCTGTCCGAGGTCTACGGCGACCTGCTGCGTGCGGCCGGCGCCACCGAGCGGCTAATGGAGTTGCTTGGCGCGCAGTCGCCGGTCGCAGCGCCCGCGCAGCCGCGGCCTCTGCCGGCGGTCAACGGCGGCTCGACGGTGCACTTCGAATCTGTGACCTTCCACTACCCGTCGCGCCCGGCGCAGGCCTCGTTGCGCGACTTCAGCCTGCAGGTGCGGCCCGGTGAAACGGTGGCGCTGGTCGGGCCGAGTGGCGCCGGCAAGAGCACGGTGCTGCAACTGCTGCTGCGTTTTTACGATGCGCAGCAAGGGCGGGTCAGCGTTGATGGTGTCGCGGTGCAAGAAGCCTCACTCGACGCTCTGCGTGCGCGCATCGGCATCGTGCCGCAGGACAGCACCGTGTTTTCGACCTCGGCGCTGGAGAACATCCGCTATGGCCGCCCCGATGCCAGCGATGCGCAGGTGCAGGCCGCTGCCAAGGCGGCATTCGCGCATGACTTCATCATGGCGCTGCCGCAGGGTTACGCGACCTTTCTCGGCGAGCGCGGCGTGCGCCTTTCGGGCGGCCAGCGGCAGCGGATTTCGATCGCCCGGGCGATGCTGAAAAACCCGCCGCTGCTGCTGCTCGACGAAGCCACCAGCGCGCTCGACGCCGAGAGCGAGCGCATGGTGCAGGCCGCGCTCGAAGCCGCGATGGCCGGGCGCACGACGATCGTCATCGCCCACCGGCTGGCCACCGTGCTGCGCGCCGACCGCATCGTGGTGCTCGATGCCGGCCGCATCGTGGATATCGGCACGCATGCGGAACTGGTCAACCGCGGTGGGCTGTACGCCAGGCTGGCGGCGATGCAATTCGACATGCCGGTGGCGCTGGAACCGGCATAATTCATGCGCATGATTGATGGAGTGCTTCCATGCCTCAATTTGACCCGGCGCCCAAACGCGCGACCAACCTCAGCCTGAACGCCAAGGTGCTCGACGCCGCGCGAGCGCTCGGAATGAACCTGTCCGCCACCGTCGATGCGCTGCTCGCTGCCGAGGTGCAAAAGCGCTACTGGGCGCGCTGGAACGAAGACAACAAGGATGCGATTGCGCACTACAACGCGCGCATCGAGCGCGAAGGCACGATCTCGCAGCGCATGCGGCGACACCTTGAGCAGTCACCGCCATCCACCGACGCCGGCATTTGAATCGGCGGCGGCGTTGGCTCGTTTTGATGTCTATCCGACGCCGCTGAGCGAGGAGCGGCGCCACACGCCGTTTTGGCTCGACGTGCAGGCCGACCACCTCGAGACTTTGGCGACCCGCGTAATCGTGCCGTTGCGGGTCGTCTCGCCGTCGATCCCGATCAAGGCGCGCCTGAATCCGGAGTTCGATGTCGCCGGCAAGCGTGTCTATGCCGATACCGCCAACCTCGGCACTTTTCCGCACGCCCTGCTACGCCGGCCGGTGGTCAACCTGCGCGAACAACGCCTCAGCATCGACGGCGCACTGGACTTTCTCTTCACCGGCTTTTGACATCGAGCTTTCGCATGACCACTACCCATCCCGATTCGCCGCGCCCAGTGCGCAGCCAGTACGAAGATTTCATGCGCCATGTCTTCGAACAGGGTGTCGCCAAAACCGACCGCACAGGCACCGGCACGACGAGCGTCTTCGGCCACCAGATGCGCTTTGACCTGCGCGAAGGTTTCCCGCTCGTGACGACGAAAAAGGTGCACCTGAAAAGCATCATCCTCGAGCTGCTCTGGTTTCTGCGCGGCGACGGCAATGCACGCTGGCTGCAAGACCGCGGCGTGACGATCTGGAACGAATGGGCCGCGCCAGACGGCGGCCTCGGGCCGGTCTACGGCGTGCAGTGGCGCAGCTGGCCGACGCCCGACGGTGGCCATGTCGACCAGATCGCACAGGTCGTGCAGCAGCTCAAGGGCAACCCCGATTCACGCCGCATCATCGTCAGCGCGTGGAACGTCGCCGCCCTGCCGCAGATGGCCTTGATGCCCTGCCACGCCTTCTTCCAGTTCTACGTCGCCGAAGGCCGCCTGAGCTGCCAGCTCTACCAGCGCAGCGCCGACATCTTTCTCGGCGTGCCGTTCAATATCGCCAGCTACGCGCTGCTCACCCACATGCTGGCGCAGCAATGTGATCTCGAAGTCGGCGACTTCGTCTGGACGGGTGGCGACTGCCACATCTACAGCAACCACCACGAGCAGGTGCAGACGCAGCTGGCGCGCGCGCCTCTGCCCTATCCCATACTGCAGATCAAGCGCCGTCCGGCGTCGATCTTCGACTACGAATACGAAGACTTCGAAGTCCTCGACTACCAACACCACGCGCCGATCAAGGCCCCGGTGGCCGTGTGAAGCTGGCGCTGATCGCCGCAGTGGCGCGCAACGGTGCCATCGGCCGCGGCAATCAGTTGATCTGGCGCGAGCCGCTCGACCAGCAGCACTTTCGCCGCGTCACGATGGGCTGCCCGGTGGTCATGGGGCGCAAGACCTGGGACTCGCTGCCGGCGCGTTTTCGACCCCTGCCCGGCCGGCGCAATATCGTCGTCACGCGCAACCCGGTGCTGGTGGCCGCTGGCGCTGAAACCGCGTCGAGCCTGGCAGACGCATTGGCCCGGCTGAGTGAGGCGCCAACGGTTTTTGTCCTCGGTGGCGGCGAGTTGTACGCCCAGGCGCTGCCTTTGGCTGACGAGTTGGTCCTGACCGAAATCGACGCCGACCTCGATGGCGATGTTTTTTTCCCGGCCTGGGATCGTGGCGCTTTCGAAGAGGTCTCGCGTGACCCGCAGCGGTCGCAGCAAGGCGAAGCGCTTGCAACTGGGTCTGCGTCTGCGTCCGCGATTGCGTTCGCGTTTGTCGAATACCGTCGCCGTACCGATTTGCGCTAGACCCACCGCCATGACGATCGCACCAAAAGACAAACCCGGCCCTGCCACCGCGCTGCCCGACCAGGGCATGCAAAAGGGCCTTACCAGCTACGGCGACCGCGGCTTCTCGCTGTTCCTGCGCAAGGCCTTCATCAAGGGCGCCGGGTATACCGACGCGGCGCTGGACCGGCCGGTGATCGCAATCGCCGATACCGGCAGCGACTACAACCCCTGCCATGGCAATTCGGCCCAGCTCATCGAAGCCGTCAAGCGCGGCGTGATGCTCGCCGGCGGGCTGCCGATGCGCTTCCCGACGATCTCGATCCACGAGAGTTTTGCCGCACCGACGAGCATGTTCCTGCGCAACCTGATGTCGATCGACACCGAGGAAATGATCCGCGCGCAGCCGATGGATGCGGTGGTGCTCATCGGCGGCTGCGACAAAACCGTGCCGGCGCAATTGATGGGCGCGGCCTCGGCCAACATCCCGACGATCCAGTTGATCACCGGCTCGATGCTCACCGGCTCGCACCGCGGTGAACGTGTCGGCGCCTGCACCGATTGCCGGCGCTACTGGGGCAAATTTCGCGCCGAAGAGATCGACGCTGACGAGATTGCCGCGGTGAACAACCAGCTCGTGGCCAGCGTCGGCACCTGCTCGGTGATGGGCACTGCCAGCACGATGGCCTGCATCGCCGAAGCGTTGGGGCTGACGATGCCCGGCGGCGCGTCACCACCGGCGGTCACCGCCGACCGCATCCGGATCGCCGAGCAGACCGGCGCTCAAGCGGTGCAGATGGCACGTGACCAGCTAACGATCGACAAGATTCTCACCCCGGCCGCGTTTGAAAACGCGCTGCGCGTGCTGCTGGCGATTGGTGGTTCGACCAACGGGCTGGTGCACCTGGCCGCGATCGCCGGGCGCGTCGGGTTGGAGATCGACATGCCCGCGCTCGACCGCATGAGCCGCGAGACGCCGGTGCTGCTGGACCTGAAACCGTCGGGCCAGCATTACATGGAAGACTTTCATCATGCCGGCGGCATGGCCACGCTGCTGCGCGAGCTGCGGCCGCTGCTGCGCCTGGAAGCGCTCACCGTGACCGGCCGCACGCTGGGTGAAGAGATCGAACGTGCCGGCCCGGGCTTCAAACAAGATGTCGTGCGCAGCCGCAGCTATCCCGTCTACGCCGAAGGTGCGATCGCGGTGCTGCACGGCAACCTGGCCCCCGGCGGCGCGATCATCAAGCAGTCGGCTGCCGACGCGAGACTGATGGAGCACGAAGGCCGCGCGGTGGTTTTCGAGAATCTGCAAGACATGGCCGAGCGCATCGACGGCGACGACCTCGATGTCACCGCCGACGATGTGCTGGTGCTGAAAAATATCGGCCCCAAGGGCGCGCCCGGCATGCCCGAGGCCGGTTACCTGCCGATCCCGCGCAAGCTCGCGCGCGCCGGCATCAAGGACATCGTGCGCATCTCCGATGGCCGCATGAGTGGCACCGCCTTTGGCACGATCGTGCTCCATGTCACGCCGGAGTCGGCCATCGGCGGGCCGCTGGCCTGGGTGCAAAACGGCGACCGCATCCGCCTGAGCGTGAAGGACCGCGGACTCACGCTGCTTGTCTCCGACGCTGAACTCGCGCGACGTGCGAGCGCGCAGCCGGTGGTCGAGCCGACCGCCGAGCGCGGTTACCGCAAGCTCTTTTTGCAGACCGTGCTGCAGGCCGACAGAGGCGTCGACTTCGACTTTCTGCAGGCACGACGCATGGTGGGGAAGACACCCGAGCGTTGAACCAGGCCAGGCCACTCGTCGGCAGCTTGGCGGCAGACCCGTGGCGACAAGCGCAGCTTTTGCTGGGCAGAATGCCGGCATGCCGACCCGCCCTGGCCCATCGGAGATTCGCCGTCGAAGCTGCTGGCTTGTGACCTTGCCTGGGCTGCCCGTGACAGCGCCGGCCGTCGCCGGCTGGGCCGGCATCGCGGGCATGGTCTGCGGCGAGGCCTTGACCTACGACGGGGCCTCGCGATGAGACGCTGCATGCTGCTGGCCAGCGCTGTCGGATGGCCCTTGTGGGCCGGTGCCGATGACGGTGCGCTGTTCGGCGCTGCCGAAGCCGGCGACCTGCCGACGCTGCGCCGGCTTCTTGATGCGGGCGTGCCGGTGGACATACGTGACACACGCCGCCGCACAGCGTTGCTGGCCGCCACGCACCTCAACCGCGTCAACGCTGCGCGGCTTCTGATCGAGCGCGGCGCCGACGTGAACGCCAAGGACGAGATGCAGGACTCGCCGTTTCTCTATGCGGGTGCGCAAGGTCGGCTGGAGATCCTGCGCATGACGCTCGCCGCGGGCGCCGACTTGAAAAGCACCAACCGCTACGGCGGCACGGCATTGATCCCGGCGGCGCACCATGGCCATGTCGAAACCGTACGCGAGCTGCTGATGACGAGGATCGACGTCGACCATGTCAACCGCCTCGGCTGGACGGCGCTGCTCGAGGCCATCATCCTGGGTGATGGTGGCGCTGCGCACACCGAGATCGTGCGCCTGCTGGTGGCGCACGGCGCCAGGCTGCAACTGGCCGATGCGCAGGGCGTGACACCGCTGGCCCATGCAGAGCAGCGCGGGCAGCGCGCGATCGCCGAGATCCTGCGCCGGGGCGGCGCACGGGCCTGATAACGCGCCGGCCCGATGCAGCGACGCAGGTTCCTCGCACTGATCAGCGGGCCCCACGCCATCGTGTCCAGCTCACCGGCTTTGGCCGACAGTTCCGGCCCGCAACTCGCGTCGTACTACGAACGCCACATGGCTGTGCTCGACGGCGTGGCCTACGGCTGGACAGGCCGCGGCCGGCCGGTGCCCATGCGCGCCGGCGCAAGACAAGTGGGCGTGAGCCGGGATACCTTTTTCGCCTTGCTGGTTGATGGCCGGCTGGTCAGCTGGCGCGATGCGCCCGACGCGGCCATTCCCCTGATGTCGGGCGTGGCCAACTTTGCCAGTGGCCAGTCCGGCTGGTTCGCCATCGACCATGCACACGGGCTGTGGCACGGCGGCGGCACGCCGGCAGCACCACAGCGCATTGCCGGCGACGTGGCCACCGCCTGCATCGGCGACAGTGCTGACTACTACATCCACCGCGACGGCACGCTCTGGGTCAAGGGACTGGCGCACCGCGGCCAGTACGGCGACGGACGGCTCGCCGCCACGCCAGACTTTGTCAACACCGCGCGCGACGCGGTAGCCGTGAAGGCGCATACCGGGCATGCCCTCTATCTGCGCCAGGACGGCGTGGTCATGGGCGCCGGCGGCAACCGTTTTGGTCCGTTGGGGGCGCATGGCTTGGGCGACATGGCTGACGCCTGGGGTCGGGTGTTCGACGGCGCGCTGGCCGTCGCCACCGGCTCGCGCCATTCGGTGGCGATCCGCAATGACGGCACCCTCTGGGCCTGGGGAGAAGGTTTTGGCATCGAACCACGCAAACTGCACGAGGCGGTCGCGGCGGTGGCCGCGGGCGACACGGCAACGATCGCGCTGCGCGCCGACGGCAGCCTCTTGCAATGGGACGGCGGCGCCGGGCCGCGACGGTTGCGGATCGGGTGAAAGGCCGCAGCGACCAGCCAGCGCGGGCCGCGCGTTTGCAACGGCATCCGCGGGGCGGCCATGGTCCGGGGAGGTCTCGGCCTGGCCCAGCATTGCATCGCCGGTCCGCCTTGCGGACCTCGCCTGGCCAGTGGCCAGACGACTCGCTGGGCATCGAAAACGCTCTGCGCCGTCGATGTGCGAGCGTGCCCCTGGTCGACGAGCCCTTGCCTTCACCCGCCCCCGCAGCAAGTTGCCAGCATCCTTCTTGCGCGTGACACCGTCGAGCGCTTGGATTCGTTCATGCCGGCGGGGCAGAAGTCACGCCCGCTGGTCAGCTGCCTGGCAGCGATGCATTGGCGAGTCGAGGCACAGACCGGATCGCGCAAGACAGCGCCTTTGGCTACGCAGACGCAGCATGCTAAGCACAACGAAGCCAGGTGTTGCGTTTCATGTCGGCAGATGCGCAACTCAAGGGTGATACAACTTCGCACGCTACCGATTCAAAGAGAGGCTTTGCAGACTCATGAAACTCGCGACCTGAAAGACGGGGCGAGGTCTCGGATCATCCCGGGCGATCCCAGACCGGTCGCGGGGCCTTTGTGAATCAAGGGCTTGAGCTGAGATGGCGTCCTGGGGCGTCCCGCGCCAACCCGCTCGATCTCAATCAGTTGGGGGTATTTTTGGGGGTACGGAAGGTCGAACCTTTTCGTACCCCCGACAGTACCCCCACCGGACTCAGCCCAAGCTTGTCGCCGCAAATGCTTACTGCTCTGAAGATCAAGACCGCGAAGCCCGCGGAGCGCGCCTACAAGATCGCCGACGGTGGGGGCCTGTTCCTTCTCGTTCAACCGAACGGCTCGAAGCTATGGCGCTACAAGTTCAGGCTGCAAGGCGTCGAGGGCTTGCAGGCACTGGGCGCGTTTCCGCAGGTCGGCCTGGCCGAAGCGCGAGCGGCACATACGGCATCGAGGCAACTGGTCGCCAGCGGCGTCAACCCGGTGCAGGCGCGGCGATCCGAACGCGAGTCGAAGGCGCTTGCCACCATGCATCACGACAAGGGCAGCTTCGAGGCTCTGTACGCGGACTGGGATGCCGCTAAGAGCGTCGGGCTGCGCGCGGGGACGGTAGACCAGCGTCGCCGTGAAATCGACAAAGACCTGGTTCCGATATTCCGTGGGCGGCCTGTTGCTTCGATCACCCGACTCGAACTGACGAGCACGCTGAAGGCGGTCGAGTCCCGCGCCCCCGAGGTCGCCCGCAACCTTCGCAATCACTTGTGGGGCATCTTCGAGCACGCGATCGACTCGGGGTTGATCGAGAACAACCCGGTGCCGCCGGTGCGCGTGCTGCGCAAGCGCCATCAGCAGAACCACCCGGCCCTGGGCCCGTCGCAGCTCGGCGCGTTCATGCGCTCGCTCGACGAGACCGAGTCACTTAGCCAGCAGACGCGCATTGCGATGCGCCTCCTCGTCCTCACGGCGTGTCGCAAGAACGAGGTTGTCTGCGGGCGCTGGAGCGAGATCGATCTCGACGCCGCCGAGTGGGAGATTCCGGCGGATCGGATGAAGGCTGGCCGGGCGCATTGGGTGCCGCTGTCTCGCCAAGCCGTGTATTGGATTCGCGAACTGCGCACCTTCGTGCCCGATGAGAGTGTCTACCTGTTCCCCAACCGGGTGGACCCGAGCCGCCCGATGGCAGACCGTAGCCTGAACGCCGTCATGGAACGCCTCGGACTCAGCGGCAAAGGCACGCCACATGGCATGCGCGCCGCGTTCAGCGCCTACTTCAACGCGACGGGCGCGAATGTCGATGTCATCGAGCACTGTCTTGCCCACACACCGGCGAATCGCGTTCGTGCTGCCTACAACCGGCATAAGTACCAGGACGAACGACGTGCGATGTTGCAAGCGTGGGCTGACTTCTTGGAAGCTTGAATGCCGGCGGTGATGACCGCGCCTTTCGACCCCTTGGGAATGCTCGGCGTGAGCGGTAGGAACGCCCGCAATGCCGCGGTCAACCGCCCCTCAGCTCTCAGGCTGCGCAGGCCGGTCCCGACCCACTGCAGCCGTTCACTGCAGTGCAAAGCCGACATCAGATCGCGTCAGCTGCGTAGCTCAACCACTGGGCCAGGTAGTGAACGTTCGCACGATCGACAAGTAGGCCAACGTGATCTGGCGCATCGCGCCAGACCACCGCCCCGATGTCGGCCACTCGTACGCGCGAAGCCTGGTCGGTTCCGCGCGGTAGCGCAAGCGCATCGACCAGGCGCAACAGCAGTGCCTCCACCTTGCCACCCTGCAGCTTCACCACCAGCGTGCCGGCCGAGAGATCGAGCGCGCAGGCCAAGGCGCCTGGCGCCGGCCGCAGCTCGGCGACAAGCGCCGATGCCAGATCGGCGTCCTGCGTCAGCAGCAAGATCTCGTTGGGGCTGCGCCAGATCAGCCGAGGTTCGATGCCGCAGGAGTGGCCCGGCCCCGGGAGCCCCGGCACCGTGTGCCTGGCCATCACATCGGAGAGCGCGGACGCGCCGCCACCCGGCAAGTGCCGCAGCGACAGCACGTGCATCGGCTCTACCATCTGCAGCACGATCGCTGTGGAGGCCTTCGACCACAGCGTGGCGAGGCCGGCGACCTCGGCCCCTGCCAATGGTGCGAGGACGAAGTTGTCAGGTGTTGCCATTCACGCGCTCCCCCGACGGATCGTAGAACGGTGTCTTCACCACTTCGGCCTCGATGGCGCTGCCCAGGTGCCAGACGGTGATGGTGTCGCCGATGCGCGACTGCCCGCGCGCGAGCATGCCCAGCGCCACCGGATACCCGAGCACCGGGCTGTAGTGGCTCGAGGTCACGAAGCCCTCGATCGTCGCCGGCGGTTTGCTCCCAGCCACATGCGCCCCCACCGGCAGCTTGGTGCGGCGGTCGCGCGGCAGCAGGCCGACGAGCTGCATGCGGTCCGGGTCTCTCGCCGCTGGCCGCAGCAACGAGCGCCGGCCGACGAAGTTGGCGGCCTTCTTCGCGATGCCGCGGTCCATGCCCACGTCGCCTGGCAGCGTGGTGCCGTCGGTGTCGCCGCCCACGTGCAGGAAGCCCTTCTCGGTGCGCATGATCATCAGCGCCTCGACGCCGTAGGGCACGGCGCCAAAGTCGCGGCCGACATCCCACAGGCGCTCCAGCAAGGCCTGTGTGTGCAGCGCCGGCAGGTTGAGCTCGTACCCAAGCTCGCCGCCGAAGCTGGCGCGCAGCACACGCATCGAGACACCGCCGTACCCGGTCTCGCGCAGCGTCATGTGCTTCATTGCCAGGGGCGCGAGCGCGGGGTCGAAGCCCGAGGCTTGCAGCATTTGCCACGCTTTCGGGCCGCTGACGGTGACATTGCCCCAGGCCGACGTCACCGGTGCCACCAGCACACGGTGCTTCACGTACTCGCACTGCAGCCACTCCTCGAACGCCTGGGCCACCCGCTCGGCACCGCCCGAGGTGGTGTTGACGAAGAAGTGCTCGGGCCCGAGCCGGCTGACGATGCCGTCGTCGAAGATCACACCGTTCTCGTTGATCAGCAGGCCGTAGCGCGCGCCGCCCACCGCGAGCGTGGACATCGTGCCGACGTACATCAGGTCCAGGAAGTCGGCGGCGTCGGGGCCGATGACTTCGATCTTGCCCAACGGCGAGCCCTCAAACAGGCCGACGGCTGTGCGCACCTGCAGTGCCTCGCGCTCGGCGGCTGCGATCAGGTCTTCGCCAATGTTCGGGTACGCCGCTGGCCGCAGCCAGCCGCCGAACTCCTCCATCGCCGCGCCGCGCGCTTCGTGCCAGGCATGGCCAGGCATGCGCTTGAGCGGCCTGTAGCGCTCGCCGCTGCGGCCACCGGCAATGGCGTTGAGCGTGACCGGCTTGAACGGCGGGCGGAACTTGGTCGTGCCCACCTGGTCCGCCGTTCGGTTCGTGTGCTCGCCCATCAACACCAGCGCATTGACGTTGCTCGTCTTGCCCTGGTCGGTGGCCATGCCCATCGTGGTGTAGCGCTTCAAGTGTTCCACCGAGCGGTAGTTCTCGCGCGCGGCGAGTTCGACGTCGCTCGCGGACACGTCGTTCTGCAGATCGACGAACACCTTGCCGGGCTTGCGGCCGAGCGAGGCCAACGCGGCGGCACTCGGCTGGTTGTTGGCTGGTACTGCGCCCAGGGCAAGGTCGAAGTGGCCAGCGCAGGACCCAACCATCTCGATACCAGGCAGGGTCCCCTTCGGCACGAACATCGACGACTCTGGAACCCAGCGCAGCTTGCCGCCAGCCATCGAATGCAGGTTCACCGCCGGCGCCCAGCAGCCGGCGCTGGCAATGCAGTCGGCCTCGATCTGGTGCAGTGCGCCGCCGGCCTGCGGCGCGATCGTGACGCCCCGCACCGCGCGATTGCCGGCCACGGCGACGATGGTGCTGCCGCGGTGCAGCGCCACGCCCTCGGGTGCCTCCGCGCCAGTGTGCTCGCGCGCATCGACGATGGCCGCCACCTCGATACCGGCCGCCTTCAACACCCGCGCCGTGCGATAGCCGCTGTCGCAGGCGGTGGCCACGACGACGCGCTTCCCGCAGGCCACGCCGTAGCGCACGGCGTACTGCTCAACCGCGCTGGCCAGCATCACGCCGGGGCGGTCGTTGTCGGGGAACAGCATTGGCCGCTCGAAGGCGCCGATGGCGACGACGGTGCGCCCCGCGCGAATCTTCCACAGTCGCTCGCGCACGACGCCGCCCACCGTCTGCACCGCCGCGGCGAAACCGTGGTCGTAGAGGCCGAACACAGTGCAGCGCGTGTGGCACTCCACGCCCGCCGCACGCAAGGCCTCGGCCTGCGCCAGGTGCGGCGTGGCTTCGAGCAGCAACACCTGCCCACCGGTCTGCGCGGCGGCCAGCGCCGCCTGCGCACCGGCGGCGCCGCCGCCTACCACCAGCACCTCGGCCTGGCGCGACACCTCGTCGTAGCGATCGGGGTCCGGCGCATCCGCTGCGACGCCGAGACCAGCCATCGCACGGATCGTTGGCTCGAAGAGGTGCCAGTGCGGCCACATGAAGGTCTTGTAGTAGAAGCCCGCCGGCAGCAGCGTCGCGAAGCGCGCGTTGATGGCTGCGATGTCGAAGCTCAGGCTCGGCCACGCATTGCCTGGACGGCAGACCAGCCCATCAACCGCTTCGATGTCGGTAGCGCGTGTATCGGGCGTACGTTCAGCGCCGAGGCCCACGTCGATCAGCGCACTCGGCTCTTCGAGTCCGCAGCTGAACACGCCGCGCGGCCTGTGCAGCTTGAAACTGCGCGCCACGTGCACGAGGCCGCTGGCCAGCAGGGCCGAGGCGACCGTGTCGCCGGCAAAGCCCTGCACCTCGTTGCCGTTGAAGTCAAAGCGCAACGGACGGGCGCGATCGATCCACGCACCTGCCGGCGCTGCCAGGCGGTAGCCGCTCATGGCAAGGGCGCCTCCGGCCGTGGCTCGACGATGCCGTACACCGCGCGCACGTCGTGGCTCACCGTGTCGCGCAGGATGTTGAACCACTGCCCGCAACCGAAGGTGTGGCGCCAGCGCTCGGCGTGGTCACCCTTCGGGTTGTCGCGCAGGAACAGGTAGCGCGCCCATTCGTCGTCGCTGCAATCGAGCGGTGGGCGCGCGATAGCGGTGGTGCCGCCGCAGGAGAACTCGTTCTCGGGCCGCGCGCCGCACCAGGGGCATCGGAGTCGCATCATTTCAGTGGGCAATCCCTGCGGCAGCCGCTTCGTCGATGAAGCGGCCGGTACGAAAACGATCGAGTTGGAACGGCTCGGCCAGTTCGTGTGTCTTCCCAGTAGCAAGTTCGTGCGCCAAGGTCCAGCCGCCGACGGGAATGGCCTTGAAGCCGCCCGTGCCCCAGCCGCAGTTGATGTAGAGGCCCGGCACCGGCGACGCGCCGATGATCGGGCTCGAGTCGACCACGACATCGACGATGCCGGCCCACTGCCGCAAGAGCCGCAGCCGGCCGAGCGAGGGGAACATCTCGCAGGTCGCCGCGATGACATGCTGCATCGTGTCGAAGCTGCCGCGCTGCGCATACGAAGGAAAGTGATCGATGCCGCCGCCGATCACCACCTCACCCTTGTCGCTCTGGCTCCAGTAGGCAGCGAGCGAGGGCGACAAAGTGACCGTGTTGAGGACCGGCTTGACCGGTTCGCTGACCATCGCCTGCAGCGCATAGCTCGTCACCGGTAGCTGAAAACCCGCCAGGCCGGCGAGCACCGACGAATGCCCCGCCACCGCGAGCGCCACCTTCTGGGCGCGGATCTCGCCCCGCGGCGTCGTCACGCCGACCACGCGCTCGCCCTGCTTCATGAAGCCGGTCACGGCGCAGTTCTGCACGATGTCCACGCCCAGCGCCGACGCGCCGCGCGCATAGCCCCAAGCCACCGCGTCATGACGCACCGGGCCGGCGCGGCGTTGCATGAAGCCGCCGAGGATCGGGAAGCGTGCGCCCTCGCCGAAGTTCAAGCGCGGCTCCAACTCGCGCACCTGCCTGGCGTCGAGCAGCTCGGCGTCAATGCCGTTGCACAGCATCGCGTTGGCCCAGCGCGACTGCGCGTCCAGGTCGTGGCGCGAATGCGCCAGCGTCAGCACGCCGCGCTGGCTGAACATGATGTTGAAGTTCAGCTCCGCAGCGAGCTGCTGGTACTGCCGCACCGAGAAGTCGTACAGCCGCGCGCTCTCGGGGTAGAGGTAGTTCGAACGCACGATCGTCGTGTTGCGCCCGGTGTTGCCGCCGCCGATCCAGCCGGCCTCGACGACGCAGACGTTGGTGATGCCGTGATTCTTGGCCAGGTAGTAGGCCGTGGCCAGGCCGTGGCCGCCGCCGCCGATGATGACGACGTCGTAGCTTGCCTTCGGCTCGGCCTCGCGCCAGGCGGGCGCCCAGTCTTTGTGGCCACCGCGCGAAGCAGCGAGCAGGTTCCAGGCGGAGTAGCGGGTGCGCGGTGTCATCTTGATTCGGCTTCGATTGCGTGCACGACCCGCCGAAACTGCAGCAGCGCCGCATCCATGTGCAGCGGCAGCATCGGGATCCCGGGTTTCAGCGCCAGGTTGCGCGCCTGCGCAGTGATCATCTGTCGGTCTTCCTCGAAGGCCGCGAGAAGGCCGTCGAACAGCGCCTGGGTGGTGCCAGCGTCGCCTTGTGTCGCCAGGTGCGATTCCTGGAAGAAGTAATGCGTCGACTGCTCGGTCTCGGGCGTCAGCGCTTGGCAGCTGTGAAAGCGCAGGCCCACGCGGTCGTCGCCGTCGGCGGCGCCGGCCGGCCGCGCGCCCGAGTGCATCAGCAGTGTGGCTGGCAGGATGAAGTCGTACTCGATCCAGCGGTCGATCAAGCCGCTGGTGTCCCACAGCGGGCGGTAATAGGCGGGAGGCGGCACGCCGGGCACCTTGCGTTTGACGCGCACGCCGCGTTCGATCGCTTCGACGCTGGGCCGCACCTGCGCAATCTTGTCGGTCCCGCCGAAGGTCGCGGCATGCACGTAGCTCAGGTGCGAGAAGTCGAGCAGGTTGTCCGCTATCAACGCCCAAGGCGTTGCGTAGTGAAGGTAGCCGGGGAGGTAGCGCCAGTCGGGATGGGCATTGCTGAAGTTGTCGGGCAGCAGCGCGGCATCAGCCTTGGCTTCAGCGCCCATCCAGACGAATACCCAGTGGTTCTTCACGATCACTGGAAAGCGCTGCACACGCGCCTTCGGCGGCACGCCGTCCACGCCGGGTACCTCGACGCAGACGCCTTGGCTGTCGAACTTCAGGCCGTGGTAGCCGCAACGCACGCAGTCGCCCGCGCGGCGCCCGCGCGACAGCGGCGCCTGGCGGTGGCAGCAACGGTCTTCGAGTGCGACGACCTCGCCGCTGCTCGTGCGGTAGAGCAGCAACGGCTCGCCGATCACGGTTCGTGCGAACAGGCCGTCGGCCGGGATCTCGTGGTCCCAGGCCGCGACGTACCAGGCATTACGAACGAAGGCGCTCATCTCAACTGCGTTCGACTTCGATCCACTCGGCGATCACTGACAGGGGCTTCTTGATGCCACCATGCACCGGCACCTGGCAGCCGGGCTTCGGGTAGCCGACGACCAGCAGGATGGTCGGTTTTTCGGAACTCGGCCGCCCGCACAGCTTGTTCAGAAAACTCATCGGGTTGGGCGTGTGCGTCAGCGTCGCCAGGCCCGCGTGGTGCAGCGCGGCGATCAGGAAACCCGAGGCGATGCCCACCGACTCGGGCACGTAGTAGTGGCTGAACTTCTCGCCGCTCGGGTGCACGCCGTACTTCTGCGCAAAGATCGCGATCAGCACCGGCGCGTCTTCCAGGAAGGGCTTGTTCGAGTCGGTGCCCAGCGGCGCCAGCGCATCGAGCCATTCCTGCGGCGCGCGCTCGCTGTAGAAGGTGCGCTCCTCCACCTCGGCCGCCTCGCGCACGCGGCGCTTGTGCTCTGGGTCGGTGATGACGCTGAAGAACCAGGGCTGCTGGTTGGCGCCCGATGGGGCCGTGCCGGCCGCAAGCAGGCATTGCTCGATCACATCGCGCGGCACCGGGCGCGAGTCGAAGTCGCGCACCGTGCGGCGGCGCTGCATCTCGCGGTAAAAGTGCCGCGCGCGTTCGATCATCTCGGCCGGAGGGTGTTCGCGGTGGACGGGCAGCGGCTCGAGGACGTAGGGCGGGATCGCGTGATGGGAATTCATGACGTCAGCCCCTTGCAATGGCGGTGTGGGACATCGCGTTTGGCGCCCACGCTCCTGCGAGTGTTCAGCGAGCGCCGCAGATCACGTCGCGCATCACGCCGATGGTCCAGTCGGGAACCTCGTAGACGAAATTGTGCCCCGAGCCCTTGGGCGCCACGACGCGGCGCGAGCGCGTCGACGTGGCCAGGTAGCGCTCACGCGTGGCGGCGAAGAAGCGGAACATGCGCTGCGCGTTCTCGGCGCTGCCGGACTGCGCCTCGGGCAGGATCGCGATATCGCCGTCGGTATCGTCGCGCGGGCCGACCAGCCACACCGGCAGGTCACCCAGGTCGCGGTCATAGACCACGGTTTCCCAGGCCACCGCGGCCACGCCTTCGGGCGTCAGTTCGCTGTAGATCGAGGCCTGGGTGAAGAAGGATGCGGCATTGGCCTCGACCGCGCGCGCAGCCACCACTTCCGGGCCGAGCACCGCCATCGTGGCGTCCATGACCTTGGCGTAGGCCGGTGTCTCGCGCATCTTCGCGGTGTGACGCTCCTGCAGGTTGACACCGAAGAGCTGCGCAAAGCCGCCTAGCCAGGCCGTGCGCCGCATGTCCTTGAGGGCGCCCAGGCGCGGGCCGAACACAATGGTCTCCAGCGGGGTCGGGTCGAGCAGCACGAGCGTGTGCACCAGGTCGGGCCGCCGGCGCGCCACGTTGGCGGCCAGCAGCCCGCCGAAGGAGTGTCCGGCCCAGACGAAGGGGCCGGTCTCGCCCGCACGCTCCAACGCGAGCACCATCTCCTCGGCCTCGCGCGCGGTGGTGCGCGGGAACGGGCCGGCGTCGCTCCAACCGGTGCCGGGCCGGTCGATCAGGATCGAGCGCGTCTCGCTGCGAAAGGCGCGGTGCAGGTGATGGATGCTGTAGCCGCTGGCGTGGCCGCCGGCGAACCAGACGACCGGCGGGCGGCCGTCGCGTACCGCACCCTCGGCCAGCAGGTGAACTCGGTAGCCGCCGAGGTCGATCATCTGCCCAGGTGCTGGATGGGCGCGCCGCGCCTTCGCCAGCGTGAACAGCTGGCGCAGCGATGCCATTGCGAGCAACGCGGCCAGCAACAGGCCCAGGCCCAGAAGCACTCTGCCGATGCCGTTGTGAATGGTCTGCGCCAACACCCAAGCTGCCGCGGCGACGAGCAGGGCGATCAACAAGCCGGCCCAGTCGCGGCTGAGCAGTGCCAAGGCAGCGTCACGCATGCGCCGCATGACTCAGGCGCCGGCTGGCGCCATGGCGGTCGCGGGTCGCTGCCCTTCGCGAAACTCCGGCAGCAACCAGGCCGCGATCGCGGCGAACACGAACGCGCCCATCGACGCCATCAGGGCCACGTCGTAGCTGCCCGTGCGGTCGTGCACCAGGCCCATCAACCACGGCGCAGTGCCGCTGCCGAAAGCGACGGCGATCTGCTGCGTTGCGCTGGCGCGGCCGAAGCTCTCGGCGCTGAAGTAGCGCCGCGCAAGGAACACAGACAGGCTGTGATCACCCGAATTGAAGACGCCGAGCAGAACGGCTGCCGCGATGACCACGCCAACACTGGACCCGAAGTAGAGCATCACCGTGGCACCCAACGGCGCCAACACGAAAAGGCGCGCCAGCCGTGTTGCCGAGGTGTGATCGATCAGCCAACCCGCCATCAGGTTGCCGACGAAGCCCCCGGCGCCGATCAAGCTCATCGCGGTGGCCGCCTGCGGCAGGCTCATGCCGCGGTCCTGCATCATGGCCGCGAAGTGAACCATGATGCCGGCCACGGCGAAACCGAACAGCATGTTCCAGAAGGCCAGGATCCACCAGATGCGGTCGCCGAGGAAGGCGCGCATGGACACGGGCGAGGCGGATGGGTCGTTGGCCGCCGGCACCGCCGGCAACGCACCGGCCGGCGCGGTGTCGGCCGGGCGCTCGCGCACCAGGACCCAGGCCGCCAGCCCGCCGCAGACCAGGCTCAACAGCCCCATCACCATGAAGGCCTCGCGCCAGCTGGCATGCGTGATCACCACGCTGACGATCTGCGGGTGGATCACCGCGCCCACCGTGATGAGGGCGAACAGGATGCCCAGCGCCCGCCCGAAGGCCTTGTCGAACCAGGTCTGCAGGAGCTTGGACAGCGTGAGGAAGGACGCGCCCGTGGCGGTGAAGATCATCACCAGGCACAGCACGTAGTAGACCCAGACGCTGCCCTGCATGAAGCCGAAGGCAGCCAGGCTTGCCGACTGCAGCAGCACGCCCCACAGGACGAGCGGGCGCAGCCGGACGTTGTCGACGATCCAGCCCACCAGCGGCAGGATCGCCGGGCCCACGATGGTCATCAGCGTAAGCGAGAAAGTGATGTCGCCGCGCGACCAACCCAGTTCCTTCTGCATCGGCAGCATCATCAGGCCAAACGTCGAACCGTAGAGCGACGTGACGCCGAAGATGGCGACGATGCAGCAGCCGGCGAGCACCCGCCAACTGGCGGGCGAGTCGACGGCTGCCCTGGCGTTCAACTTAGGCTCAGTAGTCGTAGCGCAGTGACACGGTCATCGTGCGTGGGCGTTGCAGGAAGTACTGCGCAAAGCTGCCAACGCCGGCCGGCGCGCCGGTGATGCTCAACACGCCCTTCTCGTTGGTCACATTGCTGATGCCGGTGGCCAGCGTCAGGTTGTCCTTGACGAAGTTCAGCCCCAGGTCGACCGTGCTGAAGCCGTCCGCCGGCTTGTTGCCGCCCAGGAACATCACGCGGTCGCCAACATGGGTGTACGTGGCGTTGAAGCGGCCTTGCGAGTCGAAGGGGCCGGCGAATTTGAGGTTGCCGTGCAGCGCGGCTTGCAACTTCGGTGTGCCGGGCAGGCGCGAACCCGAGGGCGCGGTGATCGAGGTCGGCCCGCCCGAAGGGATCTGTGTGTCGGCCTTGGTCTTGGCGTCCATGCTGGCCACCGAGGCACTGAAGTCCAGGCTCGGGCTCATGCGGTAACGCAGCGCCACTTCCAGACCTGTGCTGCGGGCCTTGCCAACGTTACCGATGCTCGAACCGGGCAAACCGTTGACGATCTCGAAGAACGTAAATTGCGCGTCCTTCCAGTCGAGCAGGTAGGCCGTCAGGTCGAGCTGCAAGCCCGGCGCAGGGTTCAGGCGCACGCCGGTTTCGTAGCTCCATAGCGAATCGGATTTGTACTTCGTGAATGGCGGGACGCTGTTGACGCCGCCATAGCGGTAGCCCTTGGCGGCCAGGGCGTACCAGAAGCTCTCACCGAAGCGGTACTTCACCGTCAGTTTGGGGGTGAAGCCGCTGTCGTCGCCGTTCAGCGGGCCGAAGTTGGCTGGGCCGCCGAAGATAGTGCCGGTCTGCGTCGCCGTGGTTGTTGTGCGGTAGTAGCGGCCGCCGGCGCCGGCGCTCCAGCCGCCGCCGAAGTTGTACTCGGTGTCGGCGAAAACCGCCTTCTCGGTGCCACCGCCGCTGCTGATGAGGTCGACAAGTGTCGTCAGGCCGAAGGCGCCTGAAGGATCGATCTGTTGGGCGTTGCTGCCACCTTCGCTGGTCTGGTAGAAAACGCCGGCGACATAGCTGAACGCGCCACCGGGGTTGCTGGCAATGCGCAACTCCTGCGACTTGGCCGAGCTCGAGGCGACGCCGGGCCGGTAGACCTGCGGCAACGCGAGGCCAATGCTGCCGAACAGCTCGGTGTCGTCGATCAGCGTCGAGCCTTTGTTCTTGACGTAGCCGGTGATCGAGGTCAGCGTGCTGCCGCCCAGGTCATAGTCCACCGTCAGGCTGTAGAAGTCGGTCGTGCTCGAGCGCGACGAGTTGTTCGGCGCGGTGTGCTCGAGCCGCGTCGGATCGGGCGAGACGCTGAAGGTGTCGCCCTGCTTGCTCTTCTGCGTGCTGGCCACGAGCGTCGCTGTCAGGCCCTTGGTGGGCTTGACCGCCAATAGCACCCGACCTCCGGTCTGGGTCAAGGCGTTGGCATTCTTGGTGCCCGTGCCCAGGTTGTTGATGTAGCCCGGATCCTTGCGGTCAAACAACACCACGCGCAGTGCCACCACGCCTGGCGACAGCGGTGCATTGAGCATGCCGTAGAGGGAGAACTTGCCTTCGCCTTCGGCGGATTTGGCGTACTCGGCCTTGACGCTGGCTTCGGCCTCGCTCATGCGCGGCTTGTTGAACAGGTAGCGCACCGCACCGCCCAGCGAGCCGGAACCGAACAGCACGCCCTGGGGCCCGCGCAGCACCTCGACGCGGTCGAGATCCCAGGTCAGCGGGTCCAGCACGACGCCCTTGCCTTGGGCCGACGCCAGGGGCACGTCTTCCAGGTACTGGCCGGTCGGGCCTTGCTGCGCGCCGCTGCCTTCGTTGGTGGTGCTGGTGCCGATACCGCGGATGGTGATCGTGTTGCTGGAGATGTCGCCCTTGTTGAATTGCACGCCGGGCGTGAGCTTGAGCGAGTCTTCCTGGTCGCGCGCGCCACGTCGTTCGAGATCGCTGCCGTCGATCACCGACACCGTGCCCGCCACGTCACGCTGCTTTTCCAGTCGCTTGCTGGCGGTGATGACGATGCGCTGCGACTGATCCTCGTCGGGCTTCGCCGACGGTCCCTGTTGCGCGGCAACCGGCAGCGCCGCCAGCAGGCCGGACGCGGCGAGCGCGTGGGCCAGCAAGGCGGGACGGAACGGGACGCGGGGGCGGATCGTCTTCATGGGTTGCTCCTCTTCTCAGGGTTGGCCAATCAATGCGCCGGACGATAGGCGCGGCCCAGATCGGCCGCGTGCGGCCTTGCACCGAAGATTTAGGCGATCCGCATCGCCTCGGGTCAACCCTTACGCAGCGCGACGCTGAACGGCGCGCGATGTTGCCGGTACTCGCGCGGCGCCATGCCCACGTGGCCGCGAAACGCCGCGGTGAAGCTGCTTTGGTGCTCGTAGCCCACGCGCTCGGCCACCTGCGCGATCGTCAGCGTCGCTTCGAGCAGCAGTTGCTGCGCTTCGCGCATGCGGCGCTCCAGACAGTAGTCGGCCATCGTGATGCCGAAGGCCTCCTTGAAGACAGCCTTCAACTTGTTCTGGTTGGTGGCGATCTCGCGCGCCAGGTCGGCAAAACGCGGCGGGCGCCGGTAGTCACGCTCCAGGCGCGCCATCGCCGCGTGCGCCAGTTCCACGTCGCGTCGGCGGTGCAACGCGTGTTCCTTGCTACCCCGCAGCGACGGCATGTGGTGCATTGCGTCGAGCGTGTAGGCCGCCAGTTCGGCCAGCTTGCCGGCGTAGAACAGCACGCGCAGTTCGCCTTCGAGCCGCGTGTCGATCGCATCGGCCACCAGCGCGGCGATGCGGTGGTCCATCGGGAAAGAGGCGACGCGGCCGGCCGCGCCCTTGCCGGCCAGCGCATCGAGCACCAACGGCGGCATGTCGCCGGCCTGCAGTGCATAGCGGTCGGCGAAGGTCGAAGCGCGGCAGACCGCGACGATGCCCTGCTGGCGCGTCGCGGCCACGTCCACCGTCAACGGCAGGCCGGCGGGCAGGCACACCAGCGTCACTTCCGGCCGGTTGAATTCCAGCGGCGCCAGACCTGGCGCGCGGAAAGTCACGTCGCAACTCAGCGACGCGCGCAGCATCACTGTCGGCTCCTCGGTCTGGTAGCGCCAGCGCACCATGCGCGGATGGGCGCCGTTCAATACCGACATCACGACATCGCGGCCGAAGCGCACGATGTCGCCGGTGCCCAAGCCCCCGACCTGCTCGAACAGAGTGCGCACACCGTCGCGCGAGAAGCGCGTGCCGCCGCTCGAACGCGCCAGCTCCTGCTCAAAGTCCAGCGGCGAACGGGCGGAGTCGGCGGCGTCGCCGGTGGGGCTCGACATCGAGGCGATCCTCCTAAATAAACTGGTGCCAAGCCTAACCCACCGGCGGGGCAACGAGGCTAAGGTTGACGGCATGGACTCCGCCGCCCCTCCGGACCTCGCCCAGGCCCGCGCCTTGCTCGCGCGCCATCTTGTGTGGGACAACCACGGCTGCATGCCTGTGGGGCGGCCGCACGACACCTCGTTCCTGCCGCAGCTTCAGCGCTACCGTGCGGTCGGTGTCGATGTGGCGATGCTCAACATCGGCTTCGGCGACCAGGGCATCGAGGAGCACCTGCGCACCCTGTCCACCATGCGCCATTGGCTGCTGGCACGGCCCGAAGAGTACTTGCTGATCGACGGCCCGAACGACATCGAGCGCGCTCGCGCCGAGGGCAAGCTCGCGGTGGGCTTCGACATCGAAGGCGCGAATGCGATCGGCGATCAGTTGAGCCTGATCCAGACCTACCACGCGCTGGGCGTACGCTGGATGCTGCTCGCCTACAACCGCAACAACCTCGCCGGCGGCGGCTGCCAGGACGAAGACAGCGGCCTCACCGACTTCGGCCGCAGCGTGATCGCCGAGACGGAGCGTGTGGGCATGGTGCTGTGCCTGTCGCACACAGGGCACCGCACGGTGTGCGAGGCGATCGAGGTGGCGACGCGACCGTTCATCTTCTCGCACAGCAACCCGAGCGCCGTGCATGCGCACCCGCGCAACATCCCGGACGAATTGATCCGCGCCTGCGCTGCCAGCGGCGGCGTGGTCGGCATCAACGGCGTGGGCAGCTTCCTCGGCAAGGTCGACGGCCGAGACGACATCCGCAGCGCGACGTACGCGCGCCACATCGACCATGTGGTTCAGCTCGTCGGCCCGAAGCATGTGTCGATGGCACTCGACTACGTGTTCGACATGGGCGAGCTGGAAGCGTACTTCCAGAAGATGAAACACACCTTCCCGCCGGAGATGGGCTACACCGCCGAACCGGCCTTCGTCGCCCCCGAGCAGTTGCCCGAGATCGTGGCGACGCTGCTCGGCTGGGGCTACCGCGAGGCCGATCTTGCCGACATCCTGGGCGGCAACCTGATGCGCATGGCGCGCGCCGTGTGGAAGCCGGCGCTGGGGTTCGCGCATGGCTGACGCACGCACCGACCTGCATGCACTGGCCGAGCGCTTCTGGCAGTTCCAGCGCTACGAGTTCCCGCTCACCGCGCTGCTCGCGGGTCAGCCCAACGACGACCCGACGATGTGGCGCGAGGCGCCGGAAGACTTCGACCGCCGCGCGCGGCGAGC
This sequence comes from Rubrivivax sp., assembly GCA_031431555.1. GTDB lineage: Bacteria > Pseudomonadota > Gammaproteobacteria > Burkholderiales > Burkholderiaceae_C > Rubrivivax. Next base: position 38,566 of record JANPDN010000274.1, read on the forward strand.
GGGTGAGATGCTGGGCGAACTGGCCGGCATCCCGACAGAAGGCTTGTCGCTGCAGGATCGCTCGACGCGCCGACTGCTGCAGCGCGAACTCGACGACCTGTGCGCCGCGCATGCGACGCTGTCGCACTTCAAGCCCTGGCTGCTGCCGATCGGGCCCGAGTTCAACACCATCTACTTCGCCAATTCGAGCGCCATCGGCACCGCCGGCGTGGCCGAGCTTTATGTCGATCGGCTGGCCAGCGTGCCGGCGTACTTGGCGGGCGTGCAGGCTTGCATGCGCGCGGGGCTTGCTGCCGGTGTGCGCTACCCGCGTGTCGTGCTGACCTCGGCGCTGCCGAACCTGCAGAGTGCGATGGCCGGCAACGCCGAGGCGTCGCCCTGGTACGGGCCATTCAAGCGCTCGCCCGTGGCGACACAGCCGGGCGTCATGCGCGAGGCCGGGCGCGCACGCAGCGTCATCGAGCAGGCCATCCTGCCGGCGCTGCAGGCGCTGCACGACACGATTCAAAACGAAATGCTGCCCCGGGCGCGCGACACGATCGCATGCCTGGACGATCCGCAGGGCCACGAGTTCTACGGTTTCTGGGCGCGGCATTTCACGACCACCGCGGCGGCAACGCCGGAAGCGATCCACGCGTTGGGGTTGAGCGAAGTGGCTCGGCTCGAGGCCGAGGTCGCCGCGGTGGTCGCCCGCGCGGGCTTTGCGAACGACATCGCCGGCTACCGCCACTTCCTCGCCAGCGACCCGCAGTTCATCGCGCCTTCGGCCGAGGCGCTGCGCGAGCGCTGCGAAGTCGTCTCCAAGCGCATCGACGCCAAGATTCCCGGCTTCTTCGGCCGCCTGCCGCGCATCACCTACGGCGTGCAGAGCATCCCGGCGGCCGTGTCCGAGCGCATGCCGCCGGCCTATGCGCAGCCGAATCCGGCAGACGGCACATCCGCCGGCATCTACTGGGTCAGCAGCCTGCCCGAGAAGGCGCCGAGCTACCTGCACGTGCCACTCGCGCTGCACGAAGGCTGGCCCGGCCACCTGATGCACATCGCGCTGATGCAGGAGATGACTGAACTGCCGATGTTCCGCCGCGCCAACTTCACCAAGTACTCGGCCTGCCTCGAAGGCTGGGCGCTGTACTGCGAGACGCTGGGCATCGAGATGGGGCTGTACGAAACGCCGCACCAGCACTACGGCCGCCTGGACATGGAGATGTGGCGCGCCTGCCGCCTGGTGGTGGACACCGGCATCCACATCAAGGGTTGGACGCGCGAGCAGGCTGTTGCCTACATGCTGGCGCGGCTGTCGCTGTCGCGCACGACGATCGAGGGCGAGGTCGATCGCTACATCGCGATGCCGGCGCAGGCTCTGGGCTACCAGATCGGCAACCTGAAATTCCGCGAGCTGCGCGCGCGTGCTGAGCAGCAACTGGGTGATCGCTTCGACGTGCGGGCCTTTCACGACCAGTTGATGGCCGCCGGCCCGGTGACGCTGCCGGTGCTCGACGAGGTGGTCAACGACTGGATCGCCCGCGCATTGCACTGATGCCACTCGACCCCCACACCGGCGTCTTTTACGCCCTGCACGGCCAGGGGCAGCCGCTGATGATCGCGCTGCCGTTGATGGCCTCGTTCGTCGAGATCTTCGGCGGCGAGCTGCAACCCGTTCTCGACGGTTATCTGGATCGGTTGACCGACCGCTACCGCGTTTTGCTGGTCGACTACCCCAGCATCGGCGGCAGCCGCGACATCGCACCGAAGGACTTGACGGCCGACCGCGTGTGCGCCGATTTGCTGGGCGTGGCCAGCGCCGCGGGCTTCGACCGCTTCGCCTACTGGGGTTACTCGTGGAGCGGCGCGGTGGGGCTGCAACTGGCCACCCGCACCGACCGTCTCTCCGCGCTCGCCATCGGCGGCTGGCCGCCGCTGGACGGCCCGTACCTCGAGATCCTCGCGGCGGCGCGCAAGAAGCTGCCTGCCCCCGAGCCCTCGTCGCTGAAGGTCCTGCGCAACCCCGCGCAGTACGCGCAGTGGATCGCCTACTACGAGAGCATGCTCGACTGGCCCGAGCACGATGCCGTGTCGCGGATCACTTGTCCGCGCATGGTCTATTTCGGCGGGCAGGGCGACCTGATCGAGGCCGGCATCCCGGTCACCATCGCATCGAACATCCGCCGCCACCGCGGCACGCTGCAAGCCCAGGGCTGGACCGCGCACGAGGTGGCTGGCCACGGGCACGGCGTGTGCATGATGCCCGAGCTCGTGGTGCCGGCGGTGCGTGCCTTTCTCGATAAGGTGCTGCCTTGACGGCCTGGAACGATCCCGCGCTCGAGGACCTGGCGTCGTACTGCCGCAGCCAGCGTACGACGGGTCTGCTGGTGGTGGAGAACCGTCGCACGGTGCTCGAGCGGTACTGGGCGGTGCCCGCCGGCAGTGAATTGTTCGAGCGGCGCTACCTGCATGGCACCGCGCGCGATGGCGCGCTGCGCGAAGACGTGGCTTCGCAGCAGAAGAGCCTGGTGGCGCTGGTGGCCGCCATCGCGGTCGACCGTGGCTTGCTCGACCTGGAACAGCCGGTGTCGCACTACATCGGCCGCGGCTGGTCGCGGGCCGAGACAGCGCAGGAGGGTGCGATCGTCGTGCGGCACCTGCTCGAAATGTGCTCGGGCCTGGACGACGCGCTGCGTTTCGAGGCGCCGGCTGGCACGAGCCACTACTACAACACGCCGGCGTATGCGCTGATGCTGCCGGTGCTCGAAGCGGCAGCCGACCAGTCGATCGGTGCGCTGACGCTCACGTGGCTGACCGGCCCGGCCGGCATGGCGGACACCGTCTGGTGCCAACGCGGCGATGAACTCGCTTCCTTCCTCGGCAACCCGCGCGGGCTCGTGACGACGCCGCGCGACCTGGCGCGCCTTGGGCAGGTCGTGCTCGACGGCGGTGCTGCCGAAGACGGCACACGGCTGGTCAGTTCTGCGGGGCTGTCGGCGATCTTCCGCCGCACCGACCTGCATCCGGCGTATGGACGCCTGTGGTGGCTCAACGGCGGCACGCATTGGATCGTGCCGAACCGCGGCGAGGGCAGCGGCAGCCTGGTGCCGACCGCACCGGCCGATGCGGTGTTCGCGCTTGGTTCGGAGAACCGCGTGCTGATGGTCGTGCCGTCCGAGCGCCTGATCCTGGTGCGGCTCGGCCAGCAGGCGCCCGATGCCGAGCTGCGCGAGAAGATGGCCAGCGGCCTGTCACGCGCGATGATGCGACCTGCCACCCAATGAGCATGGAAACCACCCCTTCTCTCTCGGCAGACGCCCAGGCATTGCTCGCGCCGTGGCCAAGCCATGGAATGCCGCATTTGGGCGGACTACCGCCCTACGACCATGCGACACCGGCCGCGTTCGAACAGGCGTTTCCGGTGGCCATCGAGGCCAAGCGCCGCGCGGTCCGCGCGATCGCCGACAACGCCGAGGCCCCCGCCTTCGAGAACACCGTGGCCGCGCTGGAGGACTGCGGCCGCGGCTTGCGCGAGCTGCAGGCGCTGTATGTGGCCGTCGCGTCCACCGCCAGCGTAGGCGAGATGCCGACCGTGGCGCAGCGCCTTGCGCCCTTGGTGCCCGCGCTGGAGGTCGAGATCGCGCACGACCCGGCGCTGTTTGCACGCATCGATGCGGTCTGGCGCGCTCGCCATGCCTCGGGGCTGGACACCGAGCAGGTCCGTCTGGTCGAAGTGCTGCGCGAACGCATGGTGCACGCCGGGGCCTCGCTGGCGCCCAAGCCCAAGGCGCGACTGCAGGCCATCAATGCGCGCCTGGCCGTGCTGTCGGCGCAATTCAACCAGAACATGATCGCCGAGCAGGCGGCGCAGGCCGTGTGGCTCGAGTCCGAGGACGATCTGGCGGGCCTGTCCAGTTCGCAACGCCAGAGTGCCGCGGCGGCGGCCAAGGCGCTCGGCCGTGAAGGCGCGTGGTCAATCCCGAACCAGCGCCCTGCGGTGTGGCCGTTCCTGATCCATTCGACGCGGCGCGACCTGCGCGAACGCGTGTGGCGCATGTGGAACGACCGCTGCGACAACGACGGGCCGCACGACAACAAGCCGGTCATCGCCGAGATCCTGCGCCTGCGCGGCGAGCGCGCGCGCCTGCTCGGTCACACGAGCCATGCGCATTGGGTGCTGGCCCTGCGCATGGCGCGTACGCCCGAGACCGCAATGGCCGTGATGTGCCGCACCTGGGACGCGGTGCTGGCGGCCACGCAGCGCCAGGTCGCCGAATACCAGGCCGTCGCCGACGCCGAAGGTGCTGGCTTCCGCCTCGCACCCTGGGACCGTCTGCACTACGCGGAGAAGCTTCGCCGGCAGAGGTTCGATCTCGACGGGGAACTCGTCAAGCAGTACCTGCCTCTGGGGCGCATGCTCGAGGCGATGTTCTGGGCCGCGCAGCGCGTGCACGGCCTCGCGTTCGAGGAACTGCACGACGCGCCCAGGCTGCACGCGAGCATCCGCGTCTTCGAGGTGAGGCGCGGCGACGAGCCGGTCGGCGTGCTCTACGTTGACCTGTTCCACCGCCCCGGCAAGGCGCACGGCTCGCACCAGCATCAGATGCGCAGCGCCGAGTCGTTCCGCGGCCGCGTGCTGCCGATCTCGAACATGGTGTCCGGGTTGCCGCCGCCCGCGCACGGCGAGCCCGTGCTGCTGCCGTGGGAGTACGCCAACGTGCTGTTCCACGAGTTCGGCCACTCTTTGCACATGCTGCTCAACCGCGCGCGCTACCCGTCACTGGGCAGCCTGCACGTGGCCTGGGATCTGGTGGAACTGCCCTCGCTGCTCAACGAGTACTGGCTGCGCGACCACGAGTTGCTCGACCGCTTCGCGCGCCATCACGCCAGCGGCGAGCCGATGCCGCCTGGGCTGATCGAGCGGCTCGAAGCGGGCCTGCGGTACGACCGCATCTTCAGCGTCAACCTCGACTACCTGGGCGGCGCCATTGTCGACATGAAGCTGCACCTGATGGCCGACGGCAGCGGCCGCGAGATCGACGCCGTGGCCGTGGAGCGCGAGACCCTGGCCGAACTGGGCATGCCCGAGGCCTGGGACCTGATCCTGCGCGTGACCAGCAGCTTCCACAGTTTCATCGGCGGCTACGACGCGGGTCTGTACTCGTACCTGTGGTCGGACCTGATGGCGGCCGATGCGGCCGAGGCCTTCCTTCAGTCGCCCGGCGGGCTGTACGACGCCGACGTTGCCCGCACCTGGCGCGACACAGTCCTCACGGTGGGCAACACCGTCGAGGCAGCCGAGTCCTTCCGGCGATTTTTAGGCCGCGACCCTGATCCCATCGTTTTGATGCGGCGATTCGGCCTGACGACAGCCTGAGATTGGGCGACGCGCGCGCTGTTTCGCTGTGGAAGGTCCGCTCCCGGTAGGTTTTCTGTGCGGCTGCTCCTGGCCGGTTGTGTGAGATCACGAACGGCAGCTTCGTAGAAGCGAAACAAGAAAATCGGTGGCTCGCCGTCCGGCTGCTTTGGAGTAACTCGGCCGGCAGGTTTGGGTGGCGCCCATTCACCCTCTCGAACTGCAGACGTTCGGCAGTCTCCTGATGCCCGCCGACACGACAAGTTGTTGAGCGACAGCATTGGAGATTTCACTTTCGCAAGCGGCCGTCCGCGTGCGCCTGCTGCACTCAGGGACCGATCATGAGCGCGGCAGTTTTCTGGCAGCCTGGATGACCGGCGGCAGCGACCGGATTGAGGTAGCCGTCCACTTCGTCATGCCGAATTTTGTGCCGCATTCAGCATTCGACCCAGTCCGAACTGCGCCTACTGTGTGTGGACGAACAGCCAAGCCCACGCACCGCCATGAAGTCCACTGTCGACCCCAAGCCCTTCCGCGACCAGTCAGCCTCTTCTGCGCGCACTTCGCGACGAAAAATCCCTCTAGTCCATCGCCATTCAGCGCCAGATCGTCGCCTAGAGTTTCCATCGCAAGACGCCACCCCCTTCGCCATGCAGCCCACCACCGCCCTGCCCTCAGCGCCCACCGGCGACCCGGCGCGCGTCCTAGCGCGCCTGCCCGTCGTTCTCAAGATGACCGGCCTGGGCCGCTCGACGATCTACCGTTG
>JANPDN010000275.1:0-14167 GCA_031431555.1 Rubrivivax sp.
AGCACGATGCCGGCATTCGCGGCGAAGTCGCTGATCGTGTCGAAGACCTTGCGCGGCGCTTTGCTGTCGCGGTCGAACTGCTCGATGCGGGCGTCGATGATCTCGATCGCCGGGCTGACGTAGTCGGTGGCGGCGAGCACATCGAACAGCGTCACGCCCGGGCCCTTCAACGGACGGCCGAGGATGAAGGCGAGTTCGACTTCGATTCGCGGGCTGATGAAGCGGCTCACCGGGATGTCGCTGCCGGCGGCAAAAAACATATCGTCCATCAAGGGCGCGTAGTCGGGCTCGTTGATCTGGCTCGACAACTGCATCGCGCGCGTGGTCAGGCCGATCTTGCGGCCCTTGATGACCCGCCCGTCGGCCTGCTCCAGGCGCACCCAGGCCTGCTGGATGGCGTAGCCGTCGGCAATCGTCATCAGTGGATGGCGCTGCGAAAATTGGCGCAGCGGCGTGCGCGACTTGCGTGCAGCGTAGAGCTCGCTTGCAAGCGACTCGTGCAGCGCTGGCGGCAGCATCGTGGTCACGGCTTGGGCGAGAACAGCGCGTGCAGGTTGCCGAACTTGCCGTCAAAAACCTCGGGCCCTTCGTCGACTTGCAGCGTCAGCCCGATCGGGCGCTGGGCGAGCACCGGCGCGAGATGTTCGCGCGCGGTAGCAACCAGGGTTTCGCCAGCACGGCGTTTGACATCTTCACTGCGGCCACGTGCCATGCGCAGGTTGAAGTAGGCAAAGGCGTGGTCGCCGCTGCCGTCGGCAACCGCATGGTGCGCTGCCGGATACGCCAGCACGCGCACACCGGCGATGGGGAAGACGGCGCTGCCGGCCTCGTCGCGCAGCGCGATCATGGTGTCGGCGAGCTTGCGGCAGAGCAGGCTCATGTCGGTTTGTGCGTCGAGCTGCGTGGTGTAGAGGATAACCAGGTGCGGCATGGTGGCTTGTCCAGGCAAGGTGGCGGTGGCTGTGCTCAGGGCGGCGCGCCGGTTGGCGCGGCAGGCAACGGCGTCACTGGAAAGATCGCATTGATCTGCCCGGTGCCCGAGCTGCCGAAATACGGCGTGATGATCTCGACCGGCGCGGCGTAGCGGTCCCAGCCGAGCGCGCCGAGCAGCATCGCGGTGTCGTGCATATCACCTTCGCCAAAACACGTCTCGGCGTACCTCGGCAACATGCCGATGAAAGCTGGCCAGTCGCCGGCCCGCCAGAGCTCGATCACCCGCCGGTCGACCTGCTCGAGAAACGGGTCCCAGACCTTGTGCATGAACTCTGGTGCGCGGCCGTTGTCGGCGAAGTGGTGTGACAGCGAGCCGCTGGCCAGGATGGCCACGGTGCCGTCGTAACGTTCTTCGATCGCGCGCCGCACCGCCAGGCCGAAGCGGCCGCTTTCTTGCAGATCGTGCCAGTCGCACCAGCCGCTGATGCAGACGACCTTGTAGTGGCGGTCGGCGTTCATGTAGCGCATCGGCACCAGGGTGCCGTATTCGAGTTCGAGGGTGGTGTCGCTGTGCGCGCGGCTCTTCACGCCGATCGCGTTGGCCATGTCGCCGATGAGATGGCCCAGGCCCGGGTTGCCGGGGTAGGCGTAGGGCAGGTTCTTGATGAAGTGCGGCAGCTCGTTGCTGGTGTAGACGCCGCTGAATTCGGGGCCGCAGTTGATGTGGTATTCGCTGTTGACCTGCCAGTGCACGTCGAAGACAACGAGGGTGTCGACACCCAAGGCGCGGCAGCGCCGGTCGATTTCGCAGTGGCCTTCGATCGCGGCGGCGCGGCAGCCGAAATGCGGGCCGGGGAACTCCGACAAATACATCGACGGCACATGCGTGATCTTGGCGGCGAGCGCGAGCTTACCCATTGCTTCAGGCTCCCCAACGAGGAATGTGGTGGCTGCCGAGCGAGACGCAGATATTTTTCGGCTCGCAAAAAACCTCGTAGCTCCACTGGCCGCCTTCACGGCCGACGCCGCTGGATTTTGTGCCGCCAAAGGCCTGGCGCAGGTCGCGCACGTTCTGGCTGTTCACAAAACACATGCCGGCTTCGACGGCCGCGGCGACGCGGTGGGCGCGGCCGACGTTTTCAGTCCACAGATAACTCGACAGGCCGTAGGCAGTGTCGTTGGCGATTTGCACCGCGTCGGCTTCGCTGTCAAACGGGATCAGGCAGGCGACGGGGCCGAAAATCTCGTCCTGCGCAATCTTCATCCGGTTGTCGACATCGGCCAATACCGTCGGCAGCACATAGTGGCCACGCTGCACCCGGGTCGGCAGCGTTGGCGCGGCCAGGCCGCCGCAGAGCAGCGTCGCACCTTCAGCGCGCCCGAGTTCGATATAACCGCGCACCTTGGCCAGGTGCGCGGCGCTGATCATCGGGCCGACGATGGTCGCCTCGTCGAGCGGGTCGCCGACGGTGATGCGCCGGGCGCGTTGTGCAAATCGATCGACAAAACGCGGGTACAGGCTGCGCTGCACGAGGATGCGTGAGCCGGCTGTGCAGCGCTCGCCGTTGTTGCTGAAAATCATGAAGACCGCGGCGTCCAGCGCACGCTCGAAGTCAGCGTCGTCGAAGACGATGAACGGGCTCTTGCCGCCAAGCTCCATGCTGTATTTCTTGAGGCCTGCAGCGCGGATGATGCGGTTGCCGGTGAGGGTGGATCCGGTGAACGACACCGCGCGCACATCGGGGTGGCAGCACAGCGGCTCGCCGACTTCGGCGCCGTAGCCGTGCACGATGTTCAACACGCCGGCGGGCACACCGGCTTCGAGGCTGAGTTCGCCCAGGCGCGCCGCCGACATCGGGCTCAGCTCGCTCATCTTCAACACCGCGGTATTGCCAAACGCCAGGCAGGGCGCGACCTTCCAGGTTGCGGTCATGAAGGGCACGTTCCACGGGCTGACCAGCGCACACACGCCCACCGGATGAAAGACGGTGTAGTTGAGATGGGTCGGTGTCGGGTAGGTGTGGCCGTCGACGCGGGTGCACATCTCGGCGAAGTAGTGGAAATTATCGGCTGCACGCGGGATCAGTTGTTTCTGTGTCTGACTGATCACCTGGCCGGTATCGTTGGTTTCGGTCTTCGCGATCGCGGGCACATCGGCGCTGATCAGGTCACCGAGCCGGTGCATGATTCTTGCGCGCTCAGCAGCAGGTGTGGCGGCCCAGGCGGGGAAGGCCGCCTTGGCCGCGGCGACAGCGGCGTTGACCTCGTCGACGCCACCGCGTGAGGTCTCGGCCAGCACCCCCAGCGTTGCCGGGTTGACGGTCTCGAAGCGCTCGCGGCTGGCTACTGCCTGGCCGTTGATCAGGTGCTGGATATGCATTTGTCTGCTGCTGTTCTGTGGGGTCGGTGTCGAACCGCGCTGACTGCTCTAACGCGCGAAGTCAGCGTCGCCGACGATGGTGTTGCGCAGGCTGCCGATGCCGTCGATCTCGGTCACGACCTCGTCGCCGACATTCACATTGATCACGCCTTCTGGCGTGCCGGTGAGGATCACGTCGCCGCTTTGCAGGGTCATGAAGTCGCTCAGGTATTCGATCAGCGCCGGGATGCGGTGAATCATGTTCGACGTGTGCCCCTGCTGGGTGACACGGCCGTTGACCAGCGTGCGCAGCGTCAGCGCATGCGGGTCGGGCACCTCGGCGGCAGCCACCAGCCAGGGCCCGAGCACGGTGCCGCCGTCGCGGTTTTTCACGCGCAGGTTGGGGCGGTACCAGTTCTCGAGGTAGTCACGCACCGCGTAGTCGTTGCAGACGGTGTAGCCGGCGACATGGGCAAAAGCGTCGGCAGCGCGCACCTTGCGTGCGCTGCGGCCGATGACCACTGCCAGCTCACATTCGTAGTGCATGAAAGCCGCATCCGCGGGCCGTCGCGTGTGGCCGCGGTGGCCGATCAGCGAGCCTGGGCCTTTCAAAAAGACCAGCGGCTCGTCCTGCGTCGACAGGGTGAGTTCCTTCGACAGTTCCTTGACATGGTCAGCGTAGTTCAGCCCGAGCGCAATGATCGTGCCGACCTCGAACGGCGGCAGCCAGACCACCGCGGCCTCGTCGAGGACGCGGCCGTCGGCGAGCTGCAGGCCGCGCGGGTGCGGGCGGGCAGTGTGGATCGCGCCAGAGAATGCAACGCGGGCGACGCGGCCGGATCCCATCGTCACGGCGCTGGGCCTTTCGACTCGGCCAACGCGGGCGGCAGGCTGAGCCGACCGACACCTTCGATCTCGACACTCAAGCGCTGGCCCTCGTGCAGCAGCGGCGCGCCGGGGCACAGGCCGAGCAGCAGGATGTCGCCGGCCTCCAGGGTCATGAATTCGCTGATGTCGGCGACCAGTCGCGCTACCGGCCGTTGCATGCCGGCGGTGCTGCACGACTGCACGATCCGGCCGTCGATCGAAACGGTGATCGAGAGCGCATCCGGGTCAGCGATCGCGTCGCGCGCCGCGACGCCGGGCGCCATCGCCAAAGATGCATCACGCGCACGCAGGCGCACCGATGGGCGGTAGTAGCCGTTTTGATGGGCCAAGCAAAAGTCGGCAACCACGGTGTAGCCGGCGACCACATCGAGCGCTTCGCTTTCGTTGACCCGGCAGGCGTTGCGGCCGATCACGATGCCCAGCGTTGCACCAACTTCGATGCCGCCGCCGTCAGGCGGCAAGCGCGGTGCGGCGCCTTCGGCGATCAAGGTGTTGTGCGGTTTGACGTAGAGCACCGGCGCCCGGGGTGGCGCTTTGTACGGCGCCTGAAACACCGCGTCGCCCAGCGCTGCCAGCGAGCCAGCGTGGTTCATCAAGCAGCCGTAAACCGTGCCGCTGAGGCGGTAGGGCGGGATGTCGATGATGGCGCCGCAGGGCATGGTTGGGGTGGCGTTGGGGCGGTCGAGCTCGGAGCGATTCGTCGCAGGCATGTTAACAATGCGCTCGCTGCAACCGCCGCATATTCGGCGCAGACTTCAGGTTTGGCCAACCCGCCGTGGAGGTGTCACCGTGATGCATTGTTTCGATGATGGCGCTGGCCACAAAGCCGGCCCGGGACCGAGCCGCAGCACAGCCGCGCCGTTGGCAGGCGCGATGGCCCTGGCCGCGGTACTGTTCAGCCTGCCCGGGTGCGCAGGCTACGGCCCCGGCGCGCTGAAGGCCGGCGACGCCGAGCCGGCGGTGGTCGCGACGATGGGCGAACCTACCACCCGGCACGCGCTGGCTTCAGGCCAGACCCGGCTCGTTTATGCGCGCGGTCCGCAGGGCAAACATACCTGGATGGTCGACGTCGGTGCCGACGGCCGGGTGGTGTCGATCCGGCAAGTGCTGGCCGAGCGCGAACTTGGCGCCATCGCGCCCGGGCTGGGGGCCGACGCGCTGCTGCGTGAATTAGGCCCGCCAGCCCAACGCCGCGCCGGCGGCCTGGCTGGCGGCGAGGTCTGGTCGTATCGCTACGCCAACTACGACTGCCGCTGGTTCCAGGTCTCGATCGGCGACGACCGGCGGATCACCAGCGCGAGCTTCGCCGCCGACCCGGAATGTGAGCCTTTCAACGACGATTAGGCTTGCCGTCCAGACCTGCCCGAACTTGTCGATTCGCCCGGGCGGCGTCGAGTGGCCGGCGTCACGAGGTCAAACGCCGCGGTCGCCACCACCCGGCCATTGATCAGCAGATCCACCGCATGCGGGCCGGCGTGGTAGCTGCGGGTGGTGATCGGCCGCACGGCATGCTGGCGCTGCAGGGTACGTATTTCGCCAGGCTCAAGCTCCGCGGCCCAACCTTTGAAGACCTTTGCCGAAGTGCCGCCATGGGCCTTGACGTGGTGCACAGCGTAGTCGATGACCAGTTTTTGTTTTTGCCGCGCGGTCGACCTGAGGCTCACCTCCAGCTGCACCGACTCGCCGAGCTTGATGCGCGTCGGCGAGACCGACAAGGTCACCGCGCCCTTCAACGCCCGGCCCAATCCAAACGCTGCCAACACGCGCTTGTCGCCGTTCTTGATCAGCGATCGGCAGGCGTGGCGCAGCAGCGCGGCGCGCTCAGCACTGGCGCCGGGCAGATGCTGTTCGACCCAGGCGGCGACCAGGGCAGGGTGATCCTTGCCGATGTCGTTGAGGTGGTTGGCGACGCTTCGCCGCACGTAGGGGCTCGAGTCGTCCTGCAGCGCCAGCAGCAGCGGCAAGGTCGGCGCCGGGTCCTTGATCAGCGCCTTGAGCTGCAGCCCCCACGGCAGGCGCGGGCGGCTGCCTTCGCTGACCAGGCGGCGCACATGCGGGCTCGGGTCGGCGGCCCAGGTTTGCAGCGTCTTGAAGACCAGCGCCGGGTGCTTCTCGATGAACGGCCGTATCGCCCACTCGGCGGTGAAGCGTTGGGTCAGCGCATGCAGCGTCTGCAGCGCGCGCGGCACTTGCGACGCCTGTTCGATGCCACGGCGTTCGATGAAGATGCCCACCGGCCACAGCACCCAGCCGGCCAGGCCGTGTTCGGCTGGCATGGGTGTGCCGGGTTCGCCATCGTCACGCGCTGGCGCCAGGGCGGCTTCGATGAGCTGCGCCGCAGTCTCGAACTTGGCCGGCAGCGTGGCTTGCAGCGCATCGGCGATTTGTGTTGCGCGGGCTTTCATCTCCAGCGCATCCAGGCCCGCCAGCGCCGCTGCGGTGAAACGTTGGGCATCAAAAGCCGGCCAGACCCGTTTGAAGTGGCGCGCTGCGGCGGCCACCACCGCCGGGCCGAGCAGGTTCTTGAAAGGTTCTGCCATGCCGGGCCTGAGTCGCTTAGACCCGCACCGGCAGGCGCCGGAAGCCGCGGAAGCGAATGCGCGGATCACGCTGCGGCAGGTCGGCAATCTCGATCCGCCGGAAACGCGCGATCAAACGCCCGATCGCCACGCGCGCCTCGAGCCGCGCGACGTTCATGCCGGCGCAGGCATGCGCGCCATGTCCGAAAGCCAGATGCAGATTCGGCTTGCGTGTGATGTCGAGCTCGTCGGGCCGTGCGAACTGCGCCGGGTCGCGGTTCGCCGCGCCGATGGCCAGCGTGAGAAAGGTGCCGGCGCGAACGGTCTGCCCACCCAGATCGATCGGCAGCGTCGTCAGCCGGTTGTTCAACTGCAGCGGGCTTTCGAAGCGCAGCAGTTCTTCTATTGCCGACGGCAACAGCGCCGGCTGCGCCGCCAGCGCGTCGAGTTGCGCGCGCTGTGTCATCAGCGCATGCAGGCCGTTGCCGATCAGGTTGGTGGTGGTTTCGTGCCCGGCGTTGAGCAGGAAAATGCAGTTGTGCAGCAGCTCGGCTTCGCTGAGCTGCTCGCCACCGAATTCGCCCTGGATCAGCCGCGTCAGCACATCGGCCTGTGGGTCGCCGGGGTGCAGGCGGCGCTGCGCAACGAGCTCGCGCAGATACGCGCAGAAGTCGATCACGGCAGCGTTGCCACGCAGCAGCACATCAGGCCCGGGCGCCGGCTCCAGCGCTGACAGGATCGCCAGCGACCAGGCCCGCAGCGGCCCGCGTTCTGCTGGCGGTACATCGAGCAGGTTGCCGATCACGTCGACCGGAATCGCGGCGGCAAAATCTTCGATCAAGTCGGGTTCGGCTTGGTTCGCCAGTTGGTCGAGCAGGCCGTCGACCAAGGTGATCAACCCGGGCTCCATGCGTGCGATCGCCCGCTGGTTCATCGCCCCCATCAGCAGGCGCCGCACGCGGCTGTGCAGCGGCGGGTCATTGAAGACCAGGCTCGTGGTGTGGTGTTCGAAGAGCGGCGAGCCGGTGCCGAACTTCGGCGCGAACTCGCGTACCTTGTCGGAGCTGACGCCAGCGCTGCGGTAGACCGCGGCGACATCGTCGTAACGGGTCAGCAGCAGCGCGTCCGGGGCGAGCCGATGCAGCGGCGCGGCCTGGCGCAGCGCGGCGTAAAGCGGATAGGGGTCGTCGACAAAACCCGGCGGCGGGTTGGCCAGCGTGAAGTTGCGCAGCGGCGCGGGTTCGATGTGCGGATCGATTTGCGGCTCGACGACCGGGTGCGGCACGGGCCTCATCGACTGGGCATGTCCTTGACCGTGTAGCCCAGGCTCACCGTGGCGTCGGGCGGAATCGACGGCATCGTCGCGTCCCAGGCGATCCAGGCGTCGCGCATCGCCGCCAGCCGCAGCGGTTGCTGGGGTGCGTGGTTGGCACGCTCGCGTTCATCGGCGGCCAGGTTGAAGAGGTACTCGTGACCATCGACCATCAGGTATTTCCAGTCACCATCACGGTGGGCGCGCTGGCCGCGGTGGTTCATGCGCCAGAACAACGGACGATCGAATCGCGCTGCGGAGTCGGCGAGCACCGGCAGCAGCGAGACGCCATCCAGCGGATGGTCGTCAGCGGCGGCAACACGGGCGGCAGCGAGCATCGTTGCCGACCAGTCCATCGTCATGCATTGCTGCGGCGTGGTGGTGCCGTTGGCGGTGGCGGGGACGCCGGCCGGCCAGTGCACGATCCAGGGCACGCGGATGCCGCCTTCGGTGAGATCCATCTTGCCCCCCACGAGCGGCCAGCTGTCGGAAAAACGTTCACCGCCGTTGTCGCTGGTGAAGACGACCAAGGTGTTGTCGGCGATACCCATTCGGCGCAGCGTGGCCATCACACGGCCGATGCCTTCGTCCATGTGGTGGATCATGCGGCGGTAGGTGTGGATGTCGCCGCCGTTCAGATGGAACAGGTTGTTGGCCACCGCTGGCGCGACGGCCGCATCGTCACGCGTCTCCCAGGGCCAATGCGGTGCGGTGTAGTGCAGGCTCAGGAAAAACGGCGCCGGTGATGACACCCGCGATGACGCCAGCGTTGACACCGGCGGTGACTGTAGCGATGCGCCGCCGGCGACAGACCCGATCCACTCGCAGGCGCGGTCGCTGATCAGGTCGGTGAGGTAACCCTCGGTGGGGCAGTCTTCGCTGCCGCTGAAGAGGTCATGCGTGCCGTTGGACGCGCAGTGGCTGAAGTAGTCGACACCGCCCGACATGGGGCCGAAAAAGTCTTCGTAGCCCGAGAGCAGCGGGCCGAAGGCGGGTGGATAGCCGAGATGCCATTTGCCCATCAGCGCGGTGCGGTAGCCAGCAGCGCGCAGCAGCGATGGCAGCGTCGGGTGGTCAGCCGGCAGGCCCAGCGTGGTGCTGCCGCGGCTCTTGCTGTTGATCGGCTCTTCGGCAGCGCCACGCAGCCGGTACTGGTAGCGCGCGGTCATCAGCGCAAAGCGTGTCGGCGAGCAGACGGGTGAGTTCGAATACCCTTGCGTGAACCGCAGCCCCTGCGCAGCCAGGCCGTCGAGCACCGGCGAGACCGCGCCAAACGCGGCGTCGCGCCCGCCGTAACAGCCGAGGTCGGCATAGCCGAGGTCGTCGGCAACGATGAAGATGATGTTCGGGCGCATGGCGGGCGTTCGTTGCGATTTCAGGCCGCGATAATCGCCGGATGTTTACCGGCATCGTTCAAGGGATTGCCCGCGTCAGCGCCGTCACCGAGCTTGCAGGGCTGCGCAGCTTCACGCTCGCGCTGCCACTGGGCTTTGCTGCCGGCCTCGAAGTCGGCGCGAGTGTGTCTTGTGACGGCGTGTGCCTGACCGTGACGCGCGTTCACGCTGGACAGGCGCCGGCTGGGCCCGGCGCCGATGTCGACGCCGGCGACGCCGCCGACTTCGACGTCATGCAGCAGAGCTTGAACCTGACGACGATTTTGCAATGGGCGGTGGGCAGCCGCGTGAATGTCGAACGCGCTGCGCGAGATGGCGCCGAGATCGGCGGCCACCCGCTGTCGGGGCATGTCGATGTGATGGCGCGCATCGTGGGCATCCGCCAGCCCGAGAACAACCATGTGCTGCGCATCGGCGTGCCGGCGGCGTCGATGCGCTACATCTTCGCCAAGGGTTATATCGCGGACAATGGCGCCAGCCTGACCGTCGCCGAAGCCGACCGCCACGCCGGCTGGTTTGAAGTCTGGCTGATCCCAGAAACGCTGCGCATGACGACGTTCGGCGACAAGCAGATCGGCGACGCACTCAATATCGAAATCGAGCGCGCGACACAGGTATTTGTCGACACTGTGCGCGATACCTTGGCCGAGCGTCTAGGCCCGCTGTTGCCGGCGCTCGAAGCTTTTGCGCGCGAGCGCGGAATCGACGTGCAGGGCCTGGCTGCACCGCTGCCGTGCATCGAAGGTTGATCAGCGCGACCGGGAGACCAGGCGTCTGACACGCGCCGGTCGACGCTAGGTCGCGCCGGTTTTTCGAGCCGTCGACAGACGCTGGCGCACCGCCGGTGCCAGTTTTTCGATCGCCCGGTTGAAAGCGCGTGAACCCATGCCGGCCGCATGCTGTTGGATGAATCGCAGCACCTCGTCGGGATGGGCTCGGCCCAACTCGCGCAGCACCCACCCGACCGCCAGGTCGACATATTTGCGGTGGTCAGCAACGCAGTTTTCGATCAGTGGCAGAGTCTGTTCTAGCGGCAGAAAGACAGCGTTCTTGCCGCTGTAGTGGATCAGGCTGGTCAGCGACAGGCGCCGCTGCCATTCACTTTGACCGGCGGCGTTCCAGGCCAGCAACTGCGGATACACGGCGTCGAACTGTGCTTCGAGCAAGCGCGAATAGATGCCGCTGAGCATGTCGCTGTGGCACCAGTTGTCGACACGCCCGGCCCAATGCCGCACCACCGGCCAGACCTGCGGCGGCGGCGTTTTGCTGCCGCGCACGATCGGCTCAAGGTAGGCCAGCGTGGCGAACAGCACATCGCCATAAGGTGAACTGCGCCAGAGCGTGTCCCAGATTTGCAGCACCTGGTCTGGTGGCAATGTCGAGAAAGAAAACCCCGCTTTCACCCGCGCTCGCAGGGCTGGGAAGCCAATCCCCAGGTGCTGCAGCGCGGAGCCACGATCGAGCCGGATCGCCTCGCCCCGCCGTGCTTCGCCGATCGCCATCAACGCCGTCGCGACTTCATCGTGGTGGGCTTGGTATCGGTGCATGGCCGTCGGTTGAACCTGTCTTTGGGTGCCGGCGTTGGCCACCGGGTCAGCGCTTGCGCGGCCGCTTTGGCGCAGCGGCGCTGCTGCTGCTGGCCATACCGGCGTCGCGCAACGCGGCGTCGATCAGCGCATCGGCCATCCACAGCGCGGTGCGCTCGACCTCGCGGTCGCGCAGACCCCAGATGTCTTTCAGGATGATGTAGGGCTCGATGCCGTACACCACGGACAGCGCGTGGTGCAGCCGGTCGCGCACGCTTGGCGGCAGCAGTGGCGCCAGCGGCGCGATCGCATGTTCGAGGATGCGCACGCGGTGGCCGCGGCGATAGGGTTCTTCTTCGAGCAAGCCGGCGCGCTCGAGCGCCCATTGCTCCAGCGACAACTGTGCCGCGGCGCGCAGTTGGGGCTCGAACTCCTTGAAGCGCGGGAAGGTCTGGACAAAGAGCTCGCGCACGCGCTCGCGACCGTCGGCGCTGTCTGACGCAAAACTGCGCACCGGGCCGAGCGAGGTGTCGATGACCGCCGTGATCAGCGCGCTGCGACTGGGGAAGTAGCGGTAAGCGGTGGCGCGCGAGACCTTGGAGCGCACCGCGACTTCGGCCACGGTCGGGATATGGCCGTCCTGGCGGATCACGTCCATCGCCGTTTCGAGCAGGAGCTTGAAGGTCGACGCACGCACGCCACGCTCCGGCGGCTGCGGGGGTTCGGAGAGTTTGTGTTTGAGTCGAACCATGGCGCTGGGCAGTTTGCTGGCGAAGGCGGGCGCTGATTGCGTCGGCTTCGGGTTAACACGGTCTGCTCTGGGCCCGCTTGCGATTGCGGCGCAGCCGGCCCGCCTCTATGATGCGCCGGTTCCATTTTGAGATGCAAGTCTCAAAATCACAAACTCACCTGGATCAAACCGCGATCGGGTTTCGATCGGGTCTCACACCGCCTTCAAAGGGCCCGGGCCGATGCGCATTGCAAGCTGGAGTTGGGGGGGGCGTGACCAGGTCGGCCTGGTGTCGCCCGATGGTCGCGAGCTCACGCCGCTGGCACTGGCCGACGCCTCGCGTGGCGCGCTCGGCTTGATCCAGGCGCTGGCTGCCGGGGCGTCAATGCCGGCGGCGGCTGGTGCGCGGTTGCCTGTTGAGGCGGTCACGCTGCGCGCGCCGCTGCCCAAGCCGCTGCGCAGCATCTTTTGCGCCGGGCGCAACTACCACGAACACGCCGCCGAGTTGGCGAGCACGGTCTTCCGCGACAGCCTGCCGGTAACGGATGCCTGGCCGATCGTCTTCACCAAGCTGCCCGAATGTGTCATCGGCCCGCACGATGTGGTGCGCCTGCCCGGGGCGGCGGTGACGACGCAGATCGACTACGAATCCGAGCTGGCGGTGGTCATCGGGCGGGCGGGACGCGACATCCAGCGCGCGCGGGCGATAGACCATGTCTTTGGTTACACCATCGTCAACGATGTCAGCGCGCGCGACGTGCAGGTGCGCCATCAGCAATGGGACCTGGGCAAGAGTTTCGACACCTTCTGCCCGATGGGGCCGTGGATCGTCAGCGCCGACGAAATGGATGGCCGCGATACGCGAGTGCGCGGCTGGGTCACGCCCGCCGGCGGCAGCCCCGAGCTGCGCCAGGACGGCCACACGCGCGACATGATCTTCGACATCCCGACTCTCATCGAGACCTGCTCGCGCGGCATCACGCTGTACCCGGGGGACGTCATCGCCACCGGCACGCCGGCGGGCGTGGGCATGGGTTTCAAGCCGCCAAAGTGGCTGCAGCGTGGTGATGTGGTGCGCATCGAAGTCGATGGCATCGGCGCCATCGAGAACCGCTTCGAGTAGATGACACACACGATGACCAACACGCTGACGACCACGCCGACGAACCCGCCGACAAGCGCGCCGACGGGCATGCTGCCGCAATGACTCTGCATCTCATCGACCGGGTCGTGGTTGAAGAAGCCGGCGAGGGCGATGCCGTCTTCTGCGTGCATGGCCTGGGTGGCAGCTCGAACACCTTCACGCCGCTGATGCCCGCGCTGGCGCGCCAGCGAGTGATCCGGATTGATCTGCCGGGCAGCGGGCGTTCGCAGCGCGCCGAAGGGCCACTGTCGATCGAGCGTTTTGTCGATACCTTGCAGTCGGTCTGTGCTCGACTGAACGTCACGCGGGCACATTGGGTCGGGCATTCGCTGGGCACCATCGTCTGCCAGCATCTGGCGGTGGCAGCACCCAAGCTCGTGCGCAGCCTGGCGCTGTTCGGCCCGCTGATCACGCCGCCCGCTGCGGCACGCCTGGCGATCAGCGCGCGTGCAGCGAAGGCGCGCAGCGAAGGTGCTGCCGGCATGCAAGAAATCACCGAGTCGCTGATCAATGCAGCGTTGTCGGCCGACACCCGGCAGCGCCTGCCACTGGCGGTGGCCTTTGTGCGCGAAAGCCTGATGCGCCAGGACGGCGAGGCGTATGCACGCAGCTGCGACGCGCTCGCCACCGCTCAGCCGGCGGCGGTGGAAAGCATCAGCGCGCCGGTGCTGCTGGTCACCGGCGACGAAGACGGCGTCGCGCCACCGCAGGCGGTGCGTTCGATGGCCGAGCGGCTGCATGCTGCGAAGTCGGTGCGCGTGGTGGTGCTGCCACGCTGCGGCCACTGGACGCCGATCGAGCGGCCCGAAGAATGCCAGCGTGAGCTGCGCGAGTTCTACCGGTCCACCCAACGCTGAAAGACACCACGCGATGGCCGATGTTCAGTTCACCAATGTGCGCATCTTTGACGGCGGTGGCGAAGCGCCGTTCACCGGCGATGTGCTGGTCCAGGGCAACCGCATCTCGCGTGTCGTGAAGACCGGGTACGGCGCCCGCAGCCCGGTGGTCGCCGGCGCCCAGGTCATCGACGGGGCAGGGGCGTTTTTGATGCCCGGCATGGTCGAGGCGCACACGCATTTTTCCTGGAACAACCAACCGACGCTGGAGTCGATCCAGCGCATGCCGCCGGAGGAGCACATCCTGTGGTGCGCGCAGGTTGCCAAGGTCTATCTCGACATGGGCTGGACGTCGTGTGTCGGCGCCGCGGCGGCCAAACCGCGCCTCGATGTCGTGACCCGCAATGCGATCAACGACGGCACGATTGTCGGCCCGCGTTACCTGGCCGCGAGCCAGGAAATCACTGTGCCGGGCGGCCTGGGCGACACCACCGCGCCGCACCTGCCGCAGCCTGAATTTGCCTTC
>JANPDN010000276.1:0-3684 GCA_031431555.1 Rubrivivax sp.
GTCCTCGTCCTCGGTGCCCGGCGCCGGCTTGGGCCCGACGCCGAGCACGCCGTTCTCGCTGTGCAGGAGGACTTCGCGGCCCTTCGGGATGTGGTTGGCCACCAGCGTGGGCATGCCGATGCCCAGGTTCACGACCATGCCGTCTTCGATGTCGCGCGCCACGCGCTGCGCCATCTGGTCGCGGGTCCACTGGCCGGTGCTCATTCTGTTGCGCTCATTTGGCTGCTCATTTGGCTGCTCATTTTGGGTTGGGCCTGTCTTCAGGCCGCGGCCTTGAACCCAGCGCCCGCCGTCGGCGCCCGCGCGATCTTCACGACATGCTGCACAAACAGCCCCGGCGTGACCACGGCTTCGGGGTCGAGCCCACCGAGCTCGACGATCTCGTGGACGCTGGCCACCGTGACCTTGGCCGCCAAGGCCATGATCGGGCCGAAGTTGCGCGCCGTCATCCGATACGTCAGGTTGCCCCAGCGGTCACCGCGTTCGGCCTTGATCAGCGCGAAGTCGGCATGGATCGGGCTCTCGAAAACGTACATCCGGCCATCGATCTCGCGCGTCTCCTTGCCACGCGCCAGCTCGGTGCCGTAGCCGGTGGGCGTGAAGAAGCCGCCGATGCCCGCCCCGGCGGCGCGGATGCGCTCGGCCAGGTTGCCCTGCGGCACGAGTTCGAGTTCGACCTTGCCGGTGCGATAGAGGCGGTCGAAGTGATGTGAATCGGTCTGCCGCGGGAAGCTGCAGATGATCTTCTGCACCCGCCCGGCAGCGAGCAGCGCGGCCAGCCCGGTATCGCCATTGCCAGCGTTGTTGTTGACGATCGTCAGGCCGCTGGCGCCTTGTTCGAGCAAGGCCTGGACCAGCTCGTTCGGCAAGCCGGCGGTGCCGAAGCCACCGATGAGCACCGTGGCGCCGTCCTTCACACCGGCGAGAGCGGCCGCCGGTGAGCTTGAGATTTTGTTGATCATGACGGACCGCATTCTGCGGCCGGCGCCCGGCAGCCCCCGGTCGATGCGACGGGCGGGGCGGCCGCGGGCCTTGGGCGCGGTCAGCCGCGGTCGCCCACGCCGCGGCCGACATCACCAGCCAAAACCCGCCAGCGCGCCCTGCTGCAGGTAGTAGACGTGGTCGCCGATCTGCAGGCTGCGCTCGAGCCACAAGTCCGATGGCGAAGCGTTCGCCGATTCGCCACGCAGCGCGCGCAACGACAGCGTGCGCGCCTGGGTGTCGACCTCGAAGGTCTGCAAGCCATGCCGGGCCTGCGCGCCGTCTTGCACATTTTGCAAATGCACCGGCAGTGCCAGTCGCGCGAGTTGGCCTTTCTGCAGCAGGTTCAGTCCATGCATGCTGTGGTCGATCGTGCTGGCACTGCCTTCGCCCCCGAGCGTGATCGAGCGGATCTCGCGCGGCCGAGTCGAATCGAGCACATCGAAGAGCGCGATCTTGACGCCGGACACGCGCCCGCTGCTGGCCGAGATGTCCTTGCCGATGCCCAGCAGCAAACCTTCGCCGAGCGGCAGCAGCGCGTCAGAAAACCCGGGCACTTCAAGCTCGCCGGCCGCCTTGGGGTCGGCTGGGTCGCCGAGGTCGAGCACGTACAGCGGGTCGATGGTGCGGAAGGTGACGACGTAGCCGCGGTTGCCGACAAAACGCACCGCGTAGACCTGCTCGCCGGGTTTGCCCAAGGGCGCCGGGCGCGCTGCGTTGGGTAGCGTGGCCACGGTTCGCAGGCCGCCTTCGATGCCACCCGCACTCTCGCGCAGGATCGTCAGTTTGGCCGGTGATGGCGGTATCGCCGGGTTGTTGCTGTCGGCGGCGTTGAACCAGCCAAATTGGCCGCTGAAGGTGAGCACGCGCAGGTCGCCGCCCAGTTCACTCATCCGGTACGACTTGCGCTGCGCGTCCCAGCCGAGATGGCCGTCGACGCTGGCCGAGCCGCGGTAGTTGAGCCCGGCCGCTGCCAGTGCAAATTTGTGGATGTCGGTTTTCATCTCGGCCGGCGCAAACAACTGACCCTTGGTCTGCTGCCATTCGAACCGCGTCGTCGCCACGTACAGGCTGTTGCTCGACATGTAGATGCCTTCGCTGCCGCCGACAAAACAGCGGCTGGTGGCAGTCGGCGTGGCGGCGGCGAGGTCGAAGACCGACACCGTCGTGA
The DNA here is from genome assembly GCA_031431555.1 of Rubrivivax sp. Taxonomy (GTDB): domain Bacteria; phylum Pseudomonadota; class Gammaproteobacteria; order Burkholderiales; family Burkholderiaceae_C; genus Rubrivivax. The sequence goes on from JANPDN010000276.1 coordinate 2,153, forward strand.
TCTCCACCGCGAGCGACTTGTTGTCGATCTGCAAATAGCAGTCGGTCTCGCTTACCAGCGGTTGCGCCGCGCCGCCGTTGATGCGCATCGTCGGCAACAGGTCGGCGGCGCTCAAGCGCTCGAGCAGCGCGGCGCGCTCGGCCTCGGTCGCGTTGCCGGCGAGTGCTTCGTAGGCCAGCCACGGCCGGTGCACGCTGACGACATAGAGCCGGTTGCCGATGCGCCGGCTGTCGACGAGATGGCCGTCGATCTGCACCCGGTCGAGCACACGTGCGGCGGCCGGGTCGCTGACGTCGATCCTGTCGACGCCGACACTGCTGCGCAGCCACAGGGGCGCCACCGGCAGGCCACCGACGGGATTGCAAACACCCACCACGCTGCAGCGCGCCGGCTCTTCGGTCATCAGCCAGCGCTGGCTCAGCACTGCGAGGCGGCGCTGGTCGTCACTCATCACCATGCCGGATGTCGAGACATCGTTGGCGCCGTCGGCGCTCAGGCGCAGCGTGGCCAACATGTTCAGACTGCCGTCGTCGGCGCGGCGGTGCACTGCGATGCGCCCGCCGGTGCCGGGCTCGGGCTGCAAGGCATACAGATGCCGGCCGTCACTGAGGAGCAGGTCGCTTTCGTCGACGCCGGTTTCTTGCACCAGCGTCGTTGACCGCGGCGGTGGCGCGGCGCCCGCAGTCGCTGCGACATCGGTGGCCAGCTCGGCACTCAGCGGCACGCCCGGCATCAACAGGCGCTGCGCTTCGCGGCCGCGCAATTTGGCGCGCACAAACTGCACCAGCTCGCCCGGACGCGAAGCCGCCAACGCACCTTCGCGCGCGACGGGCGGCACGGTGTCCGATGAGCCGCCGCCGCCACAGGCCATGAGCAGGCCGACGAGTGCGAAGCCCATCGCGACGCGGGGTGCCAGCGTTGACGGCGCCGCGGCCAGCTCGGCGCCGGGCCGGTCAGGGTCGGTTGATGCACGTTGGCGGGCGGTGTTCATGGTGGGCCTTTCAAGCAGATTTCATTTCGACAAGACACGCGATCGACAGGCTGGCCGATGTGTGGGACAATATCCCACATGCAATCGCCGTGTCAAGCTCGCGTCCAACGCCTGCGCTGATGAGCTCCAAACCGACCATCGTCCTGGACCGCGTTTTGCGCGTGATGCAGCCGCTGGTGCGACTGCTGGTGCGCAACGGCGTCAGCTACCCGGCGCTGGCGGCAGCGCTCAAACGCTCGTTCCTCGACGCTGCGCGTGCCGAGCTCGACGAACGCGGCATGCCGCCGTCCGACAGCGCGCTGACCCTGCTCACCGGCGTGCACCGGCGCGATGTGCGCACACTCACGCGCAACGCCGCCCCCGGCGGGTCCGGCACCCCCGCAGCGCCGCGCAGCCTGGCCAGCGAAGTCATCGGCCGCTGGCTCAGCGACCCGACCTATCTCGACAGCAAGGGCGCAGCGCGCACCTTGCCGCGTGACGGCACTGGCCTGCCGGGCACGTTTGATGCGCTGGTGGCCGCCATCAGCAGCGACGTGCGCCC
>JANPDN010000277.1:0-19818 GCA_031431555.1 Rubrivivax sp.
GGGTTCGATGAGCGCGACGCGACCAGTGCGCAGCGCCCGGCGCAGGACTTTCACGCCCAGATGCTCAAGCCCCGCGAAGGCGCGAGCGCGACGCAGCCGCTGGCCGGCCTGCGCATCGGCCTGCCGGTTGAGTTTTTCCCCGCCGCGCTGGCCGCCGATGTCGACGCCGCGGTGCGTGCCGCACTCGCCGAACTTGAGCGTCTCGGCGCCACGCTCGTTGACGTCAGCCTGCCGCGCACCGAGCTGTCGATTCCGGTGTACTTCATCATCGCGCCCGCCGAAGCGAGCTCCAACCTGAGCCGCTTCGACGGCGTCAAATTTGGCCATCGCGCGGCCGCGCATGGTGACCTGCTCGACATGTATAAAAAGAGCCGCGCCGAAGGCTTCGGCGCCGAGGTCAAACGCCGCATCATGATCGGCACCTATGTCCTTTCACACGGCTATTACGACGCCTACTACCTGCAAGCGCAAAAGCTGCGCCGCATGATTGCCGACGACTTCCAGGCCTGCTTCAAGCAGTGCGATGTGATCGCCGGCCCGGTGGCGCCGAGCGTGGCCTGGAAACTCGGCGCGCAGGCCGACGACCCGGTGGCGGCATACCTCGCCGACATCTTCACCCTGCCCGCCAGCCTGGCCGGCCTGCCGGGCATGAGCGTGCCGGCGGGCTTTGGTGCGGCCGGCATGCCGGTCGGCCTGCAGCTCGTCGGCAACTATTTTGCCGAAGGCATGCTGCTGCACACGGCACATGCCTTGCAGCAGGCGACCGACTGGCACCTGCGTTCGCCTTCGGGGATCTGAGATGGTGGCGCCCCCCCTCACCCGCGGTTTCGAAGTCGTCATCGGCCTGGAAACCCACGCCCAGTTGTCGACCGCTGCGAAGATCTTCAGCGGCGCCAGCACGCGCTTCGGCGCGGCACCAAATACCCAGGCCTGTGCCGTTGACCTGGCCTTGCCGGGCACGCTGCCGGTGCTCAACCGCGGCGCTGTCGAACGTGCGATCCGCTTCGGCCTGGCGGTCGGTGCCAAGGTCGCGCCACAGTCGATCTTTGCGCGCAAAAATTACTTTTACCCCGACCTGCCCAAGGGTTACCAGATCAGCCAGTACGAGACGCCGGTGGTACAAGGCGGCCGCGTCGGCTTCATGCTCGACGGCACGGCGCGGCAAGTGCAACTGACCCGCGCGCATCTCGAAGAAGACGCCGGCAAAAGCCTGCACGAAGACTTTGCCGGCCAGACCGGCATCGATCTCAACCGCGCCGGCACGCCGCTGCTCGAAATCGTCACCGAGCCCGACATGCGTTCTTCGGCCGAAGCGGTGGCCTACGCCAAGGCGCTGCACTCGCTGGTCGTCTGGCTCGATATCTGCGACGGCAATATGCAAGAGGGCAGCTTCCGCTGCGACGCCAACGTCTCGGTGCGCCGGCCCGGCGCGGCTTTGGGCACCCGCCGCGAGATCAAGAATCTGAACTCGTTTCGCTTCCTGCAGCAGGCGATCGACTTCGAGATCCAGTGGCAGATCGACCGCATCGAAGACGGCCTGCCAATCCAGCAAGCGACCGTGCTGTTCAACCCCGACAGCGGCGAAACCCGCGCGATGCGGACCAAGGAAGACGCCCACGATTACCGCTATTTCCCCGACCCAGATTTGCCGCCGCTGGTGATCGGCGCCGACTGGGTCGAGCGCGTGCGCAGCGCGATGCCCGAGCTGCCTGAGGCGATGGCGCGGCGTTTCGAACTCCAGTATTTGCTCTCAGCGAGCGACGCTTTGCTGATGACTCAATCGATTGGCATGGCGCGATTTTTCGAATCCGCCACGGCCGAGGTGTCTCGGCTTAACGCGGGCAAGGTCGGTGGCAACAACGAGTCGCACGCAGCCAAGCTGGTCGCCAACTGGCTGATGGGCGAGGTTTCACGGCAGTTGAACGCCGAGGCCAAAACCATCGAAGAGGCGCCTGTTAGCGCCGCTCAGCTTGCACTACTGATCTGCCGCATTGCCGACGGCACGATCAGCCACAACGGGGCTCGGCAGGTATTTGACGCTTTGTGGATGCAGGAAGACGGCGATGTCGACCATTTGATCGAGACCAAGGGCCTGAAGCAGATGGACGACAGCGCCGAGCTCGAACGCATCGTGGCCGAAGTGATTGCAACGAATCCAAAGTCGGTCGACGAGTTTCGTGCCGGCAAGGACAAGGCCTTCAACGCGCTGGTCGGCCAGGTCATGAAAGCCAGCCGAGGCAAGGCCAACCCGACACAGGCCAGCGAGTTGTTGAAGAAGCGGCTGGCCTAGACCGGCCGCCGGCCGATCAGGGCTTGGCCGTCGTCGCCGACGAGGTCGTGCCCGCCGCCGCCGGCAACGCAGCGACCGGCACCGAGATCGGCCCCAGCGAGCCCGGTTGCGCGCCGGCCCACAGGCGGCGGAGCCGGTCGAGCTCGGCGTCGAAGAGCCGGTTGATGCGCTCGAGTTCGGCCTGCTGCGTCAGCGCCGCTGCGCGCTGCGCGTCGACGGTGGCGTCGTTGGCGTCGATCTGGGTCTTCAGCTTCGGCGGGATCGTGCGGCCAGCGTAGAACTCGGCCTCGCTCATCAGCGGCTTGCGCTCGCGTGCCAGGTCGGCCAGGCGCAGCTCGGTGACGCGCATCGCCGCACGCACGGTGTCCAGCGCGGCGCCACGCGCCTTGGCATGGGCTTCTTCGGTCTTGTACCGCAGCAAGAGATTGCGGTCGCGGCGCACCGCTTCGTTCTGCGCCGCACGCGCCTCGACGGCCTTGCGTTCGCGGACGTCGGCGTCGGCGCGCTCGTCGGCGGTCATGGTCGGCGGGTACACCTTCTTCAACGAGCCATCGCGGTTGAGCACCCGCTGCTCCTTGGCCGTGCAGTCAGGGATCGGGCGGTCCGACGTCAGCCGGCGGCCACGGTCGTCAACGCAGGTGTAGATGCCACCGGCGGCCGACGCCGCCGCCTGCGCCCAGGCCACCGGGGCGGCCAAGACAGCGCCGAAGATCAACACCGTCGCCAGCGACAACGACAGCGCCTGCGCCCAGACGCAGCCCGACCGCAGCGCGCGGCGGCCGGTGCTGGTCGACAGTCGACTGATCACAAACATTCGGGCTCCAGGCTGACCCCATAACGTTGCCGGTACGCCTGCACCGGTGCGGCGTATTCGCGCAGGGCCGGGTCATCCGACTGCGCCAAATAGTGCAACAAGTCACTCAGGGTCGCAATCGCGGCCACATCCAGTTTCAATTCGCGGCGCACATACTGCACCGCCGACCAGGCCGCGTCGGCGCCGCGGTCGGTGGCGCTTTCGGTGGCACTTGCGGTGGCCCGCTCCTGGCGGTCGAGCGCAATCGCCACACCGCAGGGCAGGCCGCCGGCGGCCTTGATCATCAACACCGATTCGCGCACCGAAGTCCCCGCCGACATCACGTCGTCAACGATGACAACGCGGCCGGCGACCGGCGCGCCGACCAGGGTGCCGCCTTCACCGTGGTCCTTGGCTTCCGTGCGGTTGTAGGCAAAGGGCACGTTGTGGCCGGCGCGCGCGAGTTCGATCGCCACCGCGGCGGCCAGCGTGATGCCCTTGTAGGCCGGGCCGAAGAGCATGTCGAAGGCCAAGCCGCCGGCGATCAAGCGGCGTGCATAAAATCCGGCCAGGCGGCCGAGCTTGTTGCCGTCGTCAAAGGCCCCGGCGTTGAAGAAGTAGGGCGACAACCGGCCGGCCTTGGTCTTGAACTCCCCGAAGCGCAGCACACCGGCTTCGACGGAGAATTTCACGAACTCTTGCGCCAATGCGTCAGGGGGGGTGGTTGTGTTCATCGAGGGCATGCGTTGAGTTTTCGGCTGATCACACTCAATCTGAACGGCATCCGCTCGGCCGCGACAAAAGGCTTTGTCGAATGGGTCGAAAGCACGGGCGCCGATTGTATGGGCGTGCAGGAAGTCAAAGCCCAGGTGTGCGACATGGCTGGCCGCTTCGAGCGCATCGCCGGCATGGACGGGCACTTTCACTGCGCGCAAAAAAAGGGCTACTCAGGCGTCGGCCTGTATACCCGCCATGCGCCCAGCGACGTGATCGTCGGCATCGGCCACAAGGCGTTTGACGCCGAAGGGCGCTGGATCGAAAACCGCTTCGATACGCCCAAGCGCAAGTTCAGCGTCATCAGCTGCTACTTCCCCAGCGGCTCCAGCAGCGAAGTGCGCCAGGCGGCGAAATTTCGCTTCCTCGCGCGCCTGTATCCGCACCTGATGAAGCTCAAGGCCGAACGCGAATTTGTGCTCCTGGGCGACGTCAATATCGCGCACCGCGAGATTGACCTCAAGAACTGGAAGGGCAACCTCAAGAACTCGGGCTTCCTGCCCGAAGAACGTGCCTGGCTCGACAAGCTGTTTGGCAAAGGCGGGCTGGTCGACGTCTTCCGCACTTTGAACGATCAGCCCGAGCAGTACACCTGGTGGAGCCAGCGCGGCCAGGCGCGTGCCAAGAATGTCGGCTGGCGCATCGACTACCACCTCGCAACGCCGGCCATCGCGGCCACCGCCAAGCGCACGTCGATCTACCTCGCGCAGCGTTTTTCAGACCACGCACCGGTGATCGTCGACTACGACTTCAAGCTTTGACGCTCTGCGGTACCGCCAGTCACCGCCAGAGCTGATGACAGGTTGCGCACCACGCGCGGGCCGAACGGCTGCATCAAGGCCTGCTTTCGGTCAGAGCAAGCGCCCAGGAGCCGACACCCGGCCCGCGCAGCGACATGCCCCAGAATGCTGCGCATGCTGACGGTTCATCATCTCAACGATTCACGTTCACAGCGCATTCTGTGGTTGCTCGAAGAGCTGGCACTGCCTTACGAGATCAAGCACTACCAGCGTGATCCCAAAACGTTCCTGGCGCCGGCGGAACTGCGCAAGGTTCATCCCCTGGGCAAGTCACCGGTGTTGACCGACGGCGACACCACGGTGGCCGAGACGGGCGCCATCATCGAGTACCTGCTGGAGCGCCACGGGGCGGGGCGTTTGATGCCGCAGCCAGGCACCGACGCGCACTTGCGCTACCGCTACTGGTTGCACTTTGCCGAAGGCTCGCTGATGCCGCCCTTGCTGCTGACGCTGGTGTTCGACAAGGTGGTGCAGGCGCCGATGCCCTTTTTTGTCAAGCCGGTGGTTCGGGCCGTGGCCAACAAGGTGCTGGATGCCACCGCAAGACCCAATCTGAAAACTCAACTCGACTTCATGGAAGCCGAATTGGCGCGCAGCCCGTGGTTTGCCGGGACCGAGCTGACCGGCGCCGACATCATGATGAGCTTCCCGCTCGAAGCTGCCCGGCAGCGTGCCGGGCTGGACGGCAGCCGCGCGCATTTGACGGGCTTCCTGGACCGCATTCACGCCCGTCCGGCGTATCAGCGTGCGCTGGCGCGTGGTGGCCCCTATACCTTGCTGAATTGACCGGCGGGTTCGCCGGACGCTTGCGATCGGCAATGAAGAAGGGCAGCCTGTGCGGGCGACCCCTTTTTGCATTCTGCCGGCTCGCCGTCCAGCGCAGCCCCCGCGCAGCGCACATGGATTGACCTCGCGCAGCGCTCTTGCGACCCTGCGCAGCTGATCGTCGGCCAAAAATTCAAGCGCTGCGCTGACGCGATGCTGGCGCGCCGGCCGGCAGCAGCCGCCCTTTGCTCTCGATCGCCCAGCCGTCACTGGCCTGCGTGTCGCTCAGCCAGCGCATGCCGCTGCCGACCAGGCCGCGCTGCGTGGCGAGCCTGACCACCCGCTCGCAGTCGGCGCGTTTCAGGCGAAGCGCCAGCTGCTCCCAGCGCCGCTGCACGATCGGATGCGCCCAGGCGTGGCTAAGGGTGTCGCGCACCGCTTCGCTTTCGGCCTGCCAGCCGACGCCAAGCCGGCGCGCGAGCATCACATTCATGAACAGGAAGTAGTGGCGCCGGCTGTCGGCATCGGGCATCAGCGCGCCGATCTCGGCCATGCGCCGGGCGTAAGCGCTGCCGGTGAAGAGCAGCGTCAGCAGCGCTTGCAGCCCTTGCACCGGGTTGACCAGGCGCGTGCGGTTCGGCGGCAACACGAGCAGCGGCAGGCTTGCACATTGGGCGTGCGCGGTCGGCGTGGCCAGGCTGATCAGGGTCGCCAGACGGCGCCATTGCGCGGCGTCCAGGCCGGCCACCGACGCCATCTCACCGGCTTCGATGCGCCGCGCCAGCCCCCAGGCGTCGGCGGCTGAACAGCCGCCCCGCGCCGCGGCGACACGCCGGCTGACGACGGCCAGGTTGCCGGCAGCGACCGCGGCGCCTTCGAACAGCGGCATCACCACCGGGTCACCCGCCGCGACGCTGCTGACGAGGTTGGCGTCCAGGCCGGCGCCGGCATCGCCGGCGCTCAACAGCTCGCGGGTCACCGGGCAGCGTGGCACGTCGATCTGCGCCAGGAAACGTGGCGTGACCATCACGTCTTCGAAAACCCGCCCGCGCAGCCAGCAGTCGAGCCGCAGACTCAGCCAGCGACGGACAAACCGCGTCGGCCGCCCAGTGCGCAGGCCGAAGGCCGCGCGCCCGGCCTGCCAACCCTGGCGCACCGGATGCCCGGCCAGCAGATGCTCGGCCGGCGGCACCAGGCGCTGGCGCGCGCAGTCCCAGCCGATCTCAAAACCGGTGGCGTCGAAGCCGGCATCGGTGCTCGAGTCCGCCCGGTCAGCGCGCGGCGCCGCGGGCGGGCGCGCCGACGCAGCAGCGGCATTGTCGAAGAGCGCAATCTGGTTCACGGCGATGGTGGTCATGGCGGCGTCTTTCCTGGTTCCGGGTGTTCCGGGTGCTCCTGATCGATCTGGAGCGGGCACCGGGACGGCCCCGGCAAAACCAGTGTCGATGCCAGGTGTCTCATGGCGTGAGACACTAAAATCGATTCCTGAAAATACCTGCACCGGCCGATGAACCAGACCGAACGCCTGTACCAGATCGAGCTGCTGATCAAGAGCCGCGGCCACGCCAGCTTTGCCGAGCTGCAAGGCGCGCTGGAGGTCTCGCGCGCAACGCTGTGGCGCGATATCGAATTTCTGCGCAGCCGCCTGGGCGCGCCGATCGAATATGACCGCCTTGTGCGTGGTTACCGCTTTGCCAGCGGCCGCGGCGCGCCACGCGGCGCCCAGCACGAACTGCCGGGCCTGTGGTTCAGCGAACGCGAGATGTATTCGCTGCTGATGGCGCACCAGCTGCTTAGCGGCCTGGACAGCGACGGCATGCTCAGCCGCCACTTGCAGCCGCTGCTCGACCGCATCCACCACCTGCTGGGCACCGCATCCGGCCCCCAGGGCGGTGGCCACGCGAATCGCCCCGGCGGCGCGCAGGCGCTGATCAAACGGGTGCGCATCATCAGCGCCGCGCGGCGCCCGGTGCCGGCGCGTTATTTCGAGCTCGTCGGTGAAGCGCTGCTGCAACGCCGCCGCATCCACCTGCGCTACCTGACCCGCGGCCGCGGCGAAGTCGGCGAGCGCCAAGTCTCGCCGCAGCGCCTGGTGCACCACCGCAATACCTGGTACCTCGACGCCTGGTGCCACCGCGTCGACGCGCTGCGCCGCTTTGCGCTGGACGCGATCGAATCGGCGACCCTGCTCGACACCAAGGCGCGCGAGGTGGCGATGAGAACCGTGCAGGCGAGCATGGACGCTGGCTACGGCATCTACGCCGGCGGCGATCCCCGCTGGGCGACGCTGCTTTTCGAGGCCACCGCCGCGCAGTGGATCAGCCGCGAGGAATGGCACGCCGAGCAGCAGGGTCGCTGGCTCGACGACGGCCGCTACGAACTGCGTCTGCCCTACGTCGACGAAACCGAACTCGTGATGGACCTGCTTCGCCAGGGCGACGAGGTCGAAGTCATCGCACCGGCGTCGCTGCGGGATGCGTTGGCGGGGCGGCTGGTGCGGGCGGCGGCGCGGTATGCCGCGTGAAGGGTCGGCGCGGCATCCCCTGCCGATGGGATGACCCGCCGTCCGGCCCCGGCATAAGGTGAACCGATGCCGCCGCCTCGTCTCTCACCGGCCGCCGCCGACTGGCTTGCCGACATGGCCGACGTGCTTGGCACCGCGCTCTTTGTCGTCGGCGGTGATGGCCGCCTGCTGCACAGCAACCGCGCCGGGCAAGTCTTGTTGCAAGGCCCGGCGCTGATGCTCGCGCAAGGACGTCTCGGCCTGCGCGACGACGAAATCGGCGCGCGCCGCATCGATGCCGCGTTGCGGCGCGCGCTGCGCCCGGCTCGCGGCAGCCAGGTCCACGTCACGCTCGCACCGGGTGAACACCGGCGGATCGCGGTGATCCCCCTGACCGCGGCGGGCGCAGCCGCGGCCGCGCCCGCCGCGGCCTTGTTGGTGCTGCCTGCGGACGCGTCGATCTCGATCGCGCTGCTGGCCCAGAGTCACGGCCTGTCTGGCGCCGAATCCGCCGCGCTCGGTGCGCTGGCACGCGGGCTCACGCCGGGCGAGATCGCCACCGCCCTGGGCATCACCCAGGCCGCGGCACGCGCCCGCCTGGCGCGTGTGCGCGCTAAGACCCGGCTGCCCAGCCTGACGAGCCTGCGATCGCTGCTGCGCGGTTTGCCGCCGCTGGCACCGTCAGCGCCGCCAGTACCGTCATCACTGTCACCATCTTGAGCCTGCAGTGCGCGCGCGCCGCGCGCATGCGACGCGAGGTGAAAAAGTCACAAGCCTGCCGTGCGCGATTCACCGCCCGCGCGGCCCGCTCGTTCGTAACCTTTGGCAACCGGGCACCAAGCCCCGCAGGCCCTCAAGGAGTGACGATGTACAGCAGCCTCGCAACCTCATCCGCTGGCGACTTGCCGCGCCGGCCTTCGCCCTACGCCGGCCCGGAGCGCCGGTCGGCCGACAGCGCCTTGTCGCGCTGCCTCGCGCAGACCCTGGACGAGGTCGACTACGGCATGTTGCTGCTCGACGCTGACGGCCGGCTGCTGCACGCCAACCAGGCCGCCCGCGCCGAGCTCGACGACGGTCATCCGCTGCAGATGCTCGGTGCCGAGCTGCGCGCGCGACATTCGCACGATGTCGTGCCGCTGCACGAAGCGCTCGACGCCGCCGCCCGACGCGGCCTGCGGCGCTTGCTCAGCCTGGGCGATGGTGACGTGCAGATCGGCGTTGCGGTGGTGCCGTTGCCCGGCGCGGTGGCAGGCCAGCACGCCACCCTTATCTTGATGGGCAAACGCGCGGTCTGCGAAGACCTGTCGGTGCAGTGTTATGCCCGCTCGCAGCACCTCACACCAACCGAAGAACGGGTGCTGCGCCAGCTCTGCCGCGGTGTCACGCCCCGCGAGATCGCCGCCGCCCATGGCGTGGGCATCGCCACCGTGCGCACCCAGATCGGCAGCATCCGCAACAAGACCCAGACGGCAAGCATCCGGGCCTTGGTGAGCCTGGTCGCCAAGCTGCCACCGATGGTCGGTGTGTTGCGCTCGGCAGGCGCCGCCGCCGTTACGATGGCCGCATGCCGACCTCCCGCGCCGCACCGAGTGACCTGATCAACCGCGCCCCGCTGGACGAATCGCTGCGCGCGCTCGCCCACCGCGGCGAAGTCCGCCGCTACAGCAAGGGCGCGGTGCTGATCGAAGAGGGCGACCGCGGCGATACGATTTTCATCATCCTGCAAGGGCGCCTGCGGGCCTACAGCCGCCACCAGTCGAACCAGCGCGAGATCACTTTCGGCATCTACGGCGCGGGCGAATATGTCGGCGAGATGGGCCTCGACGGCGGCCCGCGTTCGGCCAGCGTCGCGGCCGTCGACACCTGCACCTGTGCGCGTATCGGCCGGCCGACGCTGGAAGCGCATATCGCGGCCAACCCCGGATTTGCTATCGAGTTGCTGGCCAAGGTGATCCGGCGCGCGCGCGCGGCCACGCTGTCGCTCAAACAGATCGCGCTGAACGATGTCTACGGGCGGGTGAAGCTGCTGCTGGAGTCGATGGCCCAACTTCAACCCGACGGCTCGCGCCTGGTACTCGACCGCCCCACGCACGAAGCCATCTCGCAGCAGGCGGGCTGCGGCCGCGAGATGGTCAGCCGCGTGGTCAGCGAGTTGAAAAAAGCCGGTGCGATCAGCGACGTGCCGGGCGGCTGGCGGTTGACGGGCGCGCTGCCGCCGCGCTGGTGAGCGGCCGCGTCGGTGCAAGCGTTGATGGCGGCCGGCCGTCATCGTCGAGGACGCCGCGCCCCCCTTCGCGGTCCTTTTTGGTGACCGGCTTTGGCGCCCCTTTCACCGGCGAGGACGGCGGACCAAACCAGCGCTTTAGCGACGAACGCCGGAAACCTTTCATCCCGCCGCCCGCGGCCTCGGCCCATTCGTTGTAGATCAGCCTGGCGACCTTGGGCGCTGCGATGCTGGTGCCCGAAACCCGCACCTGCGCGCCACCGCTGAGGTTGGCCGCGGCTTCGATACCGACCAGCCCGATCTGCGCCCGACGCACCCCGGCGGCGAGCAGGTCAGGGCCCTGGCGGCCGCCGCGGCGCGCCGGGCCGACCGACGAGTCCAGCGCCAGTTGCGTCGGGTTGGGATCGCGCTCGACACGGCTGCCGACGACCAGGGTTTCCAGCCCGCAGGCCAGCGCGGTCAGGGTGTATTCGTCGCCGACCTTGGCGCTGGCAACGCCGGCGGGCATCTCGAACAGGTGCGACTGCGCCGCTTGTGAGCGCGCCGACAGGTCGGGGTCGTCGCGCTGGACCCAGGCATTCACATCGACTGGCGTGCGGCCGCAATTGCGCAAGGTCACCGTCCAGTAGCCGCTGGGCGCGCGCGCCAGGCCCCATTCGGGCAGCGTGACCTCGCGATCGGTCGGGCCGAGCGCCAGCAGCATCAGGCCATGCTCGCCGCCGGCATGGGTGCCGGGCACATGCAACACACTGGCCACCGGCCGCGCGGGCAGCTGCGCCGGGGTAAACCACTGGCCGCCCGGGCCGCGCAACGGTGCCATGCCCGGGGCATCGTCGTGTTGCAGAGTGACCTCAAGGTCGGGCGGTGCGGCGGTCGTGGCGGCGGTGCTCGTGGCGGCCGCCGCGTACCAGATCTCGAGAAAACTCTGCGTCGAATCGTTGGGCGGCAAGTACCAGCGAAAAGACTTCTGCGCGCCGGCGCGACCCTGCGCGCCGAGCCGCATGCCGGCATGCAGCCCGATGCCCTTGGCCGGGCTCGGCAAGCGGCCGACGAGGCGGCCGTTGCCGGCCGACAGCACCAGGCTCAACCGGCCGTTGGCATCGCGCGCCAAGGCGTCCAGCGCGCGCTCGAGCAGCGACTCGCCGTCATGCGGGCCGGCGTAGCCGCCGAAGCTGAGGTTGCAAACCAGCGGCCGCCCGGCGGCCTTGTGCACGATGTAGTTGAGGGCGTCGATCACGCTGGCGCTGAGCCAGCCGCAGGACAGGTCGGCAACCGCATCGGCGGGCAGTTGCACGAAGATGATGTCGGCGTCGGCCGCCGCGTCGCTGTTGCTCGCCTGCGCGCAGAGCTGCTCATCGGCGCAGGCGCAGGCGCGGTCACGGTCGCGGTCCTTTGGGCAGGCACCGGCGGCAAAGTCGGCGACCACGGTGCCGTGTGACCAGCGCCGCTGCCGCGACAGCAGCTCGGGCAGGCCGGCGGCTTCATAACAGCGCCGCTCGGCCGCGGCGTTGCCGACCTTCGCCGTAGCCGTAGCCGTAGCCGTAGCCGTAGCCGCAGCGGCCGCGCCCTGTGCGCTTGCCGCCAGCGCGATCAAGGCATCGAGCCGCGCCGCGTCGGTCTCGCGGCCATAGCCGAAGTCAGGCACCGCCGACCACAGCACATCACCCGCGGCCTGGGCCTCGCGCCCCATGTCCCAAAGATGGCTGATGCGGGTCGACCAGGCAGGCCGGCCCGCAGCGGCGGCACGACTCAGCCGCGGATGCGCAAAAGCGCAGGCGGTATCGATGATGCCGATCACCGGCCGCTTGGTGCTTGCCGACTTTTTGCGCACCGGCTTGGCCAACGCCCGCAGATCGACCGCTGCTGCCGCCGCCGGCGGTGCCGGCGTCGGCTGACCGGCCTGGCCCTCGACATCACCCACCAGGCTGACGCGGTAGCTGTGCACCTGTGCTGCCAGCGGGCCGGCTTCGAAGACGTCGAGGTCGACCTTGGCCACAAAAAACCGAAACGATTCGCCGCTGGCCTGTTGCAGCGCGCGCCGATAGTGCCGCGCCAACAGCAACACCGCCGGCTGGCCGGCATGCCAGCGCTGGAGGTTTTCAGCGTCGACGGCTGCAAGGAATTTGCCGGGGTTAGTGCTTTCGTCCAACGCGAACGCGGCCCGGCGCAGACCGGCCTCGTCCGCCGGCTGGTAGGTGCCAAAGCCGGTCAGCGTGGCCCAGAACAGGTACGGGTCGGCGCGTTTGGCGGCAGAGTCGTCAGCGACCGCCGTCCAGTCGATGCCGCCGACCCGCGCGGCCTGGGCCAGCGACTGCCAGCCCATCACGCCACCCCGACGCGCTGCTGCCGCGCGCTCATTGCCACTCTTCCCGGGCTTTGGCCCACAGCCATTGCAGATACTGCTGATGGGCTGGCGGCGCCGGTGCGCTGGTCCAGAGCTGCGCCGTGGTCGGCACGTCCTTGAGCTCGCTGATGCCGAGGATTTCTCGCGCGGCGCCGGTGGGCGGCGCAAAAAACGCAGCGGCATCAAAGCTGCGCCCGGCCGGCCCGGTGGCGTCGAGCGCGGCGAGCGCTGCAATGAACGCGCCCAGTGTGTCGCCGAGCACGCAGCCGGCAGCGCTGTCGGCGGGGAAATGCAGCCCCGCGACCTCGCGGTTGACCGCGATGCGGCGCGCGGCGTTGAAAAGCTGCTTCTCCGTCGCCGCCGCGGCCGACGTCGCTGTGGCGGCTGCTGTTGCGGAACCACGCTGGACCAGCACCGACAGAATCCGCGCCACGACATGTGACTCGGTGGAATGCCCGCTGGGCCAGCTGTCGTGCCCGGGCGTCAAGATGATCGGCTGGATCTGGCTCGTGTACTCCCACGGGCGTGGGCACATGAAGGCCTGCTTCAGGCACAGGATCAAGGGCAGGGTGAAGTCCAGCGCCACCGCCAGAAACTCGACGGTCCAGCGATGCCGGTCCGGGCGCAGGCCGACGATCGAACTCCACAACCCGTCGGGCGTGCCGACTTGGGTCAGGATCTCGGCAAAACGCTCGCCGCGCTCCGCCGAGCGCTCAAGCACGGTCTTGAGCTGCGCCTTGAAGAGCACGTAGTCGGGCCGCTTCAGCGCGACGATGATCGCGTCGCTGTCCCGCAGCTTGACGCTAGCGGCCCCGGGCTCGCTGGTGTCGACCGTCACCGCCTGCATCAACGCCGACGCGGCGACGCGCCGGCGCACCCCGGACTCCGATGCAAAAAACCGCGCCCGCGCGGTGTCGGCATCGTGCGTGGGCGGCAAGCCGTCGTCGGGATGGTTGCCGATCCTGGCCGACGGATCTCGAATCGCCGCCGGGTCCAGCGGCTCGGGTATCGGCCGCCCGAGATCGTCTCGATACGCTGCAGCGAACCGATGCCGCATCAAGGCCTCGGTGAGCAGCGCGTTGCCGGTGGCGCCGGAGTAGCTCGGGATGTCGCCGGCGTGGCCGGTATGCCCCGTGTGGCCGGTATGGCCGGTATGGCCGGTATGGCCGGTGTGCCCGGTATGTCCGGTGTGCCCCGTGTGGCCGGTCAGGTACGCCATGCTCGACTCCTTGCGTTGCGTCAGCCGGGCGGTGCGCCCGCCGCGGCCAGGATTTCTGCGTTGCCGCGGGCAAATGGGGTGTCGCCGCCAGGAAAGCGGCGCCGGTAAGCGTCGACCGTGAAGCCCGGCTCGACACGCATCATCTCGACGATGGTCCCGGCCGCGTCGGCGTGCCGGCCCAGGCGCCACTGCGCAATTGCCAGCGTGCGGTGCGTCGACGTGTGCATGCGGTTGGCGCGCAGCGACCTCGCCGACCAGCCGAGCGCCAGATCGTCGCGCCCGGCGGCCAGCGACTCGAAGTAATAGCGCGTCGGCCCCAGCGGTGCCAGGCGCAGTGCTTCGTGGGCTGGCGCCAGGGCCTCGGCACCCCGGCCTTGCCAGGCGCGCAGGGTGGCGGTGTAGAGCCAGGCCAGGGCTTCATTCGGGTTGATGTCCAGCGCGGCGGCATGGTCGCCCTCGGCGGCGGCCAGGTCTTTCAGCAAGAAGCCGCGCACGAGGCCGCGCATGGTCAGCGCCAGCGAGCTGGTGTTGTCGGCGTCGAGCGCGCGATGGGCCTGATCGATCGCCCTTCGGCCGGCCGCCAGCGGGTCGGCGCTCAGCCCTTGCACGGCGTGCATCGCATGCCAATGGGCCAGCCAGGCCAAAGGCTGTGGCAGCCGGTTGTGGCGCTCGGCCAGGGCCTCGAGCATCAGTCGCGCCCGATCAAAATCCTGCCGTGTCGAGCGGTGGATCAAGCCGATCGCCGCGATCAACAGCTGGTGGCCATGCAGGCTGGGCAGCGGTGCCACACCGCTGCGGCGGAGCTCGTTGTCGACGATTGCCTTGCCGGTGCCGGCCACGATGTCGTCGACGATTGCGTCGCGCCCGGCGAGCACATCGTGCAGCAGGGCGCGGCTCTGGCCGGCCCAGACCACCGACTCGCCGCTGCACTCGACCACCTGGGACAGCACTTCGTAGCCCGCGCCGACGGGATGCACGCTGCCGGTGACGAGGTAACGCGCGCCGAGCGCGTCGCCGATCTGCGCCACGTCGAGGCCACGGCCGGCCACCGCTGCGCACGACTGCCGCGCGATCACCGCCAGGTGCGGGGTGCGTGACAACGACGCCGCAACCTGGTCGGCGAGCAGGTCGCCGAGGCTGCGCTCATCGGTGCGACCGGACGCCGCCTCGAAGGGCATCACGGCGACACCGAGCAGCAACGCCCTGGCGTCGGCCGGTGGCACTGCGCCGGCGCTGGCCGTGCGGCCCAGCAAAGTGCGGCGCGTCGGCGTCAGCGCGAAACAGCGCTGCGGCTCGTCGATATGCTTGAGATAGCAGTCGCCCAAGTCTTCGATTTCGGCATCGAGCTGGTCGGTAATCTCGTCGCGCACCGGCGCTGAAACTACCGTGCAGCCGGGCCGCGCGAGCGCTGCCAGGCGGGCGGTCAGGTCGACGCCCTGGCCGAAGACATCGACATCGTCGACCACCACGCCATCGACGTTGACGCCGATGCGCAGCCACAGCGACTGCTCGGCGCTGCGCGCGATGTTGAAGGACTGGATCAGCTCGTGCAGCGCAAACGCCGTTGCCACGGCGGCCGGGGCAGCATCACAGACGAGCAGCATGCCGTCGCCGAGATTTTTCACCATCCGCGCCCCCCGTTGTGGCAGCACCTTGTCGCGCGCCGCGTGCACAAAAGCGCGCCAGCGCGATATGACATCGGCTTCGTAAGCCCGGATCAGGCGCACCGACTCGACCACGTCCACCACGATGATGGCCAGGTGGGTGCGGTGCAGTTCGGGCCACTCGATCTCGCCATCGGTATGTGGTGTCATCGTGTATCAATTGTGTCCTGCCGGCATCCACATTCTGTTGGATGCGCAAGACGACAAACCCGGCCGCGCGATGCCGGCACCGTGCCGGCCAGGCGCGCGTCTACTCAGCGCGCCGGCCCCGACGCCGCCCTCGCCGGCGGCCCAAACCGCTGCGGCGGTTTCTCCGCCGCCTGGTACATCGGCATCACGCGCGGCAAGCGCTTCTGGATCTCGCTGATGCGGTCGGCGTTGCTCGGGTGGGTGCTCAGCCAGGGCGGCGGCGCGCCCTTGGCGCCGGCCATCATCTTCTGCCACAAGGTCACCCCCGCGCTCGGGTCGTAGCCGGCCTGGGCGGACATCACGAGGCCGAGTTCGTCGGCTTCGGATTCGTCGCTGCGGCCGAATTTCAAGCTCAGCAACTGGCTGCCCATCTGGGCCACGAAGTCACCGACGTTGCCCAGGCCGAGCAACGCTGCACCACCGCGCAGCAGCAGGTTGGTGCCGGTGCTCTTGGCCATCTGCTCACGCGCATGTTCAAGCAAAGCGTGGGCAATCTCGTGACCCATGATCACCGCGACCTCGTCGTCGTTGAGCTGCAGCTGGGCCAGGATGCCGTGGAAAAAAGCGATCTTGCCCCCGGGCATGCAAAAGGCGTTGATCTGCGGGCTGCCGATCAGGTTGACCTCCCAGCGCCATTGGCGCGCGCGCTCGTTGCAGGCTGCCGTGAGCGGCACGATGCGCTGCGCGATGGCGCGCAGGCGGCGCAGCTGCGGCTGGTCGGCGGGTGCCAGTGCGCGCTGGCTCGAGGCCTTTTGCAGCAGCTGCGCATATTGCTGCGCGGCGGCCTGCTCGACCTGTTCTGCCGGCACCAGGTTGGTCAGCTTGGAGCGTGTGCATTCGGGAATTTGCGCGACAGCCGGGCCGGCGGCCGCGGCCAGCGTCGCCGCAGCAGCACCGGTGAGCAGCGCACGTCGCCGATGTCCAAAACAGGCGCAGCCCCAGGCGGGGGCGCCGCGCAGCAGATCGAGATGAGTGACCATGGGCGCAGTTTATGCGCCGAGGCCGTCAGGCGTCGGACATCAGGCGTCGCGCGCTAGGCTTCGAGCGCCCGCACGCTGGCGCGCATGCCCCACAGCATCCACAGCGCCGGCAGCGCGAGCACCGTGCTGACGATAAAAAACGTCGGCCAGCCGATGCTCTCGGCCAGCACTCCGGCGAGCGGGCCGACCCAGACCCTGCCCACCGAGGCGAATGCCGACAGCAACGCAAACTGGGTCGCCGTGAAGCGTTGGTTGCACAGGCTCATCAAGAACGCGACAAAAGCCGCGGTGCCCATGCCGCCGGAAATATTCTCGAACGCCACGACCATCAACAGCCCGCCATCGACTGGCGTTGAAGTCGAAAGTTTGACAAAGCCCCAGTCAAATGGTGCGAGCACCAGCCCGGGCAAGACACCTTTGCCACTGACCGCCAGCCACCAAAAACCCAGGTTGCTGAGCAACTGCAAGACGCCGAACAACATCAACGCGCGCCACAGGCCGATACGCAACATCAAGGCACCACCGAGCAGCGCGCCGCCGATCGTCAGCCACAGGCCGATGACCTTGTTGACGACGCCGACCTCGGCCGAGGTGTAGGCCATGGCCTTGAGCAAAAACGGCGTCATCAGCGAGCCGGCAAAAGCGTCGCCCAATTTGTAGAGCACGATGAAGAGCAAAAACGCCGCGGCACCGGTCTGGCTGAAGTAGTTGCGCAGGCCGCCGAGCAGGGTCTCGAACTTGGCCCGTCGCGCGGCCCAGGCCGCCAGCGGCAGCGTGAAGGCGATGCCCATCATCAGCGCGAGCAGGTCGACCCAGCGCTTTTGCAGTGCCGGATTCAAGCTGCCGCCTTCAAGCAGCGGTGCGAGCAGCGTGTTGGCGATCGGCTGTGCAAACTGGTCGGTGAGCAACACGCCCACCGCCACCGCGGCCACCACCGCGGCAAAGCCGGTGAGGTCGTTGCGCGCCAGCGTCGGTTTGATGTCGGGCCAGGCGACCTTGGGCAAGATCAGCGCCGACAGCACTGCCGCTGCGACCATCAGCCCGGCCATGAAGCGGTAGACCGCCGGCCAGTCCCAGCCGCCACCTTGGGCGGGGTCGGTCCAGATCAGCGCGATGCCGCCGGACAGGATCATCGCCAGCCGATAGCCCATCACGTTGAGCGAGGCGCCCAGGCCACGTTCTGGTTTGGGCAGCAGGTCGGTGCGGTAGGCATCGATGATCACGTCTTGCGACGCCGAGATGAACGCCACCGTCACCGCAAACAGCGCAAACAACCTGATCGAGTCTTTCGGCGAGGTGCCGGCCAGCAGCAGCAGCGCGCCGGCGAGCATCAACTGCGTCAGCACCAGCCAGCCGCGCCGGCGGCCAAGCCAGGGCAGGTCGAAGCGGTCCATCAGCGGTGCCCACAAAAACTTGAAGGTGTAGGGCAGGCCGACCAGGCTCAGGAAGCCGATCGTCGCCAGGTCCAGGCCCTCCACCGTCAGCCAGGCCTGCATCGCCTGGCCTGTCAAGGCCAGCGGCAGGCCGGATGCAAACCCGAGCAGCGTGACGACGAGCAGGCGGTGCAGCGCGGCGATGCGCGGGGCCAGCATCACTTCAGCTGGCTGCCGCGGCGCGCTGGCGGGCGAAGGCCACAAACCAATCGACGCAGTTCGGGTTGGCCATCGCGTCGCGGTTGAGCACCTGGTGCGCTTCAGCGCCGAGCAGGAGCTTTTTCACCGGCAGCTCCATCTTCTTGCCCGACAGCGTACGCGGAATTGCCAGCACCTGAAAGATCTCGTTAGGCACATGGCGCGGCGACATCGCGGCGCGGATGCCGGCATTGATGCGCCTGGTCAGTGCCGCGTCCAGCGTCAGCCCATCGCGCAGCACCACGAACAGCGGCATATAACTTTCGCGGCCGAGGTATTCGAGGTCGACGACGAGGCTGTCGAGCACCTCGGTCAGGAGCTCCACCGCGCGGTACAGCTCGGCCGTGCCCATGCGCACACCATGGCGGTTGATCGTGGCGTCGCTGCGGCCGTAGATGATCGCGCCGCCGCGCGGCGTGATGCGGATCCAGTCGCCGTGGCGCCAGACACCTTCGTACATGTCGAAATAACTGTCGCGGTAACGGTGGCCGCCCTCATCGCCCCAGAAGTACAGCGGCATCGACGGCATCGGCTGCGTGCAGACCAGTTCGCCGACCTCGTCGATCAGGCTCACGCCGGTTTCGCTGAAGGCCTCGACAGCAGCGCCCAGGCAGCGGCATTGCATCTCGCCGCGATGCACCGGCAGAGTGATATTGCCGCCGACAAATGCGCCGGCAAAGTCGGTGCCGCCGCTGATCGGGTTGATCCAGATCGGCTGGCCCTGCGCTTGAGGGCAGCGCTGCCAGATCCAGTCATAACACTCGTCGGACAGAGGCGAGCCGGTCGAGCCGATGGCACGCAGCGCGCGCAGGTCAGCGGCCTGCATCGGCTGCACATCAGCTTTGAGGCAGCTGGCATAAAACGCCGCGCCGGCGCCGAAGAAGGTTGCGCGGGCGATGCCGGCAAAGCGCCACAGCGTCGTCCAGTCGGGGGCCTTGGATGGGCGGCCCTCGGCATCGACGCCTGAAGGCGCCGAGGGGCTGCCGTCGAAGATGCACGCCGTGGTGCCGCTGAGCAAAGCGGCGAGCTGGCCGTTCCACATGATCCAGCCGGTGGTGCTGAACCAGT
This sequence comes from Rubrivivax sp., assembly GCA_031431555.1. Classification (GTDB taxonomy): domain Bacteria; phylum Pseudomonadota; class Gammaproteobacteria; order Burkholderiales; family Burkholderiaceae_C; genus Rubrivivax. Next base: position 19,245 of record JANPDN010000277.1, read on the forward strand.
GGAAGCGGTCGCCGGTTTCGACCGAAGGCCCGATGTTGTTGTGCAGCCCCGCCTTGAGGGCTTCGATGACGATGCCGCCATGGCCATGCACGATCGGTTTGGGCAGGCCGGTGGTGCCGCTGGAATAGACGATCCACAGCGGGTGGTCAAAAGGCACCGAAGTCGGCAGCCAGGTCGGCTCGAACTTTTCCGCCGCTGCCTCCACACCATCGGCGCTGCCGTTCAACAAGGCGTCGATCTGCGCGCCGCGCAGGGCATGTTCGACGCTCGGCAGCGAAGCCAGCAGTTCGTCGATCAAGGGCCGGCGGTCGTGATCCACACCACCCCAGCGCACGCTGTCGCAAGCCACCAGCACCTTCGGCGCGATCTGGCGGAAGCGGTCGAGCACCGCCACCGGGCCCATGTCGGGCGAGCAGATGCTCCACACCGCGCCGACACTCGCCGCGGCCAGAAATACCGCCGCCGTCTGCGGCGTATTCGGCAACACCGCGCAGATGCGGTCGCCGGGCACCACGCCCATGGCTCTGAGCGCGGCGGCAAAGTTCTCCACCTGGCGGCGCAGTTCGGGCCAACT
>JANPDN010000278.1:0-25170 GCA_031431555.1 Rubrivivax sp.
GTTCCAGCCCGGGATGGTGTTGACGCCGGCCGCGATGGCGAGTTTTTTCGACGCGATCTTGTCGCCCATCGCGGCGATGCTGTGGTGCTTGGGGCCGATGAAGATCAACCCCTCTTCTTCGACCCGGCGCGCGAACTCGGCGTTCTCTGACAAGAAGCCGTAGCCGGGGTGGATCGCCTGCGCGCCGGTCTGCTGGGCCGCAGCGATGATCTTGTCGCCGAGCAGATAACTCTCACGGCTGGGCGCGGCGCCGATGTGCACGGCTTCATCGGCCCCAAGCACCACAGCATCGCCGCGATGGGCGACAAGATCGCGTCGAAAAAACTCGCCATCGCGGCCGGCGTCAACACCATCCCGGGCTGGAACGAAGCCATCGAAACGCCAGAGCGCGCAGTGCAGATCGCGCGTGATATCGGCTACCCGGTGATGATCAAGGCCAGTGCCGGCGGTGGTGGCAAGGGCCTGCGGGTGGCCTTCGACGACAAGCAGGCTTTCGACGGTTTTGGCGCCTGCCGCAACGAGGCCCGCAACAGCTTCGGCGACGACCGCGTCTTCATCGAAAAGTTTGTCGAAGAGCCGCGCCATATCGAGATCCAGGTCCTTGGCGATGCACACGGCAACACCGTCTACCTGCACGAGCGTGAATGTTCGATCCAGCGCCGACACCAGAAGGTGATCGAAGAAGCGCCGTCGCCCTTTATCTCTGATGAAACCCGGCAAGCGATGGGCGCGCAGGCGGTGGCGCTGGCCCAGGCCGTTAGCTACCAGAGCGCGGGCACGGTCGAGTTTGTCGTCGGCCGCGACCAGAGTTTTTACTTTCTGGAAATGAACACCCGTCTGCAGGTCGAGCACCCGGTGACCGAATGCATCACCGGCATCGACTTGGTGGAGCAAATGATTCGTGTCGCCGCGGGCGCGAAGTTGTCGTTCACGCAGGCGCAGATTCCGCGCAAGGGCTGGGCGATCGAGTGCCGCATCAATGCCGAAGATCCGTTCAGGAATTTCCTGCCGTCCACGGGGCGGCTCGTACGCTACCTGCCGCCAACGGCGACGATGGAAGCGGCGCTGCCGATGCCCGATGGCGGTGGCGTTCGTGTCGACACCGGCGTCTACGAAGGTGGCGAGATCCCGATGTTTTACGACTCGATGATCGCCAAGCTCATCGTGCATGGGCGCGACCGTGCCGACGCGATCAGCAAGATGCGCGAGGCGCTGAATGCTTTTGTGATCCGCGGCATCTCGAGCAACATCCCGTTCCAGGCGGCGTTGCTGGCGCACCCCCAATTTGCGAACGGCGACTTCAACACCGGCTTCATCGCCGCGCATTACGCCAAAGGTTTCAGCGCCGCTGACGTGGTGCACGACGACCCGTTGTTCCTGGTCGCGATTGCCGCTTTTGTGCGGCGCAAGGCACGCCAGCGTTCGTCGGGCATCAGCGGGCAATTGCCGGGGCACCAGGTCAAGACGACGGCCGATCTTGTGGTGGTTGTTCTTGGCTCAGGCGGCGGCGAGCAGCATCAACATCACGAGGTGCATATCGACGAATTCGAGCCGGTCTCGGGCAAGGCCGATGTGGTCATCGGCGATCGCCACTTCGCGATCCAGAGCATGACCAAGCTCGGCGACATCCTGATGCTGGGCAATTGCAACGGCCGCGCTTTCACCGCGCAGGTCGAGCGTGGCGGCGCGAAAAATCCGCTCGGCATCCGTGTCGCGCACAACGGCGCGCAGATCGAGACCCTGGTGCTGCTGCCGCGTGCTGCCCAACTGCTCAAGCTGATGCCGCACAAACAGCCGCCCGACCTGAGCAAGTTCCTGCTCTCGCCGATGCCCGGCCTGCTCGCCGACATCGTGGTGCAGCGCGGGCAGAAGGTGCTGGCGGGCGAAAAGCTGGCCGTCATCGAGGCGATGAAGATGGAGAACATCCTCGTCGCGACCCAAGACGGCACGGTTGGTGAACTGCTGGCCACTAAAGGCGAGAGCCTGGCGGTCGACCAGGCGATCATGAGTTTTCTGTGATGACCGATCAACCCGCGAACAAGCCCTTCAGGGTGCTCGGCATTCAGCAAATCGCCATCGGCGGCACGAGCAAGGCGCGGCTGAAATCGCTTTGGGTCGATGTGCTGGGTCTCGAAGTGAAAAGCACCTTTGTCTCCGAACGCGAAAACGTCGACGAGGACATCTGCGCCATCGGCTCAGGGGTGCATGCGGTCGAAGTCGACCTGATGCAGCCGATCGACGCCGACAAAAAACCGGCGGTGCACAACACGCCGCTCAACCATGTCGGCCTGTGGGTCGACGACCTCGCCGCAGCGGTCGCGTGGATGACGGCGCACGGCGTGCGCTTCGCGCCGGGTGGCATCCGCAAAGGCGCGGCGGGACACGATATCTGCTTCATCCACCCCAAGGGCAACGATGAATTCCCGGTCGGCGGTGAGGGGGTGTTGATCGAACTGGTGCAGGCGCCCGCCAATGTGATCGCGGCCTTGGGCTGATCGATTCACCGCCGCAGGCGCAACACCGCGGTCGCGGTATCGTGAGCACCCCGTCACGAAGGAAAGCCCAGCATGAAGATCGCATTTTTTGGCACCGGCCTGATGGGCTCGGGTTTTGTGCGGCGGATGATTGCCAACGGCCACGCGGTCAACGTGTGGAACCGCACCGCGGCCAAGGCGCAGGCGCTGCAGGTCCATGGCGCCACTGCGTTTGAAGACGCCGCGGCGGCGATCGATGGTGCCGAGCGCATCCACCTGTCGCTGGCCGACGATGCCTCGATCGACGCTGTGCTCGAGCCGATCGCCCGCTTGATATCACCCGCCACCTGGATCATTGATCACACGACGACGGCCGTGACGCCGACCGCGCAGCGCATCGCCAGCTGGGCGGCGCGCGGGCGCACTTTTGTTCACGCGCCGGTGTTCATGGGCCCATCGAATGCGCTCGAAGGCACCGGGCTGATGCTCGTGTCTGGCTCGCAGTCGCAGCACGACATGCTTTTGCCTGACTTGCAAAAGATGACCGGCAAGGTCGTCTACCTGGGCGTAGCGCCAGCGCGTGCTGCGGCCTTCAAGCTCTTTGGCAACCTCACGCTGCTGGGCCTGCTCGGCGTGCTCGCCGATGTCAACCGGCTGGCGCACGCGGTCGGCATCTCGACCGGCGATGCGTTTTCGCTGTTCCAGCATTTCAACCCCGGCCAGACGCTGCCGGCACGCGCCGCGCGCATCGAGGCCGGCGAGTTCACTTCGCCGAGTTTCGAAGTCTCGATGGCGCGCAAGGACGTGCGGCTGATGATCGAAGAAGCCGCGCGTGCCGGTGTTGACCTGGCCGTGATGCCCGGTGTGGCGGCGATGTTCGACGCCGCGATTGCGCGTGGCGAAGGCGCACTCGACGCCGCCGCGGCGGCGCGCATGCCGATCTGATCGGCAAGCAACCCGGCCTAGCGGGGCTTGCGCGCCGCTTGCGGACACTTGCCGACGCTTGCAGCGACATCGCCGACAATGGGGGTCTGGTATCGATTGCTCCAAACCGCGACCGGTGACCACCCCGCACGATCCTGCACTACCCTGTACAACGAGGCGCACCTCCGCATGACCGCCCGCACGCTCTACGACAAACTCTGGGACGACCATGTCGTCCACACCGAAGACGACGGCACGACGGTGCTGTATATCGACCGCCACCTGGTGCACGAAGTCACCAGCCCGCAGGCGTTTGAAGGCCTGCGTCTGGCCGGGCGCAAGGTCTGGCGCACGAGTTCGATCGTTGCCACTGCCGACCACAACACACCCACCACCGGCTGGGAGCGTGGCTACGACGGCATCACCGACGCCACCAGCCGCCAGCAGGTGACCACGCTCGACGCCAATATCAAGGCCTTTGGTGCGGCGGTGTACTTCCCATTCCTCGACAAGCGCCAGGGCATCGTGCATGTCATCGGGCCCGAGCAGGGCGCCACGCTGCCGGGCATGACCGTCGTCTGCGGCGATTCGCACACGTCGACCCACGGCGCTTTTGGCGCACTCGCGCATGGCATCGGCACCAGCGAGGTCGAACATGTGATGGCCACGCAGACCCTGCTGGCCAAGAAGGCCAAGAACCTGCTCGTCAAGGTCAACGGCGCTTTGCCACGCGGCTGCACCGCCAAGGACATCGTGCTCGCGATCATCGGCCGCATCGGCACCGCGGGTGGCACCGGGCACACGATCGAGTTTGCTGGCGCAGCGATCCGCGCGCTGTCGATGGAAGGGCGCATGACGGTCTGCAACATGGCCATCGAGGCCGGTGCGCGCGCCGGGCTGGTGGCGGTCGACGACAAGACCATCGACTACGTCAAGGGCCGGCCCTTTGCGCCGAGCGGTGTCGAATGGGACATCGCGGTGGCGCAGTGGCGCGTCCTGCAGTCCGACGCCGGTGCGAAATTCGACACCATCGTCGAGATTGATGCATCGCAGTTGCGCCCGCAAGTGACCTGGGGCACGTCGCCGGAGATGGTGTTGTCGATCGAAGACCGCGTGCCCGACCCTGAAAAGGAAAAGGACGCGAACAAGCGCGACGCCATCGAACGTGCGCTGGCGTATATGGGCCTGACGCCGAACAAGCCGATCACTGACATCTTTGTCGACAAGGTGTTCATCGGCTCTTGCACCAACAGCCGGATCGAAGATTTGCGCGAAGCTGCCGCCGTGGTACGCCGCATCGGAAAACGTGTCGCCGGCAACGTCAAGCTGGCGATGGTTGTGCCGGGTTCGGGGCTGGTCAAGGTGCAGGCCGAGGCCGAGGGTTTGCATGAAATTTTCAAGGCCGCAGGGTTCGAGTGGCGCGAGCCCGGTTGTTCGATGTGCCTGGCGATGAACGCCGACCGGCTCGAACCCGGCGAGCGCTGCGCTTCGACCAGCAACCGCAACTTCGAAGGCCGCCAGGGTGCCGGTGGCCGCACCCACCTGGTCAGCCCGGCGATGGCCGCCGCGGCGGCGCTGGAAGGGCATTTTGTCGACGTGCGCCGGCTGGTTTGAATTTTGGCGAAGGAGTAGGCATGAAACAACTGATCGCTTTGTGCGCACTGCTGGCGCTGCTGGTGGGCTGCAACACCATCGAGGGCATCGGCAAGGATGTCAAAAAAGCGGGCGGCGTCGTCGAAGACGCGGCCAAGAAGAAGTAGGCCGCGCAGATGGACGCTTTCACCGTGCACAAGGGCTTGGTCGCCCCGATGGACCGCGACAACGTCGATACCGACGCGATCATCCCGAAGCAGTTTCTGAAGTCGATCCAGCGCTCTGGCTTTGGCCCGAACCTGTTTGATGCCTGGCGTTATCTCGACAAGGGCGAGCCCGGGCAAGACCCGGCAACCCGCCGGCCGAACCCCGACTTCGTGCTCAACCAGGCGCGCTACAAGGGCGCGTCGGTGCTGATCGCGCGGCAGAATTTTGGCTGCGGATCGAGCCGCGAACATGCACCGTGGGCGCTTGGGCAGTACGGCTTTCGCGCCATCATCGCGCCGAGTTTTGCGGATATCTTTTTCAACAACTGCTTCAAGAACGGCCTGCTGCCGATCGTGCTGCCACACGACCAGGTATCGCGCCTGTTCGACGAGGTGAATGCTTTTGTCGGCTACGAGCTGACGATCGATCTGGGCGCCCAGCGCGTGCGCAAGCCCGATGGCAGCGCGCTCGAATTTGATGTCCAGCCGTTCCGCAAATATTGCCTGATCAACGGCTTCGACGATATCGGCCTGACCCTGCGCCACGCCGACAAGATCCGCGCCTTCGAAGCCGAACGCCTGGCGCGCATGCCCTGGCTGGCGCATCGCAGCGTCGCCTGAACTTCACCACCCACAAGCAGACAACAGCCAACGTTCAACATGAAGATCGCAATCCTGCCCGGCGACGGCATCGGCACTGAAATCATGGCGCAGGCGTTGCGTGTGTTGCAGGTGCTCGAGCTGCCGTTTGAAACCGAGACCGCGTTGGTGGGTGGTGCGGCCTACGAGGCCCATGGCCACCCATTGCCTGAAGCGACGCTCAAGCTGGCGCAGGCCGCCGACGCGATCCTGTTCGGCGCGGTGGGCGACTGGAAGTACGACAAGCTCGATCGCCCGCTGCGCCCCGAGCAGGCGATCCTGGGCTTGCGCAAGCACCTCGGTCTGTTTGCCAACTTCCGGCCCGCGATCTGCTACGAGCAGCTGACCCACGCGTCGAGCCTGAAGCCCGAACTCGTCGCTGGCCTGGACATCCTGATCATCCGCGAGCTCACTGGCGATATCTACTTCGGCCAGCCGCGCGGCCGCCGCACGGCGACCGACGGCCACTTCCCCGGCGCCGAAGAAGCCTTCGACACGATGCGCTACAGCCGCCCGGAGATCGAGCGCATCGCGCATGTCGCTTTCCAGGCCGCACAAAAACGCAGCAAGCGCGTGACGAGTGTCGACAAGGCGAATGTGCTGGAGACCTTCCAGTTCTGGAAGGATGTCGTCACCGAGGTCCATGCGCAGTACCCGGATGTCGAGCTCGACCACATGTACGTCGACAACGCGGCGATGCAACTGGTGCGCGCGCCGAAGAAGTTTGACGTGCTCGTCACCGGCAATATGTTCGGCGACATCCTGTCGGACGAAGCCGCGATGTTGACCGGCTCGATCGGCATGTTGCCTTCGGGCTCGATGGACAAGGCCGGCAAGGGGCTCTACGAACCCAGCCATGGCAGCGCGCCCGACATCGCCGGCCAGGACCTGGCCAACCCCTTGGCTACAATCCTGTCTGCTGCCATGATGCTCCGCTACACCCTCGACCAGCCCCAAGCCGCCGACCGCATCGAGTCGGCGGTGAAGTCGGTGTTGTCCGCCGGCTTGCGCACGGCCGACATCTGGAGCGAAGGCACGCAGCGGGTGGGTACCCGCGCGATGGGCGATGCCGTGGTGGCCGCGCTGACATCAGCGTCGAACGTCACCACGACCACCAAAACGATTACCACCAAGAGCTAGAGGCTCTCGGATCGTCTCGCCCCACCTCATGGACCCCGGCGATACGCGCCGAGGCAAACCGGGGTCCGGATCAGCGACGAAAAAAGGTAGATTCAAAATGGCACTCACAGGATTGGTTGGCTGGCGCGGCATGGTCGGCTCGGTATTGCTCGACCGCATGCAGGCCGAGGGCGACTTCGCGCTCATCGAGCCGATGTTCTTCAGCACTTCCAATGCCGGTGGCGCAGCGCCAGCAATGGCGAAGAACGAGACCAAGCTCTTTGACGCCCATGACATCAACGCGCTCAAGCGCTGCGAAATCATCATCACCGCACAGGGCGGCGAATACACCAAGGCGGTGTACCCGCAACTGCGCGCCGCCGGCTGGCAGGGTTACTGGATCGACGCCGCCAAGACCCTGCGCATGAACGATGACGCGGTGATCATCCTGGACCCGGTCAACATGGATGTCATCAAGGCAGCGCTGGCGCGTGGTGTGCGCGACTTCATCGGCGGCAACTGCACCGTGAGCTGCATGTTGATGGGTGTCGGCTCATTGTTCAAGGCCGACCTCGTCGAGTGGATGAGCTGCACCACCTACCAGGCCGCCAGCGGTGGCGGCGCGCAGCATATGCGCGAGCTGTTGACGCAATACGGCACGCTCAACGCGTCGGTGCGCGCGCTGCTCGACAACCCGGCCAGCGCGATCCTCGAGATCGACCGCCAGGTGGCCGCCACGCAACGTGGCCTGTCGGCGACGGAGACGGCGAACTTCGGCGTCCCACTGGGCGGCAGCCTGATCCCGTGGATCGACAGTGACCGCGGCGACGGCACCAGCCTCGAAGAATGGAAGGGCGGCGCCGAGACCAACAAGATCCTCGGCCGCGGCCCCGGTTTTGGCTCTGCGCCGACGCCGATCGATTCACTCTGCGTGCGGGTCGGCGCAATGCGCTGCCACAGCCAGGCGCTGACGATCAAGCTCAAGCGCGACGTGCCGCTGGCCGACATCGAAGACCTCATCGCCAACGACAACGCTTGGGGCAAGCTGGTGCCGAATACACGCGAGGCGACGATGCAGCGGCTCACGCCGGTGGCCGTGACCGGCACCATGGACATCCCGGTCGGGCGCGTGCGCAAACTCGCGATGGGGCCGCAATACCTGGGCGCTTTCACGATCGGCGACCAGCTTTTGTGGGGCGCGGCCGAGCCGCTGCGGCGGATGCTGCGCATTCTGCTGGCCGACTGACGGCGCATCCCGGCGTTGCCTCGGCACAACGAGCGGGCCCGTGGCAGAGAAACAGGGCGTTTCCACTGCAAACGTCAGCCTTTGCATGAGCTTGTAAGCCTATATGCTTGATGCTATTGTGATTTCCTGCCCCACGGCCCAGTCGCGCGTTGTTGCGACCGGGCGCTGACCGCGGGCGCCGGATCGACCGGGAGCAGCCTTGAAATATCGCGCATTCACCGCCACGCGGTTCGCTTTGACCTCGCTTGCCGTGGCGGCCCTGGCGGCGGTCGGCGGCAACGCCTGGGCCCTTGGCCTGGGCCGCTTGAGCGTGCAGTCGGCGCTCGGCGAAACACTCAAAGCCGAGATCGACGTCACCAGCATGACGCCCGAAGAGGCGTCGTCGCTCAACGTGCGCATCGCGCCGGCCGACGCCTACCGTGCCGCCGGCGTCGACTACAACGCCGTGCTGACCGGCACCCAGGCCGTGCTCGCGCGCCGCGCCGATGGCCGCCCGTATATCCGGCTGTCCAGCGACCGGGCGGTGGTCGAGCCCTTCGTCGACGTCATTCTCGAAGTCAGCTGGGCGTCGGGCCGGCTGGTGCGCGAATACACCTTGTTGATGGATCCGCCGCGGGTGGCCGCGGCGCCTGCGGCGCCGGTCACCCCGGCCGCCGCGCCGAGCCCGGCTGCGGCGCCGACACCGGAGCAGGCACCCGCTGTGGCTGCGTCGCCCGCCGTCGCGCCGCCAGCCGCGCGTGCACCAGCGCCAGTGCGCGAACCACGCCAGCCGGCAGCAGCCCCGGCCGCGGCTGCAAGCCCGGCCGCACCGGCTGCCGCCGCCGCGCCGGCCAAGGCCGCGCAGGCTTCTGACTACAAGGTGCGTGCCGGCGATACGCTGAGTGGCATCGCGGCGCGCAACCAGCCCGGTGGCGTCTCGCTCGACCAGTTGCTGGTCTCGCTGTTTCGCGGCAACCCGCAGGCATTTGCCGGTGAGAACATGAACCGGCTGAAGTCGGGCACAGTGCTTTCGCTGCCGACCGCCGACGATGCGCGCAAGGTCACGGCCACCGAGGCGCGTGAGTTCATCCAGGCCCAGAGCGCCGACTTTGGCGCCTACCGGCAACGCCTGGCCGCAGGCGCACCCAACGCCGCTGCCGAAGCGCCGGCGCGCCAGTCGGGTGGCAAGGTGCAGGCCGCGGTCGAAGACCGCAAGCAGGCCGCCGCGGCCAGCGCCGACAAGCTCAAGTTGTCGCAAGGGGCGCTGAAGTCCACCGCGCCCGAGGCCAAGGTCTCGAAAGAAACCGCGGCCAAGGAAGCCGCCGCGCGCGTCGCCGAGTTGTCGCGCAATGTCGAAGAATTGAAGAAGCTGCAGGGCTCGACGACCAGCGCCGCCGGTGCGCCCGCCAAGCCCGCCGGCCCGGCGCCCGCGCCCGCGCCCGCGCCTGCCCCTGCCCCTGCCCCTGCCCCTGCCCCTGCCCCTGCCCCTGTCGCCGCCGCTCAACCGGCTGCGACCCCGCCAGCCCAGCCCGCACCAGCACCGGCTGTTGCCGCGCCGGTAGCACCTGCGCCCGCTGCCGCCACGGTCGCCTCGGCGCCGTCGATGCCGGCCGCGCCAACCGTCACGGCTGCCGCGCCCAAACCAGCCACGCCAGCGGCGTCCAAACCCGCTGCTGCTGCACCGGTGCAAGCCGAAGAGACGGGCTTGCTGGACTCGATCCTCGAGAATGAATTTGTGCTGCCGGCCGCAGGCGTGCTGGTGCTGCTGCTGGCCGGCATCGGCGTGTATCGCCTGCGCGGCGCGCGCGCCAAGTCGGGCACCGAGACCTCATTCCTCGAAAGCCGTTTGCAGCCGGATTCGTTCTTCGGTGCCAGTGGTGGCCAGCGCGTCGACACCCGCGAAGGGGCGGCGTCGACAAACCAAGGCGCCAACTCCTCGATGAGCTATTCGCTCAGCCAGCTCGACGCGATCGGCGACGTCGACCCGGTGGCCGAGGCCGACGTGTACCTGGCCTACGGCCGCGACCTGCAGGCCGAGGAAATCCTCAAGGAGGCGATGCGCTCCAGCCCCGACCGCATGGCGGTGCGCGCCAAGTTGCTCGAGGTCTACGCCAAACGGCGCGACACCAAGGGCTACGAGATGCTCGCCGCGCAGATGTTCGCGTTGACCCAGGGCGAAGGCGAAGACTGGGACAAGGCGCAGGAACTCGGCCGTTCGATCGACCCGGAAAACCCGCTTTACCAACCCGGTGGCGAACCCGAATCGGTGGTCCGTGACGGCGACCGAATCGTCGAGCCGCTAGGGGCTTCGACGATGCCGCAGTCGGTGCTGCAGGCCAGCCCGCCGGACTCGGTGCAGCCGCTGATGGACACCTTGCCGCAGACCGACCTCGACCTTGCGCTCGACCTCGACCTGGACAACCCGCCAACGCGGCCGCCGGCGATGTCGCCGATGGAAGCGACCCGTCCGCTGGCGACCTCGGCCACGATGCCTTACGGCGCACCGCCACCGCGGCCCGCGCCGGCGGCGCCGCCACACGAGCAGACGACGACGCTGGCGATGCCCTTTGCGCTGTCGGCAGCACCGCCCCCAGCCGAAGCGCCGGCACCGGCCGGAACGGTCGACTTCGACCTGATGGACCTGACGCTGGACGGCAACCAGACCACCGTCGTCGACGGCCAGCACGACAAGACGATCGCGCTGCATCCACCGGCCGCACCGGCGATGCCCGCGGGTGACGCGACCTACGTCGATTTCGACCTGCCCGATCAGCCGTCGGTCTTCGATGACGACGATGCCGACCCGCTGGCGCGCAAGCTCGAACTGGCTGACGAGTTCCGCCAGATCGGTGACCTCGAAGGCGCGCGCGACCTGCTCGAAGAGGTCATCGCGCAGGCCGACGGTGCGCTCAAGGCCAAGGCCCAGACGCTGCTGGCCAATCTGGGTTGATGGGCATCGATGTCGGGTGAGGCGGGCGCGCTGGCCGGCGCGCGGGTTGATCCCGTGCGCCCCGGCCGCCGCCTCGCGCTCGGCATCGCGTACAACGGCGAGCGTTATCACGGCTGGCAGTCGCAACCCGATGGCCAGACGGTGCAGGACCGTGTCGAAGCCGCGCTGTCGGCATTCGCCGCGGTGCCCATCAGCACCGTCTGTGCCGGCCGCACCGATGCCGGTGTGCACGCGCTGAACCAGGTGATTCATATTGATGCGCCGGTCGACCGCGACAGTTTCTCTTGGGTGCGCGGCAGCAACCGCTATCTCGATGCCGACATCGCGGTGCAGTGGTGCCAGCCGGTGGCCGACGACTTCCACGCCCGCAACAGCGCCCGCGGCCGCCGCTATCGCTACCTGCTGCTTGAGTCGCCGGTGCGCCCGGCGATCGAACATGCACGCTGCGGCTGGGTTTTTCGCGCGCTCGACGGCGACGCCATGCGCGCTGCCGCCGCGCTGTTGATCGGCGAACATGATTTCAGCGCCTTCCGCGCTGCCGACTGCCAGGCGCAGTCGCCAGTCAAAACGCTGCGCTCGATCTCGATCACGCGCCATGGCGCCTATTGGCGATTTGATTTTGACGCGAGTGCTTTTTTGCACCACATGGTGCGCAACCTGATGGGCTGCCTGGTGGCGGTCGGCAACGGCACTCACGCGCCCGGGTGGATGGCGCAGGTGCTGGCGGGGCGCAACCGCGGCTTCGCGGCGCCGACCTTCGCGCCCGACGGCCTGTACTTCGCCGGGCCGTACTACGATGCGCGGCATGCAATTCCCGAATCGACACCCGCGATGGACTGGCTGCCCTAAACCTGGCGGCGGCCGCGCGTGAACACGCGCACCCGGATCAAGATCTGCGGCCTGACCCGCGAGGCCGATGTCGACGCCGCGGTGGCCGCCGGCGCCGATGCGGTCGGCTTCGTGCTGTACCCGGCGAGCCCGCGTGCCGTGACAGCGCAGCGCGCCGCCGAACTCGCGCGCCGCCTGCCGCCTTTTATGACGCCGGTGCTGCTGCTCGTCAACGCCAGTGCCGACGAGATCGCCCACGCGCTGCAAGCGGTGCCCAACGCGCTGCTGCAGTTTCATGGCGACGAAACGCCGGCGCAGTGCCGGGCTGCGGGCCGGCCCTACCTGCGCGCGGTGGCGGCGGCGGCCGGAGTCGATTTGTTAGACTTCGCTGCGCGTTTCAACGACGCCCAAGGTCTGCTGCTCGACGCTCCTGTCGACGGTTATGGCGGTGGTGGCAAGGTGTTTGATTGGTCTGTCGTTCCTCAAGGCGTTCAACTTCCCGTCGTTTTGTCTGGTGGGTTGAATCCTGCAAACGTGATCGATGGGGTGCGTCGCGTCCGGCCTGCGGCCGTTGATGTGAGCTCGGGCGTCGAAAGCGCGATCAAAGGCATCAAGGATGCCGCGCTGATGCGCCGGTTCTGCCAGGCGGTGAGGGATGCGGATACGCAACTCGCCGCTGCACCCAAGCCTTGAAGAGAACCCCATGCTGAACTACCAACAACCCGATGCCAGCGGGCATTTCGGGCCCTACGGCGGCAGCTTTGTCGCCGAGACCCTGGTCCACGCGATCGACGAACTGCGCGAGGCCTACACACGCTACCGCAACGACGCCGAATTTGTCGCCGAGTTTCGCCACGAGCTCAAACACTTTGTCGGCCGGCCGAGCCCGATCTACCACGCGGTGCGCTTGAGCCGCGAAGTCGGCGGCGCGCAGATTTACCTCAAGCGCGAAGACCTCAACCACACCGGCGCGCACAAGATCAACAACACCATCGGCCAGGCTCTGCTGGCGCGGCGCATGGGCAAGCGCCGCGTCATCGCCGAGACGGGCGCCGGCCAGCATGGCGTGGCCACGGCGACGATCTGCGCGCGCTACGGCATCGAATGTGTGGTCTATATGGGCAGCGAGGACATCAAGCGCCAGTCGCCGAATGTCTACCGCATGCACCTGCTCGGCGCCAAGGTGGTGCCGGTCGATTCAGGCAGCCGGACCCTGAAGGACGCGCTCAATGAAGCGTTGCGCGACTGGGTCACGAACGTGGAGCAAACGTTCTACATCATCGGCACCGTCGCCGGCCCGCACCCTTATCCGGAAATGGTGCGCGACTTCCAGAGCGTCATCGGCCAGGAAAGCCTGGTCCAGATGCCCGAGCTGATCGGCCGCCAGCCCGACGCGGTGATCGCCTGTGTTGGCGGCGGCAGCAATGCGATGGGCCTGTTTCACCCTTACATCAGCCATGCCGGCACGCGGTTGATCGGTGTCGAAGCAGCGGGTGAGGGCCTCGACTCGGGCAAACATGCAGCCTCGCTGATCGCCGGATCGCCGGGCGTGCTGCATGGCAACCGCACCTATCTGCTGCAGGACAAAAACGGCCAGATCACCGAAACCCATTCGATCTCGGCCGGGCTGGACTATCCCGGCGTCGGCCCGGAGCACGCGTACCTCAAGGATATCGGCCGCGCCGAATATGTCGGCATCACCGACGTCGAAGCGCTCGAAGCCTTTCATCGCCTGTGCCGCACCGAAGGCATCATCCCGGCGCTGGAGTCGAGCCACGCGGTGGCCTACGCGATGAAACTCGCGCCGACATTGCCGGCCGACCAACATCTGCTCGTCAACCTGTCAGGCCGCGGCGACAAGGATATCGGCACCGTTGCCGATCTCTCGGGTGCGGACTTCTACTGCCGGCCCTCCTGCCGCGGCCAGAGCGTGAAGGGCGGTGCCCAATGAGCCGCATCGAAAGCACGTTCGCCGCGCTGAAAGCCGTCAAGCGCACGGCGCTGATCCCCTACGTCACCGCGGGTGACCCGGGCCTGGAAGTCACCGTCGCGGTGATGCATGCCCTCGCCGAAGGTGGCGCCGACATCATCGAACTCGGGGTGCCGTTTTCCGACCCGATGGCCGATGGCCCGGTGATCCAGAAGGCCAGTGAACGGGCGCTGGCGCGGGGTGTCGGGCTTAGCCAAGTGCTCGGCTGGGTGCGCGAATTCCGCAGCACGAATGCCCACACGCCGGTGGTGTTGATGGGCTACGCCAACCCGATCGAGCGCTTTGACCGGCGCGCCGGCCGCGATGCTTTTGTCGACGCTGCTGCGGCCGCGGGGGTTGACGGCGTGCTCGTCGTCGACTACCCGCCGGAAGAGTGCGAAGCGTTTGCGGCGGCGATGAAAATCCGCGGCCTCGATTTGATCTTTTTGCTCGCACCGACCTCGACCGAAGCACGCATGCAGGCCGTCGGCCGCATCGCCAGCGGCTACGTCTACTACGTCTCGCTCAAGGGCGTCACCGGCGCCGGCCATCTGGACACCGCCGCGGTGGCTGCCGCGGTGCCGCGCATCCGTGCCCATGTCAAGGTGCCGGTGGGGGTGGGCTTCGGCATTCGCGACGCCGCCACCGCACGCGCGGTGGCGCAGTGCGCCGACGCGGTGGTCATCGGCAGCCGGCTGGTGCAGCTGCTCGAAGCCGGCCCGGTGGACAATGCGCCCGCCGCGGCGCGCGACTTCATGCGCGAGATCCGCGCTGCGCTAGACGCCTAAGGAACAAAGATGAGCTGGTTGGACAAACTGCTGCCGCCGAAGATCCAGCAAACCGACCCCAGCGAGCGCCGCACGGTGCCCGAGGGGCTGTGGATCAAATGCCCGTCATGCGAGACGGTGCTCTACAAAACCGACTTGGAGCAGAACGTCAACGTCTGCCCGAAGTGCAACCACCACCACCGGGTCGGTGCGCGGGCCCGGCTCGATGCTTTTCTCGACGCCGAAGGGCGCTACGAGATTGGCCAGGAAGTGCTGCCCGTCGATGCACTGAAATTCCGCGACAGCAAGAAGTACCCCGAGCGCCTGAAAGCCGCCCTCGAAACGACTGGCGAGACCGACGCGCTGATCGTCGTCGGCGGTGCGGTGATGACCGTGCCGCTGGTCGTCGCCTGTTTCGAGTTCGACTTCATGGGCGGCTCGATGGGCTCGGTCGTCGGCGAGCGTTTTGTGCGTGGTGTGGAGACGGCGGTCGAGCAAAAGGTGCCGTTTGTGAGCTTCGCCGCGTCGGGCGGCGCGCGCATGCAAGAAGGCATCCTGAGCCTGCTGCAGATGGCCAAGACCAACGCCTCGTTGACACGCCTGGCGCAGGCCGGGCTGCCCTACATCAGCGTGCTCACCGACCCGACGATGGGCGGCGTGTCGGCGAGTTTTGCCTTCATGGGCGATGTCGTCATCGCCGAGCCCAAGGCCCTGATCGGGTTTGCCGGTCCCCGCGTGATCGAAAACACCGTGCGCGAGACCCTGCCCGAAGGATTCCAGCGCAGCGAATTTCTGCTCGGCACCGGGGCCATCGACATGATCATCGACCGCCGCGAACTGCGCCCGACGATCGCCAAGCTGCTTGCCAAGCTGCTGCGCCAGAGCGCTGACGCAGTCGCTTGAGCTTGAGCTTGAGCTTGAGCCTGAGCTCGGGGTCTGAGCTTGCCTGCAGCGCGCCGGCCATGACCTTGCCCAGCACGCTGCCGGCGTGGCTTTTGCATTGCGAGCGCCTGCATCCCAAGCAGGTCGACATGACGCTGGCGCGTGTGAGCGCGATGCGCGACCGGTTGGGCCTGCACTTCACCGCACCCGTGATCACGGTGGCCGGCACCAACGGCAAGGGCTCGACATGCGCGATGCTGGAGTCGATTGCGCTGCACGCCGGCTACCGTGTCGGCCTGTATATCAAGCCGCACCTGGTGCACTTTGAAGAGCGCTGCCGCATCGGTGGCGCAAGTGTTAGCGCTGAGTCGCTGCTGCCGCATTTCGAGGCCGTCGAAGCCGCCCGGGGCGATCTCAAGCTGACCTACTTCGAGTTCACGACGCTGGCCATCCTGCATGCGCTGGCGCAGGCGCCGCTGGACCTGGTGATCCTCGAAGTCGGCCTCGGTGGCCGGCTCGACGCGGTGAACGTGATCGACACCGACTGCGCGGTCATCACCAGCATCGACATCGACCATGTCGAGTACCTCGGCCCTGACCGCGAAAGCATCGGCGGCGAAAAAGCCCGCGTGATGCGCCCGGGCAAGCCCGCAATCGTCAGCGACCCGGTGCCGCCGCGCAGCGTGATCGACTACGCCGCGGCTGTTGGCGCCGATCTCTGGCTTGTCGGCCGCGACTTCAACCATCAAGGCGACCGGCAGCAGTGGAGCTGGTCGGGCCGCGGCCGGCGATTCAGCGGCCTGGCCTACCCGGCGCTGCGTGGCGCCAACCAACTGCTCAATGCCGCGGGCGCGCTGGCAGCCTTCGAGGCGCTGCGAGATAGGGTGCCGATCAGCGCGCAGGCGGTGCGCACCGGTCTGGCACTGGTCGATCTGCCCGGACGTTTTCAGATCGTGCCCGGTGCGCCGACGCTGGTGCTCGATGTCGCGCACAACGCGCAGTCGGTGGCGGTGCTGGCACTCAACCTCGACCAGATGGGTTTTTATCCGCGCACGCATGCGGTCTTTGGCGCGATGCGCGACAAGGATATCGACGGCGTTGTCAAGCGCATGGCGCCGCTGGTCGACAGCTGGCATCTGTGTAGTCTGGATACGCCGCGCGCTGCGACGGCCGAGCAATTGGCCGCGGCGGTGCGGGCATCCATCCAGGCGGTGAAGGCCGCGCCGCAGATGTCGTCGACGGCGGGCCGCGACGTTGCGGTTCACTGCCACGCCGGCCCGTCGCAAGCGCTGCGCGCGGCGCTCGATGGCGCAGACCCGGCTGATAGAATCGTGGTCTTCGGTTCCTTCTATACCGTCGGTGGTGTGCTGAAGGAAGGGCTGCCCAAAACCAAGGCCGCCCATGTGGGCTGAGCGTCTGGGTCGACGACCTGAACCGCTTGCCGCGGCCGCCAAAACCGCTTGATCCCATGGCCCTGCCGTCCTTCCTCCAACGCAAAAAACAAGCGCCCGCCGCGGCGGCGCTGCCCGACGAGGCCGCGGCCAGCGCGCGCACCGGTGCACGCCGGCGCCTGATCGGCGCGGCGGTGTTGTTGGCGGTCGGCGTGATCGCTTTCCCGCTGCTGTTTGAAACCCAGCCGCGGCCGATCCCGGTGGATCTGCCGATCGAGATCCCGCGCAAGGACGGCGGCACGCCCTTGCCACCACCGCCGAAGTCGGCCAAGGCGGTGCCGGCGGCGGCAGCACCAGCGTCGGCGGTTGAGATTGCACCGGCGGCGGTGGCCGAGCCGGTGGCTGCGATTGCCGCGTCCGCGGTCAAGGCTGCGCCTGCGGCAACCGCAGCACCCGCTGTACGCGCAGCATCTGCGGCCTCAGCCGCTGCAGCCGCCATCGCCGCAGCCGCCACCGCCGCATCGGAATCCCGCAGCGCGCGTTTTGTCGTCCAGGTCGGCGCCTTTGCCGACGCCGCTGCGGTGCGCGAGACGCGCAGCAAGGTCGAGGCGCTGGGCCTCAAGACCTATACCCAGGCGGTGGAGACCGACAAGGGCAGCCGCACGCGGGTGCGTGCCGGGCCTTTCGAGACGCGTGAAGAAGCGCTGAAAGTGCAAGCGCGGCTGAAGGCGGCAGGCCTGCCCGGCGCCGTGCTGACGTTGTGAGCGGCGCCCTGGCGTGGGTCGACTGGGCTTTGCTTGCGGCGCTGTTGTTGTCGGTGCTGATCGGCATCTGGCGCGGCCTGGTGTTCGAGCTGATGTCATTGGCCGGCTGGCTCGTCGCCTACTTCGCCGCGGTCTGGTACGCGCCGCAGGCCGCGGTGTACATCCCGGTCGGTGTGCCCGGCTCGGCGCTCAACCACGCCGCAGCGCTGGTCTTGACCTTCATGGCCGCACTCGTCGCCTGGAGCTTGGCTGCTCGGCTGGTGCGCATGGCCATCAGCGCGACGCCGCTGACCGTGCCGGACCGCATCCTGGGTGCCGCCTTCGGCCTGGTCCGCGGGCTGGTGTTGTTGCTGGTGGTCACGACCGTCGTGGCCTTGACGCCGGCCGCACAATCGGGTGCCTGGCAGGCGTCAACCGGTGCGCGCTGGCTCGGGGTGGTGCTGCAAGGTGCCAAGCCACTGCTGCCGGCGCCGCTGGTGCAGTGGCTGCCGGCCAGCTGACGACAGCAATCGACTGAAAAAACCAAGGACCACCGACCCATGTGCGGCATCGTCGGCGTCATCTCGAAGGCGCCCGTCAACCAGCTCATCTACGACGCGCTGCTGCTCTTGCAGCACCGCGGGCAGGACGCCGCCGGCATCGTCACGATGCGTGGCACGCGCTGCCACATGCACAAGGCGCGGGGCATGGTGCGCGACATCTTCCGCACCCGCAATATGCGTGCGCTGCCCGGCACGGTGGGGCTGGGCCAGGTGCGGTATCCGACCGCGGGCAGCGCCTACAGCGAAGAAGAAGCGCAGCCGTTTTATGTCAACGCGCCTTACGGCATCGTGCTCGTGCACAACGGTAACCTGACGAATGCGGCGTTGCTCAAGGCCGAGCTGTTTGCAGTCGACCGCCGGCATATCAATACCGACAGCGATACCGAAGTCCTGATCAATGTGCTCGCGCATGAGCTCGAGCTCGCTGCGCGCGAATTGCCGCTGACGCCGGCGCAGGTGTTCAAGGCCGTCGGCGCGGTGCATCGGCGGGTCAAGGGGTCGTATGCCGTGGTCGCGCTGATCGCCGGGCATGGGCTGCTCGCGTTTCGCGATCCGTTCGGCATCCGGCCCTTGTGTTTTGGCCAGAGCGTCGGCCCCGATGGCCCCGAGGTGATGGTCGCCAGCGAGTCGGTGGCGCTCGAAGGCACGGGGCACAAGCTGACTCGCGATGTCGCGCCGGGTGAAGCGATCTTCATCGACCTCGACGGCCAGATCCACACCCGCCAATGTGCCGAGCGCCCGAGCCTGCAGCCCTGCATGTTTGAGTATGTCTACCTGGCGCGGCCGGATTCGGTGCTCGACGGCGTGTCGGTTTACCAGGCGCGGCTGAACCTGGGCGAAACGCTGGCGCAGCGTCTGATTTCGACGATCCCGCCGAGCCTGATCGACGTCGTGATCCCGATCCCTGAATCAAGCCGGCCGAGCGCGATGCAGCTTGCCCACCGCATCGGCAAGCCGTACCGCGAAGGCTTCGTCAAAAACCGCTATGTCGGGCGCACTTTCATCATGCCGGGGCAGTCGGTGCGCAAAAAAAGCGTGCGCGAAAAGCTCAATGCGATCGGCGTTGAGTTCCGCGGCCGCAACGTGCTGCTCGTCGACGATTCGATCGTGCGCGGCACGACCAGCAAAGAGATCGTGATGTTGGCGCGCGAGGCCGGCGCGAACAAGGTCTACATGGCCTCGGCCGCGCCGCCGGTGCGCTTCCAGAATGTCTACGGCATCGACATGCCGACCAAGGAAGAGCTCATCGCGCATGGCCGCAGCATCGAAGAGATCCGCGAATTCATCGGCGCCGATGCCTTGATTTACCAGGACGTCGATGCGATGAAACGGGTCATCGCCCAGCTCAACCCCAAGCTCGATGGCTGCGAAGCGAGCTGCTTCGACGGCATCTACATCACGGGCGATGTCAGCGTGTCGGACCTGGCTGCGATGCAGGCGCAGCGGCGCTTGCAGTTCGATGCCGAAGACGAGTCCGGCAACCACTCGCGGCTGGCGCTGCAAAGCGCACAGGAAAATTCATGAGCGCCGAAGGTTGCCCGAGGGCGAATTCCCGCCCGGCGGGGTCAGCCGAAGGCTGTAGGGTGCACCAATGACCATCCCGCGTGTCAACCTGCCCGCCGATGCACGCCTGGACACCCTGGCGGTGCGCGAGGGCCTGCCGCCATCACAGTGGGGCGAAAACTCCGAGGCGCTGTTTCTTTCGAGCGCCTTTGTGCACCCCGATGCGGCCACTGCCGCGGCGCGTTTTGCCAACGAAGACGAAGCCTTCGTCTACAGCCGCTTTTCGAACCCCACCGTGACGATGATGGAGCGGCGCCTGGCCGCGCTCGAAGGCACCGAGGCCTGCATCGGCACATCCAGCGGCATGTCGGCGATCCTGCTGCTGGTGATGGCGCTGTTGAAATCGGGCGACCATGTGATCTGCTCACAATCGGTTTTTGGCTCGACGATCAAGCTGCTGCACGGCGAGTTCGGCAAATTCGGTGTGCAGACGAGTTTTGTTTCGCAGAGCGATGTGGCGCAATGGCGCGCTGCCGTCAGGCCCAATACGAAGCTGCTGTTTGCCGAGTCACCGACCAACCCACTGACCGAGGTTTGTGATATCGCTGCACTTGCCGCCATCGCGCACGAGGCCGGCGCGCTGCTCGCAGTCGACAACTGTTTTTGCTCACCGGCGTTGCAGCAGCCGGCAAAACTGGGCGCCGATATCGTGATGCATTCGGGCACTAAATACCTCGACGGCCAGGGCCGCGTGATTGCCGGCGCCTTGTGTGCCAGCGAGAAGCTGGTCAATGAAAAGTTCGTGCCCGTGATGCGCAGCGCAGGCATGAGCCTGTCGCCGTTCAACGCGTGGGTCGTGTTGAAGGGGTTGGAGACGCTGTCGCTGCGTGTCAGGGCGCAGAGCGAGCAGGCGTTGGCGATGGCCCACTGGCTCGAGACTCAAGCCGCCGTCGAGCGGGTTTATCACCCGAGCCTGAAATCGCACCCGCAACATGAACTCGCGATGGCGCAGCAGTCAGGGCAGGGCGGCGGCGTGGTGTCCTTCGTGGTCAAGGGCGGGCGCGCGGGCGCCTTCGCGGTGATCGATGCGACACGCATCTGCTCGATCTGCGCCAACCTGGGCGACACCAAGACCACGATCACGCACCCATCCAGCACCTCGCACGGCCGCTTGACCGAAGAGCAGCGCTCGGCCGCGGGCATCGTGCAGGGCATGATTCGCCTCGGTGTCGGGCTCGAGGATCTGCAAGATCTGAAGGCCGACCTGGCACGCGGTTTTGCCTTGATTGCCGCATGACCGTCCGCACCCGCATCGCGCCATCGCCCACAGGATTCTTGCACCTGGGCACGGCGCGCACCGCGCTGTATTCATGGGCCTATGCGCGCCATCATGGCGGTGAGTTTGTATTGCGCATCGAAGATACCGACGTCGCGCGGTCGACGCAGGATTCTGTCGACCAGATCCTGGCCGCAATGCACTGGCTCGGCCTCGATCACGACGAAGGCCCGATCTACCAGATGCAGCGCCTGGAGCGCTACCGCGCGGTGATCGAACAGCTCATCCACGGCGGCCAGGCGTACC
This sequence comes from Rubrivivax sp., assembly GCA_031431555.1. GTDB lineage: Bacteria > Pseudomonadota > Gammaproteobacteria > Burkholderiales > Burkholderiaceae_C > Rubrivivax. Next base: position 21,359 of record JANPDN010000278.1, read on the forward strand.
GCTGCTGGTGCACGCCGGCCGAGCTGGATGCGATGCGCGAAGCGCAGCGCGCGCGCGGCGAAAAAACCCACTACGACGGCCGCTGGCGGCCCGAGCCGGGCAAGGCGTTGCCGCCGGTGCCAGCCGGCGTCAACCCGGTCGTTCGGCTGCGCAACCCGAGCGCGGGCGACGTGCGCTGGGACGATCTCGTCAAAGGCCCGATCACGATCAACAACCGCGAGATCGACGACCTGATCCTGCTGCGCGCCGACGGCGTGCCGACCTACAACTTTGCGGTCGTCGTCGACGATTGGGACATGGCCATCACCCATGTCTTTCGCGGCGACGAACATGTCAACAACACACCCTGGCAGATCAATATCTTCCAAGCGCTGAAGGCGCCGCTGCCACGCTTCGGCCACTTCCCGGTGATCCTGGGCGATGACGGCCTGAAGCTCTCAAAACGCCGCGGCGCGGTCAGCGTCACGGCCTATGAAGACGCTGGCTACCTGCCCGAGGCGATGCTCAACTACCTCGCGCGCCTGGGCTGGAGCCACGGCGACGAAGAGCTGTTCACGCCGGCACAGATGGTCGAGTGGTTTGATGGCAGCCACCTTTCCAAGAGCCCGGCGCAATGGGATCCGGCCAAGCTGGCTTGGGTCAATGCCCATTGGCTCAAGGCGGCGGCGGATGACCGGCTGGCAGCGCTGGTGGCGCCGCGGCTGGCTGCGTTGGGCGTGTCGGTTGCGCCAGGCAACGCCGGCAGTGACCACTTGGCGCGCGCCTGTGCACTGTTTAAAGATCGCTGCACGACGCTCGTCGAACTGGCGCAGTGGTCGGCAATGGTTTATGCACCCCCCGCGCCGCAGCCCGCCGACCTGGCCCTGCATGTCACTGACGCGCTGCGTCCGGCACTGCAAAGTCTGCACGGCCGGCTGGCGCTGGCGGTGTGGGACAAGACGGCGATCGCGCAGGCGATGAAGGACACCTTGGCCGAACACAAGCTGAAGATGCCGCAACTCGCGCCCGCCGTGCGGGTGCTGGTCTGCGGCACGGCGCAGACACCGTCGATCGATGCGGTGCTGGCGCTGTTTGCGCACGACACCGTGCTGGCCCGGTTGCTGGCCGGTGCAAATCCAACGCTATAATTCGAGGCTCTGCTCACGCGGCTCGGGGGTATAGCTCAGCTGGGAGAGCGCTTGCATGGCATGCAAGAGGTCAGCGGTTCGATCCCGCTTACCTCCACCAACATGGAATGCGCCGCGGGAAAAGAGAGATCGGTTACCTGTCCCCTTCGTCTAGAGGCCTAGGACACCACCCTTTCACGGTGATTACAGGGGTTCGAATCCCCTAGGGGACGCCAAGTTTCGGCAGCACTTGGGGCGCAAGCCCACAAGCCGTCGGCCACGTGGAGTGGTAGTTCAGTTGGTTAGAATACCGGCCTGTCACGCCGGGGGTCGCGGGTTCGAGTCCCGTCCACTCCGCCAATTCGTTAGTAGACACGGGCCTTCTGGGCCCGTGTTTCGTTTCAACCCCCGTTGCAACCCCCACCGACGCGCGAGACGGGATGGCTCGCATGGAGCCGTCGTGATGCACTCATAACTAATTTGCGTTCAAAGATATAGAAGTGATCCAGTTGAATCCCGTCATTGAGCGGGTTCGAGCTGGGTCGGCTTCGAGTGTGACGAGGCCTGCGGTGAGTGCGTGCTCGACCGCGTCGAGGTCGGCGAAGACGTGGACCCTTGAGGACCAGGCGCAGCGCGCGCGCCGACACGATGGTGCGCTGGGTCGTCGCCGGGCGCGCCACATCGCGCAGCCAGCCTTCCAACTCCGGTGACGTCAGCTCGGCCAGGAACAGCTTGCCGGTCGACGAACAGTACAGCGGTGCGCGGCGCCCCTGTTCGAAGTGCAGACCGCTCGACCGCACCGCCCGCACCGTGTCGGCATAGACCACCTCGTTGCCCGAGCGAAAGCCGATCTGGCAGTGCTCGCCGATCTCGGCGGCCAGGGCCTCGAGTACCTGGTGCGTCCGGTCATTGCGCATGGCGGCCTGCACCGCAGCCGCCGCAAAGCGCACCAGCTGTGCTTCGTGCAGATGGAAGGCCAGGGGCTGTGCCCGCAGGCAAGGCCCATGAGTTCGTGCGCAACACGCGACCGCGAAGCTCGCCGCCTGCCCGTCCTTGACGTTGGCATTGGCAGGTTGCATGGTGATGGCCAGCGCCGCCGCGCTTGCCGCCGTCTTGGCCGTGGCCGCCTGCACGGTGACGGTGAATGCCGCTGTTGAGCAGCGCCACTGCGGCCATGGCGAGCAGGCCCTGAACGCCCGCCCTCAGTCGCGCAGCTTGGGCGTCAGCACTTCGACCGCGTGGCCGCGCAGCAGCTTGCGCAGGCCGACGGGCAGGGCCTGGTCGGTGACGATGGCCGTGACCTCGGTGATGGCGCCGACGCGCACCGACGCCGTGCGGCCGAACTTGCTGTGGTCCACCACCAGCACACGCTGCCTGGCATGGCGCAGCATCAGGCGCACGACATCGGCTTCGCTCTCGTGGTACTCGAGCAGGCTGCCCTCGGCGTCAATACCGCCGACGCTGAAGAGGCAGTGGTCAGCGCGGTAGGCCTGCACGGCGGCCAAGGTGCTGGTGCCGCTGACCGAGAGGTTGCGTGATTCGAGGCGTCCGCCAAGCACGATGACTTCAGTCTCAGGCTGCGCCACCAGCGCCTGCGCCGCTTCGAGGTGGTTGGTGATGACCTTCAAGCCCTTGCGCCGGCGCAGCGCCTGGGCCACCGCCAGCATCGTCGTGCCGGGCGTGAGGAACAGCGAACAGTGGTCGGGCAACCACTGCGCCAGCCGCTCGGCCAGCGCAGCCTTCTCGCGCGCGAACTCGGTGCGGCGCAGCGCGTAGGCGCTGTTGTTCACGCTCGAGGGCATCGACGCGCCGCCGTGGTGGCGGATCAGCCGGCCTTCGTCGGCCAGGCGGTTCAGGTCGCCGCGCAAGGTCTGCGGCGTGAGCTCGAAATGCGCCACCAGGTCGTCGATGGACGTGTAGCCCTGGCTCTTGATGAGCTCGAGGATGCGTTCGCGTCGCGCGGCCGAGGTCATCGCCGGCTCTCAAGTCGCGGCGTAGGCTGCGGTGAAGGCCGGTCCGTCGCCGTCAAGGTGCACACCGCCCTGCCAGGCCGGGTGCTGCATCCAGGGTCTGGCCAGGCGGTCGGTGAGCGCATTGAGCTCTTGCACGTAGGCCGACGCGGCGCCGCGCAGCTCGCGCGTCATGGCCGCCATGTCGGGGAACTTCTCGAACGCCCCCTGCCAGATGGCGCGGCCGCACAGGTAGCCGCTGGCACCGGCGCGGTAGGCGTAGGTCAGCGAGCGCTGGAAGTCGGCCGGGCCGGCCGCGGCGCTGAGCAGCACCCAGGGCCGCGTCGTCAGCGCGCCCAACGCGTCGTAGGCGCGTTGCACTTCTGCGGCCTGCGGCCCGTCGGGGTCGGGCACCTGGCGCAGCATGGCCGGCGGCTCGAGCTTGTAGATGTCGACACCGAACTCGGGCGCGGCGAAGTCGCGCATCGAGTCCAGCACCAGCCGCGTGCGCTGGGCCTCCAGAGCGCCCGACGCGTCGCCCGGCTGCGGATAGACCAGCAGTTCCAGCAGCAGCACGATGTCGTGCGCGCGGCACTCGGCGCCGATGCGGCGCACAAAGGCCTGCTGATGCGCCAGCACGGCGGGGTCGGCGTCGGGGCGGTACCAGATCAAGAGCTTCACCGCGTCGGCGCCGATGCGGCGGATCTGCGCCACGCTCCAGTGCGGGATGACGTCGCTGCGCCGGCCCTGCGCGCTG
>JANPDN010000279.1:0-6496 GCA_031431555.1 Rubrivivax sp.
GCGCGAAAGACAAACCCGACCTCGCCGCTGCGGTGAGCCGCCAGGCTGGCTTCAAAGCGGCCGATCATCTCTGCAAAGCCAGTGCTGTCGCCGGTCTTGCAGCGGTAGGCCACCGGCTTGAACAGGCGCAACATCTGGCGCACATGCGGTGCGACGTTAGCTGTGTCGCCGACGTGAGCGTGCGCGTCTGCGTCGGCGTCTGCGTTGGCGTGTGTGTCGACGTGCGCGTGGGCATCCGCGGCGTCGATGATGTGCACCGCGCCCAACGGGTTGGTGGCCAGGCGCACGCCGGCTTCGAACATCACATTCGCGCGCAGCTCGGTCCAGTCGACGATGCACAAGTCGGTCAGGCGGATCGCCTCGAACAAGGTCTGCGAGACCAGCCGCGGGGTGGCAACGTCGAGCAGGCGCGCCAGGCGCGGGTGCACGTCGGTGTCGGCGCCGGTTTTCAGCGCATGCTGCTTTAACCGGGCGGGCAGTTGCACCGAGAGATGCTGGCGCCACTGTTTCTGGCTGTAGGCCGCCGAAAACGGGCACAGCACCAGCGTGCGTTCGGTGTAGCGCACGGGTTTGTAGGCGCTGGACAGGACGCCGATCTGGCGCACCGCGTCGAAGGCCGGCAGGTCCAGGTAATGTGGCAGCTCGGCGAGCTCGCGCAAACCGTGGCGCAACTTGGCACCGAGCAGGTCCCAGGGTTGCTGGCCCTGGCCTTCTTTGGACTGCGCCGCCGAATGTGCCGACAGGTTGAGCGACTGCAGGTTGAAAGGCACCAGCAGTTCACCCCCGACGACATAGTCACCGCCGACACTGGCCAGCGTGACGCCGCGCCTGGCGACCGCGCGCACACCGAGCAAAAACGCCACACCGGGGTCGAAGCCGGTGAGGTCGAAGACCGCGACGTCGGCACGGCACAAGGCTTTGACCGCCGCGGCCAGCGCGGCCTCGCTGGCGAATGCCTGGCCCAGTGCCAGCCGGTGCAAGCTGAAACCACCATGTTCGGCGTCGGTATTCACCGCCAGCTGGCGGCGGGTCGTGCGCAGCCGGTTGGCTGCCGCGAGGATCTGCGGGCTGTGATAGTCCCAGGCCAGTTGGAGGTGGTTGGCCAAGGCGCCGGCCTGCGCGCCTTCGCTGTCGCCGTCACGGGCAGCGGCCTCGATCACCAGCGCATGGATCGCGCCGGCATCGTCGAAGACCGTGGTGTCGAATTCGATGGCGCCTGCCATGGCCGCCGCGGCGCCGGTGCGCCATGGCGCGAGCAGCGGCAGTTCGCTGAGGTTGCCCCTGCGCTGGTCCGGCGCATGCGCTTCCGGGCGCACCGCATCGGCCTTGAAGCGCTGCTTGATCCAGTCTTCGGCCTGGCCGCGCAACTGCTGCAGCGACATTCGCTCGTCACGCGCGGCGGCCTGCTGCAAGACGCCGAGCAACGCGCCGGTGAACATCGTGTGCGGCTCGGTGCTCGGCGCGCGTGCAACTTCGCTCGATGCAGCCGCACAGAGCAGCGCGGTGCCGGCGCCGGCAATGTCTTCGCGCGCCTCGGCGTCGGTATCGGCGACGAGCCGCTGCGTCACCGCGTCGACACTCATCAACTCCTTGGCGGCGGCACCGGAAAAACAGGCGTCGATGATGAAGTAGCGGCGCGACTGGCGTGCCGCGTTGCGCAGCGTACGCTGCAGCGCGCGAAAGCCCATCGAAAACTGCGCGTCATCGGGCTTGAGGCTCTTCAGCGCCAGGTAGTAGGCCTTGTCGTCGGGGCCCAAAAAGCCGTGGCCGATGTAGTAGACGACGATGTCCAACGCGACGCCGGCAGCAGCTTTCAGGAAGTCCGCGATCCGTTCGCTTTGTGCCGGCGCGTGGCCGGCGTCGTCGAACAGCCAGAGCAATTGTTCCGGCGCCAGGCCGTAGCCGGCGGGCGCGGTGAAATAGTCCTTCACCGCGAGCGCCGATTTCAGGAACCGCGGGTTGTCCAGCGCCGGTTGCTGCGGGTATTGCGATGCGCCCAGGATCACGACGCGGGTCGAGGACGCGTTGGGCAGGCGGGGTGCCGCGAGCGTGTTCATGGTTCGTTCACACCGCGCTCAAACGACCTTCGCAGCGCACTCGCGCCAAGCTCACACCATCTTGGCCAGTGACTCGGCGACCTTGGCCATGTCCGACGACGAGCCGTCGACCTCGATCACCGTATCGCCCTTCTTGATGCGGATGCGCCCGGGCCGTTCGCGCGCGATGAAAGCGCCGATGCCCCTGGCGAGTTGCGTGGCCACCGCGATCACCGCAGGGGTGCCCAGCACCAGGATCAGCGTCGCACCCATGTCCATCGACTCTGCGTCGCCGCGCCGCACTTCAGCGCTCAAGCCCGGCGCCGCGTCGAGCAGCGCCTCGCGCAGCAGCGCCGCTTTTTCGCCGGCCTCGGCCGGGCCGAGGTCGTCGAACTGGATCGAGATTTCTTGCGTCGCGGGTTTGGTCATGGGGGCCTCGTGGGGTCGAGATTCAAATCGTGGCACAGCGCGCCAGCGCTGTCCACGCCAGCGCGGCACATAAATGCTGATGCGCCAGCGGCGTGTCGGCGCTAGAGTCCGGGCCTTCTTCAGCCTGAGGTGCCCGCGCCATGGAACCGCTCAAGGAATCCGACTACGTCGTGCCGGCCGACATCGCCGGCCACCCGGCCTGGTTTCGGCTCGAAGGCCAGCGCACCTATTACTCGTCGAACGCGGCGAAATACCAGACCCACTACCGACGCATCAAGATCGCGTTGATCACCCTGGCCGCGGTGATCCCGGTGCTGGTGTTCATCCCCGGCGACCCCTCGCGCTTCGTGGTCGCCGCCGCGGGGGTGGCCATCGCCGTGCTCGAGGGCTGGTTGCTGCTCAACCAGTACGGCCCCTTGTGGGTCAAGTACCGCACCACCGCCGAGAGCTTGAAGCGCGAACGCTGGCTGCTGCTCTCGGGTGCCGGCGACTACAAGGATCAGCCAAACGATGCGCGCATGCGATTGCTCGCCGAGCGAGTCGAAGCGCTGCTCGCCGAAGAACACCAGGCCTGGACCGAAGCGCAGAAAAAAGCGCTCGAAGAATTGGCCAAGACCAAGGAGTGGGTGGAAAAGCAAGCGGCTGAAAAGAAGGCTGGAGCGGCGGACGCCGCCGCCGGTGCGGCCGGCGCGGCAGGTGCCGCGGGTTCAGCCGCAGCACCCGCTGAAGATGCACCCGCTGATGGGCCGACCGCCGATGCGCCCGTGGATGCGCCGGTCGGTCACCCGGTGGACACCGCCGACCCAGCTGCCGTCCCGGCAACCGATACCGCCGCCGACGCAGCAGCCGATCAGCGCCCGCCGGTCACGTCAACCACGGTGCCGGTGCAGTAACTCGCTTCGTCGGACAACAGCCAGACGATCGCCGCGGCGACTTCGGCCGCCGTGCCGGCGCGTTGCATCGGCGCCTGGGGCCCGAGCCGCGCAGCCCGGTCGGGTTCGCCGCCGCTGGCGTGGATCTCGGTTTCGATGATGCCCGGGCGCACCGCGTTGACCCTCACGCCCTCGGCCGCGACCTCGCGCGCCAGACCCAGCGTGAAGGTATCGATCGCGCCCTTGCTCGCGGCGTAGTCCACATACTGCCCCGGCGCGCCGAGCTTGGCCGCTGCCGACGACAGGTTCACGATTGCGCCGCCCGAGCCGCCATGGCGCGTGCTCATGCGGCGCAAGGCTTCGCGCGCGCAGACGATGCTGCCGACGATATTGATCTGCATCATGCGGGTCAGCCGCTCGGCGCTCATCTGGTCGACACGTTGCGCAACATCCACGATGCCGGCGTTGTTGACCAGGCCGCGCAACGGCCCGAGTTCACGGTCGACGGCCGTGAACATCGCGACCACCTCGGCTTCGACACCAACATCGGCGCGCACCGCAAACGCGCGGCGCCCGGCGGCCCGCACCTGCGCGACCACGGCTTCGGCAGCGGCCTCGTCGCGGGTGAAATTCACGGCGACGTCGTAACCGCGCTGCGCGGCAGCGAAGGCGGTTGCGGCGCCGATGCCACGGCTGCCACCGGTGATCAAGACGACTGGGTTCATGCCCCGATGTTAGGCCGGCCGGCAGTCGGCTAGAGTCAGCAGCGCTTCCTGGAGAACCCGCATGCAACGCCGCCACTTTGTCATCGCCGCACCGACCGCGTTTACCGCCCTTGCCGGGGCACCGGCCTGGGTGCGCGCGCAGTCGCTCGAGAAGCCAAAGACCACGATCGCCGTCGGCGGCAAGAACCTGCTGTACTACCTGCCGCTGACGATCGCCGAGCAGCGTGGTTACTTCAAGGCCGAGGGGCTGGACATCACGATCGTCGACTTCGCCGGCGGTGCGCGCGCCTTGCAGGCCGTCGTCGGTGGCAGCGCCGATGTCGTCTCCGGCGCCTTCGAGCACACCATCAACATGCAGTTCAAGGGCCAGCCGATGCGCGCCTTCGTGCTGCAGGGCCGGACGCCGCAGATCGTGCTCGGTGTGAACCCGAAGACGATGGCCGGCTACAAGACCGTGGCCGACTTGAAGGGCAAGAAGATCGGCGTCACCGCGCCGGGTTCGTCGACCAATGTGATGGTCAATTTCATCCTCGCCAAGGCCGGCTTGAAACCCAGCGACGTGAGCATCATCGGCGTCGGTGCGGCGCAGGGCGCGGTGGCGGCAATGCGCGCTGGCCAGATCGACGCAATCAGCAACCTCGACCCGGTGATCACGCTGCTGCAGCGATCTGGCGACCTGAAGATCGTCGCCGATACACGCATCGTCGCCGAGGCCGAAAAGGTCTTCGGCGGGCCGATGCCAGCCGGCTGCCTGTACGCGCCGCAATCATTCATCGATAAAAATCCGAACACCGTGCAGGCGCTGGCCAACGCCATCGTGCGCGCCAACAAATGGATCCAGGCGGCCGGCCCCGGCGAGATCATCAGCGCGGTGCCCGAGGCCTTTTTGCTCGGCGACCGCGCGGTATATATCGACGCTTTTCTGGCCGCCAAAAACGCCCTCTCACCGGATGGCCTGTTCCCCGACAAGGGTGCCGATACGGCGTTTCGCGCGCTGGCCAGCATCGACGCAGAACTGGCCAAGGCCAAGCTCGACCTGACCTTGGTCTACAGCAACGACTTCGCAAAACGGGCCAACGCCAAGTACCCCAAGGGCTGAGAACTTCGCGCGCAGGAGCAGGCATGACAGGCGCACAAATCATCGTGCTGGCGACGCCGGTGTTCCTGGCGCTGATCGCCATCGAGCTGCTCGTCGGCTTGCACCGCGGCCGCAACGCCTACCGCCTCAACGATGCGCTCAACAGCATCGGGCTGGGCGTGATGAGCCAGGTCATGGGCCTCTTCACGCGGCTGCTGGTGATCGGCATCTACACGCTGGTCTATGAAAAACTGGCCTGGTTCGAACTGAGTGCAGCCAACCCCGCGGTGTGGATCGGCGCCCTCGTCGCCTACGACTTTTGTTACTACTGGCTGCACCGCGGCGGCCACCGCATCGCGGTGTTGTGGGCGGCGCATGTCGTGCACCACCAGAGCGAGGACTACAACCTGTCGACGGCGCTGCGCCAGACCGGCAGCGGCTGGATCTTCGGCTGGGTTTTTTACCTGCCGATGGCGTTGATCGGGGTGCCGCCGCTGGTCTTTGGCAGCGTCGCGTTGATCGATTTGCTTTACCAGTTCTGGGTCCACACGCAAGCGATCGGCAAACTCGGCTGGTTCGACCGCTGGTTCTGCTCACCGAGCAACCACCGCGTGCACCACGCCGTCAACGACCGCTACCTGGACAAAAACTATGGCGGCATCCTGATTCTTTGGGACCGGCTCTTTGGCACCTTTGCCGAAGAAGACGATGCCGAGCCTTGCGTCTATGGCACGCGCGCGCCGCTGCGCAGCTGGAACCCGGTGTGGGCCAATTTGCAGGTCTACCGCGACCTGGCTGTCGACAGCGCGCGTGCGGGCTCCTGGGCCGACAAGCTGCGGGTCTGGCTGCGCCCGCCCGGCTGGCGGCCGGCCGATGTCGCCGCGCGGTGGCCCAAAGCCGCCTTCGATGTCGCAACGCTGCAGCGCTACGACCCGCCGCTGACCGCCCGGCGAGCGATCGCCGCAGCTGCGGTCTTTGTGGTGGTGCTGAACCTGACCACCTTGCTGCTGTGGAACGCCCACCGGCTCGACACCGGCTTTCAGGCCGCCGCCGCGTCGGGCATCCTGGCATTGCTGTGCCTCGTCGGGCTGATCACTGGAGCGGCCAGCGCACCCGCTGCAGACCCGGCGCGAGCGGCCGACGCGACGTCCGCGACGTCCCTGCCGTCCGGGGGCGCCCAGGCCCGGCAATGACGGCTGCCGCGCTGCAACTCACCGCGGTGTCCTGCACCTTCGTCAGCAAGGACGCCCCGGGCCAGCGCTACACCGCGGTCAGCGACGTGACCCTGACCGTCGGTGCCGGAGAATTTGTCTCGGTCGTCGGCCCGACGGGTTGTGGCAAGAGCACCTTGCTCAA
>JANPDN010000280.1:0-26502 GCA_031431555.1 Rubrivivax sp.
CGCGCCAGGTTCGTCACCATCAGGTAGGGCGTGGTCTCGGCTGCGCCGCTGGCAACCTTGGCCACCGTCGCGTTGAGACCGACCGCGTGGTCCTTCGGCGCGATCACCGCATGCGCGCCGGCACCATCCGCGGCGCGCAGACAGGCGCCCAGGTTGTGCGGGTCGGTGACGCTGTCCAGCACCAACAGCAGCGGCGCGCCGCTGACCACATCGAGCAGGGCATCGAGTGAATGCACTTGCGGCAGCGCCGCCACACGCGCGACAACACCCTGGTGGCGCGGCGAGCCGGCCAGGCGGATCAGCCGCGAATCGTCACTGTCGACGACCTTGACGCCGGCAGCGGCGACACGTTCGATGAACTGGCGCATGCGCGCGTCGCGCCGGGTCGTTTCGATGTGGATTTCGCTGATCGAATCCGGCGCGGTTTTCAGCCGCACCGTGACGGCGTGAAAGCCGAAGAGGATCTTCTTGCCGGTGGTGGCAGCCGGTACAGCGTCGGCAGCCGGTACGGTGGCGCTCGGCTCTGTGGTCTTGCTTGCGGGTTTGGGTGTGCGCTTGGTCATCTCAGCATTGTCACCGCCATCAGCAGCCCGATGAAAACGGGTTGGTGCAGCATATAAAAAGTCAGCGCCCAGCGGCCGAGCAGCGCCAGCGGCTGCACCAGCGCCGGCGCCGCACCCCGCAGCAGCCCGGCACGGTGTGCGAGCAGCCATTGCCCGGCGGCCAGGCCCCAGAGCATCACGCCCAGCCAGGGCAGCAGCGGCACATAGTCTTCGGTGCGCGGTTTGTGCGTGACGAGCCCGGTCCACTGCAACCAGCGCTGATCAAAAACCGGGTCACTGACCCAACGCGGCAGCAGGATCGCGATCAAACCCAGCGGCCAGAGCCAGCTTTTCAGCGGCGCGGCGCAGCGTGTCAACACGAGCATCACCGCGATGCCGTGCAAGACGCCGAAGCTGATCCAGCTCTGGGGGAACATGAACATCGAGCCGATGCTCACAGCCAGCGCGCAGCCCGCGACCTGCGCCCAGCGGCGCCAGAACCGCGCCCAGCCCTGGCCGGCATGCAGCGCCGCCGCTTGGCCCAGACCGGCGCAAAAAAGGAACAGGCTGACGATGCAGGTGCGCTGCACGGTCCACAGCGGGTCGGTGTAGAAATTCTGCTTCGGATCGAGAAACCCGAGGTGGTTGAGATCGAATCCGAAGTGAAAAGCGGCCATCCAGACGATGGCCAGCCCGCGCAGCGCATCCAGGCGGTCAAATCGTTGTGGTGCCGCTGCGGGGCGGGTCATCGGTGCATCCAGGGAACTGTCCGGTGCGCATCGTAGTCGTGCCGAGGCAGGATCAAGGGCGCCGCCGCGCCGCGCACGGCATCAGGCTTTACCCCAGCCGGCAACCCTTTGACCGGGCCTTGAGCCGCGCCCATACTGCGGCCATCCATATCTGACAACGAGAAACCGATGGGCCTGCGACTAAAATTCAACCTCGTGCTGCTGCTGGTTTTTGCGCTCGGCATGGCGGTCTCGGCCTGGGTTTCGCGCGGGCTGCTCGACGGCAACGCCAAGGCCGAGACCCTGCGCAGCGCCGGGCTGATGATGGAGTCAGCGCTGTCGGTGCGCGGCTACACCGTCAAGCAGGTCAGGCCGCTGCTCGACTCGCAGCTCGCCACGACGTTTTTGCCGCAGTCGGTGCCGGCCTACGCTGCGACCGAGATTTTCGCGACCCTGCACACCAAATACCCTGACTTTGGCTACAAGGAAGCGACGCTGAACCCGACCAACCCGCGCAACCGCGCGGTCGAATGGGAAAGCGACATCATCGAAAAATTCCGCAACGACACCAAGGCGACCGAGATCTCCGGCGAGCGCGAAACCCCGTCGGGGCGGATGCTCTTTTTTGCGCGCCCGATCACGATCAAAGACCCGGCCTGCCTGGCCTGCCATTCGGTGCCGGCGGCGGCACCGGCGTCGATGATCAAGATCTACGGCGCGAACAACGGCTTCGGCTGGAAGCATATGGAGACCATCGGCGCGCAGGTCGTCTCGGTGCCGATGTCGGTGCCGCTGGCGAACGCGCAACGCACCTTCAATACCTTCATGCTGTCGCTGGGTGGCATCTTCCTGGCGACCTTTGTGGTGCTGAACCTGATGCTGTCGTGGCTCATCATCGGGCCGATCTCGAAGATGTCGGTGGTGGCCGACAAGGTGTCCACCGGCGACTTCGATGTCGCCGAGTTCTCCGGCCGCGGTGGTGATGAAATCGGCGTGCTCGCGGCGTCTTTCAACCGCATGCGGCGGAGCCTGCAAAAAGCCCTGAAGCTGCTCGACAACTGAGATGCCTGGTCATCCACCCGCTACGCCGGAGCGCATCGGCAAATACCTGATCAAGCGGATCATCGGCACCGGTGCGATGGGCACAGTGTTCGAAGGGTTCGATCCGGTGATCGAGCGCCGGGTGGCGATCAAGACGATTGGCGCGCAATACCTGGCGGACTCGTCCGACGCCGCCGTGACGCGCTTCAAGCGCGAGGCGCAGGCCTCGGGCCGGCTGCAGCATCCGGGCATCGTCGCGGTTTACGAGTACGGTGAAGACGCCAATCAGGCTTTCATCGTGATGGAGTATCTCGAAGGCCGCAACCTGCGCGAAATCCTGCGCGCCAAAAAGGGCCCGCTGGCGCTGATCGACACCTACGGGCTGGCGCGCCAGTTGTTGATTGCGCTCGACTATTCGCACCAACAGGGCGTCGTGCACCGCGACGTCAAGCCGGCCAACCTGATGGTCATCAATGGCCTCAAGCTCAAGGTCATGGACTTCGGCATCGCGCGCATCGAAAGCTCGTCGATGACGCAGACCGGCTCGGTACTTGGCACCCCCACCCACATGGCGCCCGAGCAGCTCAAAGGCCTGCAGGCCGACGGCCGGGCTGACCTCTGGGCCGCGGGCGTGATCCTCTACGAAATGCTCACCGGGCATTCGCCATTTGCCGCCGATTCGCCGGCCGCCGTGATGCACCATGTGCTGCACGCCGAGCCGATCCTGCCGTCGGCGCACGACAGCAGCATCGGCCCGGCGTTTGATGCCGTGGTCGCGCGTGCGCTGGCCAAACAACCCGAGCAGCGCTTTCAAACCGCCAACCAATTTTCCGGTGCGCTGCTGGCCGCCTTTCGTGGCAAACCCGCTGTCGAAGCGGTGCCCCCGGCGCGGTACGACGCGCACCAGACGCTGTCACCCGAGCAGACCGCGCGCTTCGAGCGCACCGGCACGGTGGGGGCCGCCAAGCTGCTCGACCCGCTTTCGTCGAGCCTGCCGGCACAGACCCTGGCCGAGATCGAAGCCTCGTTGACACGCGCCATCGGGCCGCTGGCGCGCCAGTTGATCCGCCGCGCGGCGAGCCATTCCAAGAGCATCGGCGAGTTTTACGCCGAGCTTTCCGACAGCATCCCAGAAGGCGCCGAGCGCGACGCTTTTGTCAAACGCATCCGTCGCCTCGATACCGGCAGCAGCCAGGGGGGCTCGTCGACGGGCGGGTCGCACACCCAGCCGCCGGCGACCAGCCCCGGCTCGGCCAGTGTTTCAGCCACCAACACCCCGGCCACCGGTGGCTTCGATGCGGCCACGTTGGCCCGTGCCGAAAAGAAGCTCGCCCAGCATGTCGGCCCCCTTGCCAAGCTGCTGATCAAGCGTGCGACCAGCGAGTCCGGCAGCCTCGCCGATCTGTACCGCAAGCTGGCAGATCACATCGACGACGAAGACGAGCGCAAGGCGTTCTTGAACGAACTGCGCTGAGCGCGCGCTCAACCCGCTACATCGTGGCGTCGGCGAATTGGCCACCTTCGGCGGCCAGTTTTTGCACCACCGCGGCGGGCTCGAATCGGGCACCGTACTTCGCTGCAAGTTCGCGCGCCCGATTGACAAACGCCTGCGCGCCGCGGCTGTTGATGAACTGCAACGCGCCGCCTTCAAAAGGCGCAAAACCCCAGCCAAAGATCGAGCCGATATTGGCATCGGCCACCGAGCGCAACACGCCTTCTTCGAAGCAACGCGCGGCTTCGTTGGCTTGCGCGAACATCAGGCGGTCGATCAGCTCGCGCTGCGTCGGTTGAACGGTGGCCACCGGGAACAGCTGGCTCAGTTCAGGCCAGAGCGTCTTACCTTTGCCGTCAGCACCACCGTCGTCACCAACACCCCAGTCGTAAAAACCCTTGCCGGCCTTTTTGCCGATGCGGCCGATCTCGCACATCTGGCGGATCACGCTCAAGCCCGGATGTTCGTCGACCGTCTTGCCCTCAGCCGCCAGATCCTTCTTGGTCTGGTCGGCGACATGCAGGCTCAAGGACAGCGAGACCTCGTCTTGCAGCGCCAGCGGCGGCATCGGCATGCCGGCTTGCAGACCCGCCGCTTCGATGCTGCGCGGGTGCACACCTTCCTTGAGCATCGTGATGCCTTCGGTGACGTAGGTCGCAAAGACCCGGCTCGTGAAGAAGCCGCGCGAATCGTTGACCACGATCGGTGTCTTGCCGATCTGCAGCACGAAGTCAAAGCCGCGTGCGAGCGTCTCGTCCGACGTCTCCTTGCCGACGATGATCTCGACCAGCGGCATCTTGTCCACCGGCGAGAAAAAGTGCAGGCCGATGAACTGCGCCGGCCGCTGGCTGGCGGCGCCCAAGCCGGTGATCGGCAGCGTCGAGGTGTTTGATGCAAAGACCACCTCGGTGCCGATCACGGCCTCGGTGCGCCGGGTCACATCGGCCTTGATTGCGCGGTCTTCGAAGACGGCTTCGATGACCAGGTCGCAGGCCGCCAAGTCGTCGTAGTTTGTCGTCGGCTGGATGCGCGCCAGCAGCGCATCACGCTTTTCAGGCGTCGATCGGCCGCGCTTGACGGCCTTGTCGAGCAGCGCTTGTGAATAGGCCTTGCCACGCGCTGCGGCCTCGGCACTGGTGTCGAGCAACACGACGTCGATACCGACCTTGGCCGAGACATACGCGATGCCAGCGCCCATCATGCCGGCGCCCAGGACGCCGAGTTTCTTGACCTTGCGCGGCGCGCTGTCGGCTGCAAGTTTCGACCCGAGCTTGGGGCCTAGCTTGGGACGCGATGCCCCCTTCTTGATCGCATTCAGTTGGTACCACAGCGTGCCGATCAGGTTGCGCGAGGCTTGGCTCATCGCACAGGCGGCGAAGTAGCGCGCCTCGACGGTGCTCGCCGCCTCGAAGTCGAGCAGGCCACCTTCAAACACGCTGCTCATGATGTGTTGCACCGCCGGATAGTTGCCGTAACTCCTGGCCGCGGCCATCGCCGGTGCGACGCTGAACATCTGCGCCACCGCGGGCGCGCGTGAATCGCCGCCGGGGAAACGGAACTTCGGCAGATCCCACGGCTGCCTCGCTTTTGGGTTCGCCAGGCACCAAGCGCTTGCCTGCGTGAGCAGATCGTCGCGATCCTTGGCGAGCGCCGTCACCAGGCCCATCGCCAACGCCTGCGCCGGGCTAATGTCCGCGCCCTCGGCCATGATCTGCAAAGCCTGCTGGATGCCCACCAGCCGCGGCAAGCGCACCGTGCCGCCGCCACCGGGCAGCAGGCCGAGCTTGACTTCGGGTTGGCCGATCTTGAGCCGGTTGTCGTCGATGACGATCCGCGCATGGCAGGCCAGCGCGATCTCCAGGCCGCCGCCGAGCGCATGGCCGTTGATCGCGGCGACCACCGGTTTGCCCTGCAACTCGAGTTTGCGCAGTACCAACTTCATCGCCATCGACGCATCAAAGGGCTGCTGCGGCGTGGTCCATTTCGACATCCTGTCGATATCGCCACCGGCACAAAAATCGGCCTTGCCCGAGGTCAACACCAGGCCTTTGATCGCAGGATCGGCCAGTCTTTCGACGGCTTCGGTGATGCCCAGCATCAACTCGTCGTTGACGACGTTCATCGGCCGGCTGGCGAGGTTCATCGTCGCCACGGCAATGCCGTCACTGCCCACTTCGATCGAGATAGCGCTGTTCATTCTCAAACCCTCTCGATGATCGTGGCGATGCCCATGCCGCCGCCAACACACAGCGTGGCGCAGCCGGTGCTCAAGCCGCGGCGTTCGAGTTCATCGAGCAAAGTGCCCAGGATGATGCATCCGGTGGCGCCGAGTGGATGCCCCATCGCGATCGAGCCGCCGTTGACGTTGACGCGTTCCATCTCGATGCCCAGATCCCGTGCGGCCTTCATCGGCACCACTGCAAAGGCTTCGTTGATTTCCCAGAGGTCGATGTCCCTGGCATGCATGCCGGCCTTGGCCAGGGCCTTCTGGCAGGCCGGTGCCGGGCCGGTGAGCATGATCGTCGGCTCGCTGCCGATGACCGCTGCGGCGCGGATGCGCGCGCGCGGTTTCAAACCGGCTTTGATGCCGCCCGCTTCGGAGCCGACGAGCATCAGCGCTGCACCATCGACGATGCCCGACGAATTGCCGGCGTGGTGCATATGTTCGATGCGCTCGACGGTGGTGTATTTGCGCAGCGCGGTCGCATCGAACCCCATCTTGCCCATCATCGCAAACGAAGCATCGAGCTTGGCCATCGATTCAAGCGAAGCGTTCGGGCGAATCGTTTCGTCCTCAGCCAACATCGTGAGGCCAGCGATATCGAGCACCGGCACCACCGAACGTTTGAAATGGCCGGCAGCGCGGGCCGCTGCGGCAAGCTGGTGCGAGCGCAGCGCGAAGCCGTCGACATCAGCGCGGCCCCAGCCTTCGATCGTTGCGATCAGGTCGGCGCCGACACCCTGCGGCACGAAGCCGAGCTTGGCATTCACACGCGGGTCCATGAACCAGGCACCCCCGTCGCTGCCCATCGGCCAGCGACTCATGCTCTCGACACCACCGGCGACGACCAGGTCTTCCCAGCCGCTCCTGACCTTGGCCGCGGCGATATTGATCGACTCAAGACCGCTGGCGCAGAAGCGGCTCTGGGTGACCCCGGCGCAGCGCTCGTCCCACTCGGCATCGAGCACCGCCGTGCGTGCGATATCGGCGCCCTGCTCGCCCACCGGCGTGACGCAGCCGAGCACGACATCGTCGACCAGCGCGGTATCCAGGTTCAGCCGCTGCCGCATCGATTGCAGCAGCGTGCGCAGCAGCCACACTGGCGCCGCCTGGTGCAGCGAGCCGTCTTTTTTGCCCTTGCCGCGCGGCGTGCGCAGGTGCTCGTAGATGTAGGCTTCACTCATGTTGTGCTTTCGGGTTCGGGTTCGGGTTCGTTGCGGACGAAGGTTGCATCAGCACCCGGTTCGGGTGTGTGCCATTGACGTGGCCCATGAACGGCGGGTGGATGTTGTAGCCCAGCAGTTGCTGGATTCTTTCTGGGTAACTGGCGACGACCGCCGGCGGCACGCTGAGCAGCATCGTCTCCATCTGCCGGCCCCAGGCGACGCAGTATTGCGGCGTGATCAGCAGCCTGGGCGCATTGCTGCGGTTGGCGCCGCCCCGGTGCCACAAGGTGCCCATCGCGAGCATCAGCGAGCCGGCGGGCATCAGCACTGGAGTCAGATCCGGGTGGTCTTCATCGACGATCTGCTCGTAGCCCGGTGTCAGACCGGGCGCATCACCACGATGGGCTTGCTCACCCCAGCGGTGGCTGCCCGGGATGATCTCGGTCGGCCCGTTGTCGGGCGTGAATTCGTCGATGGTCCAGAAAGCGCTGATGCCATAGGGCGGGCGCGGCCGCGGCACCTGATAGAAGCTGTCGTCGTAGTGCAGCGGCTGCACCGTCTCGCCCGGATGGGTATTGATCGCCAGACAGGCCGATAGCATGAAGTTCGCGCCGAGCACCGCTTCGCAGACATCCAGCACCAGCGGGTGCGCCGCCAGATCGGCGAAGACCGGGCTCTTGGCGAGCAGCGCATACACCCGCTCGCTGCGAAAACCCTCGAAGTCATTGCGGCCCGGCAGCAGGCCCTGCAGATGGGGCTTGAGCGCAGTGCGGATCGCGGCGATTTGCGCCGCTGGCAGCAGCGACGGCAGGATCACGTAGCCGTCGGTTTGCAAGCGGTCGAGCAGCACCGGCAGCGGCGTCGCCGGGTCGGAATACGTCAGCGAATCCGACAGCGAATCCGACAGCGAATCCGACAGCGATTCGGTCAGCGGTTGGGTCAGCGATCGGGTCAGTACCACAGCCGTCTCCTTACATGAAACGCGAGGCGAGTTCTTTCATGATCTCGTTGGTGCCGCCGTAGATGCGCTGCACGCGGGCGTCGACATACATCTCGGCGATCGGTGTCTCCATCATGTAACCATAGCCGCCAAAGAGTTGCAGGCATTCGTCCATCACCTTGCACTGCTGTTCGCTGACCCAGGATTTGGCGTGCGCAGCACGCGCGCCGTCGAGTTCGGCGCGCAGATGCGCGACCATGCAGGCGTCGACAAAGGCCCGCGTCGCGAGCACGGTGGCCTGCACCTCGGCGAGCTTGAAGCGGGTGTTCTGGAAGTCCCACACCGTCTTGCCAAAAGCCTTGCGTTCCTTGACGTAGCGCAGGGTGTCGTCGAGCGCACGCTCCATCGCACCCACGCCGCTCACCGCGATGATCAGGCGCTCTTGCGGCAACTGCTCCATCAACTGGAAAAAGCCCTGGCCTTCTTTGGCGCCAATGAGGTTGGCCACAGGCACGCGCAGATCGTCGAAAAACAACTCCGAAGTGTCCTGCGCTTTGAGGCCGACCTTGTCGAGCGGGCGGCCACGGCGAAAGCCCGGCGCGGCGTCGGTTTCCACCGCCAGCAGCGAAACGCCCTTGGCACCCGACTCGTCGCCGGTGCGGCAGACGACGATCACGAAGTTGGCGTTGCCGCCGTTGGTGATGAAGGTCTTGGCGCCGTTGACGATGTAGTCGTCGCCGTCGCGACGCGCGCTGGTGCGCACCGCCTGCAGGTCGCTGCCGGTGCCGGGCTCGGTCATTGCAATCGCGCTGATCAGCTCGCCGGTGCAAAAGCGCGGCAGCCAACGGCGCATTTGTTCTTCGGTGCCATAACGAAGCAGATAAGGCGCGACGATCGCCGAATGCAGGCCACCGCCCCAGCCCGAAATATTGGCCCGTGCTGCCTCGAGCAGGATCACCGCCTCGTGGCCGAAGTCACCACCACCGCCACCATAGGTTTCGGGTGTCGATGTGCACAGCAGGCCGTTGGTGCCGGCGTCGCGCCAGACCTCGGGGCCCATCCGGCCGGCGGCGCGGAACGCCGCCGCATGCGGCACCCAGCGCTGCTCGATGTAGCGCCGGGCGGCGTCCTGCAACATCCGGTGTTCGTCGGTGATCCAGGATGAGTTGAAGTTCGGCAGGCTCATCGTTTGGGTTCCAGTTGTTTGCGCACCGCGGCATTGATCAGGCGCAGCTCGGCCAGGCCGGCGTCGATATGCGCGCGTTTTTCTTCTAAGCCGGCGATCGCTGCATCGGTGCGATCGAGCACAAAACGCAGCTGCTGAATGCGGCCCTCGCCATGGTCGCCGTAGAGGTCGAGGTAATGTTTGATCTCCGACAGTGGCGCGCCGATCGCCTTGGATCGCAGGATCAGCGCCAGTCGCGCGCGGTCGCGACGCGAATAGACGCGGGTGCCGTTGACCCGCCGCGGCTTGAGCAGGCCCTTGTCCTCATAGAAGCGGATCGTGCGCAGCGTGATGCCAAACTCGGCGCACAACTCGGTGATGCCAAACAGTTCACCCGAGTCGTCGTTGCGGTGCGAGTTGACCACCGCCTGCGCGGTCGCCAGCAGCGGCGACGCCGCAGCGGCAGCGGTGGCGCTTGCAGTCTTGGGCGCACGGCGGCGAGCCACGGCCTGGAGCATGTTCATTGGCGCCTAGAGCCTGTGAATGAATCCGGCGCGCCCGAGCGGGTGCTTCAGGCGGTGCCGATCTAGGCGCAAAGCACAGGCGTAGCTCGTGCTACGGCGAGCATTTGCAACGACGAGCGGCGCCGTCTGGAGCGCACGAGCGGGTGTGTCGGATTCGTTCACAGGCTCTTAGACCACGCGCTGCAGTTTGAGCGCCACGCTCATGTCGCCCGAGACCTTGAACTTGCCCATCATGAAACCGGTGGCGGGCTCGAGCTCGCCGGTCATCAGCGCGCCCAGGTTGGCCAGCGTGATGGCGATCGTGCACTCGGCATCGATGTTGTCGTTGCTCACGGTATTGGGCACCGACTTGCCGTCGAGGTAGACGACGCCATCGTCGCCGCAGTCAAATTTGAGGGTCGCGTTGAGGCCGCTGGAATCACCGACCTTGGTGCGCAGGGCTTCGGTGCAGGCTTGCAGGTCCATGGAAAACCGTCCTTGAATAGGGTTGCTTGGGGGCTGTGCATCCTAGCGTTGCCAAGCTGCCGCACGGATGCGCGTAATTCCCTAGATGGCATGTGCCTGACGTTAACGTAAGCTGCACGCTGAACTTGCCCCACACCCTGGCCACACCTTGTTGTGGCGCCTGGAACCGATGCCCACACCAGCCGACCCCCTTCTCGCTGCCACCGCCGCTGACCCCGTCGCTGCCAGCGAACGCGGCTACGCCAGCGTCTTCCGGCCCGGGCTCTTTGCCGGCCAGGTGCACTGGGTCACCGGCGGTGGCAGCGGCATCGGGCGTTGTGTTGCGCACGAACTGGCCGCGCTCGCTGCCCAGGTGGTCATCAGCGGCCGCTCGCAGGACAAGCTCGACCGCGTCGCCGCCGAGATCATGGCCGATGGCGGGCGTTGTGTGACCACCGCTTTCGACATCCGCGACGAAGCCGCGGTCAAAGCCGGCGTCGCCGCGGTTATCGCCGAACACGGGCCGGTCGCCGGCCTCGTCAACAACGCCGGCGGCCAGTTTCCAGCGCCGCTGTTGGCGATCAGCAAAAAGGGCTTTGATGCGGTGGTGGCTAACAACCTCACCGGCGGCTTTTTGATGATGCGCGAGCTGTTCAACCAGTGCATGCAGGCCCACGGCGGCGCGATCGTGAACATGACCGCCGACTTCCGCAACGGCATGCCGGGCATGGGCCACTCTGGCGCCGCCCGCGCCGGCATGAGCAACCTGACGATGACCGCGGCGTTCGAGTGGGCGCATGCTGGCGTGCGCGTAAACGCGGTCGCGCCGGGCTGGATCGCTTCCAGCGGCATGGACACCTACGGCGGCGCGATCAAGCTGATGATCCCCAAGCTCAAGGCCCATGTGCCGATGCGCCGCCTCGGCGTCGAAGCCGAGGTCAGCGCCGCGATCGTCTTTTTGCTGTCACCCGCCGCGGCCTTCATCTCCGGCGTCACGGTGCAGATCGATGGTGCGGCTTCGCTGGGCAGCGGCATCTTCCCGCTCGGCGCTGAATCGGCATCGAAACCCTTTGACGGCTTTCACCGCGCGGTGACGCCCGAGGTGCTGCGCTGATGCCGGCACTGGCCAGCCAGATCGTCGCGACATCGGCGGCCTTTGTCGCCAACGCCCAGCGCATGCAGGAGCGCCTGGCCGAAGTGCGCGCACTCGAAGCCAAGGTCGTCGCTGAATCGGCGTCCAAGCGCGAGCGTTTCGACAAGCGCGGCCAGTTGTTGCCGCGTGAACGTGTCGCGCGGCTGATCGACCGTGGCAGCGACTTTCTCGAGCTGTCGACGCTCGCCGGTTTGGGCATGCACGACGACGACGGCAAGAAGGCCGTGCTCGGCGGCGGCTCGATCGTCGGCATCGGCGTCGTCGCCGGCAAGCGCGTCTTGATCTCGGCCAGCGACAGCGGGATCAAGGGCGGCACGATCGCGCCAATGGGCTTGAAGAAGGCGCTGCGCGCGCAAGAACTCGCGCGCGACAACAAACTGCCGTTGATCGCACTGGTTGAGTCGGGCGGCGCGAACCTGATGTACCAGGCCGAGATTTTTGTCGACGGTGGGCGCACCTTCGCCAACCAGGCGCGGCTGTCTGCCGCCGGCGTCCCGCAGGTCGCAGTGGTGCATGGCGCCTCGACGGCCGGTGGCGCTTATCTGCCGGGTCTGAGCGACTACGTCGTGCTCGTGCGCGGCCGCTCGAGCATCTATCTTGCCGGCCCGCCGCTGGTCAAGGCCGCGATCGGCGAAGACGCCACCGAAGAAGAACTCGGTGGTGCGTTGACGCACGCCGAGGTCACCGGCCTGGGTGAATACCTCACCGAAAACGACGCCCATGCAATCGCGCTGACCCGCGAGCTGATCGACAAGCTTGAATGGGATCTGGTCGGTGAAGTCGCTGCAGGCGCGGCTAACCATTCAGCTGAGCCACTGTTCAGCAGCGATGAGCTGATCGGCGTCGTGCCCGCCGACGAGCGCGAGCCCTACGATGTGCGCGAGGTCATCGCCCGCATCGTCGACGGCTCCGATTTCCTCGAGTTCAAGGCGAGTTACGCGGCCGACACGGTCTGCGGCCACGCCCGGCTGCACGGCCACCGCATCGGCATCATCGGCAACAACGGCCCGATCCAGCCGAATGGATCGACCAAGGCGGCGCAGTTCATCCAGCTCTGTGACCAGTCGAGCATGCCGCTGCTGTTTTTGCAAAACACCACCGGCTACATGGTCGGTTCGGCGGCCGAGCGCGCCGGTGCGATCAAGCACGGCTCCAAGATGATCCAGGCCGTCGCCAACGCCCGCGTGCCCAAATTCACGGTCGTGCTCGGTGGCTCGTTTGGCGCCGGCAATTACGGCATGTGCGGCCGCGGTTTTGACCCGCGTTTCATCTTCAGCTGGCCATCGGCGCGCACCGCTGTGATGGGCGGCGCGCAGGCGGCCAAGGTGATGGATATCGTCAACCGCAACAAGTTGGAGCGCATGGGCGCCCCGGCAAATGAAGAAGCCCTGGCCGCGATGAGCGATGCGTTGCGGCGCCGGCTCGACGCCGAATCGACCGCGCTCTTCGGCACCGCGCGGCTGTGGGACGACGGCATCATCGACCCCCGCGACACCCGGCACATCATCGGCCTGTGCCTGCAAGTCACCGCCGAAGCCGCGCGGCGCACGCTGCGCACCAACACCTTCGGCATCGCCCGGCTCTGATCGAAAGGCCAACCCACCATGATCTTCACCACCGAACACCGCCAACTCGAAGACACCGTGATCCGCTTTGTCGACAAGGAGATCAACCCCTTTGTCGCCGAATGGGAGAAGGCCGAACAGTTCCCCAGCCACGCGTTGTTCAAGAAGCTCGGTGACGTCGGCCTGCTCGGCCTGAAATACCCCGAGGAATACGGCGGCGGCGGCCTGGACTTCAGCTATTCGATGGTCATGGCCGAGGCCCTGGGCCAATGCAACTGTGGCGGTGTGCCGATGGCCATCGGCGTGCAGACCGACATGGCCACACCTGCGCTGGCACGCTTCGGCTCTGACGAGTTGCGGCGCGAATATCTGGCGCCGACGATCGCCGGCGACTATGTCGCCTGCCTCGGTGTCAGCGAGCCCGGCGGTGGCAGCGATGTCGCCGCGGTCAAGACCAGCGCCAAGGTCGACGGCGGCGACTACGTCATCAACGGCACCAAGATGTGGATCACCAACGGGATCCAAGCCGACTGGTGCTGCCTGCTCGCCAACACCTCCGAAGGCCCCGCGCACAAGAACAAGAGCCTGATCGTGGTGCCGATGGATGCGCCGGGCATCACCAAGCAGAAGATCCACAAGATCGGCATGCATTCGTCGGACACCGCGCAGCTGTTTTTCGACAACGTGCGCGTGCCGCGGCGCAACCTGATCGGCCAGGAAGGGATCGGCTTCACGCTGCAGATGTTGCAGTTCCAGGAAGAGCGGCTCTACGGCGCTGCGGGTTCGCTGCGCAGCCTCGACCGGCTCATCGACCAGACCATCGACTACACACGTCAGCGCAAGGCGTTTGGCAAAAGCATTCTCGACAACCAGGTCGTGCACTATCGTTTGGCCGAGCTGCGCACCGAGGTCGAAGCGCTGCGCGCGCTGACCTACCGCGCGGTGGAGCTGTATGTCAGCGGCAAGGACGTGACCCGGCTCGCATCGATGGCCAAGATCAAGGCCGGCCGCCTGACCCGCGAAGTCGCCGACTCGTGTTTGCAGTATTGGGGCGGCATGGGTTACACCGCCGACAACCCGATCGCACAGGCCTACCGCGACGGCCGGCTGATCTCGATCGGCGGCGGTGCAGACGAAGTCATGCTCGGCATCATCTGCAAGCTCGAAGGCACCTTGCCGGGCAGAAGCTGAAGGCCGCCCAATGAACACCGCCCCAGATAGCCCGGCCCTCGCCGCGAATTCATCGCCCGCCGCGGAAGAGTTTGAAACCCTGCTCCTGCACCGCGATGCCGGCGTTCTGCATGTCATGCTGAACCGGCCGCAAGCACGCAACGCGATGACGATGGCGATGGTGCGCGAGCTCAAAAGCGTGCTCGCCAGCGCGCAGTCGGCAGGCGGCGTGCGCGTCATCGTGCTGCGCGGTGCGGGGGGTCATTTTTGTGCCGGCGCTGATCTGAAGGACATGGCCGCGGCGCGTGCCCGCGCATCGCAGGCCGACGACCGCGATCGCCATCTCGACCCCGCACCCGACCCGCTGGCCGAGGTCAACCTGCACTTTGGCGAGCTGTGCGTGGCCTACGCCAACACCGGCATCGCCGTCGTCGCCGTGCTCGAAGGCACGGTGATGGGCGGTGGCTTCGGCCTGGCCTGCGTCGCCGATGTCGCCATTGCCGCCGACGATGTGGTCTTCCGGCTGCCCGAGACCAGCATCGGCGTCGTGCCAGCGCAGATCGCACCGTTCTTGATCGAGCGCCTGGGTTATGCCGAGGCCAAGCGCCTGGCTGTCACCGGCGGGCGTGTCGACGCAAACCAGGCGCTGGCGCTGCGGCTGGTGCATGAGGTGCATGCCGCGACTGCGATCGATGCGGCGTTGGTGCGTGTGCTCGGCGAGATCCTGCGCTGCGCACCGGGTGCGGTGGCCGCCACCAAAGCCCTGCTCGCGCAGTCGCGCTTCACGCCGGCTGCGGCGATGGTCGGCATCGCCGCGGCGGTGTTTTCGCGTGCTGCGCAATCGGCCGAAGGTGTCGAAGGCACTCTGGCGTTCATCCAGAAGCGCAAGCCGAAATGGGCGCCGCAGTGAGCCGCGGGTTCTCGGCCGCGATCGTCGATGTTTAAGAAGATCCTCATCGCCAACAGGGGCGAGATCGCCTGCCGCGTGATGCGCACTGCCCATCGGCTCGGCTACCAGACGGTGGCCGTGTTCAGCGATGCCGATGCCCGTGCCCTGCACGTCCGCATGGCCGGCGAGGCGGTGCCTGTCGGCGCCGCGCCAGCCGCGCAGTCGTACCTGAATATCCCCACGCTGATCGCCGCGGCGAAGAAGACCGGCGCCGATGCGCTGCACCCGGGTTACGGCTTCTTGTCAGAGCGTGCCGACTTTGCTCAAGCCTGCATCGACGCCGGCCTGGTGTTCATCGGCCCACCGCCGGCTGCCATCGAGGCGATGGGCAACAAGGCCGAGGCCAAGCGCCGAATGCTCGCCGCCGGTGTGCCCTGCGTGCCGGGGTATTTCGGGGACGCGCAAGGCAGCGATCAAAATGCCGCGCAAGGCGATCAGCGGCTGTGCACCGAGGCAGCCGCGCTCGGCCTGCCGCTGCTGGTCAAAGCCGTCGCCGGCGGCGGTGGTCGTGGCATGCGGCTGGTGCACGATCTGCGCGATTTACCGGCGGCACTGGCCAGCGCGCGGCAAGAGTCGATCAGCGCTTTTGGTGATGGCAGGTTGATGCTCGAACGCCTGATTGCCGATGGCCGCCACATCGAAGTCCAGATTTTTGCTGACAACCATGGCAACGCGGTGCACCTGGGCGAGCGCGATTGCACGTCACAACGGCGGCGGCAGAAAGTGATTGAAGAAGCGCCGAGCCCGATCGTCGACGCGGCGATGCGCGAGACCATGGGGCGCGATGCGGTGGCCGCTGCGCTGGCCGTCGGTTATCGCGGCGCTGGCACCGTGGAGTTCATCGTCGATGCGCAGCGGCGGCACTATTTTCTGGAGATGAATACGCGTCTGCAGGTCGAACATCCGGTCACCGAATGCATCACGGGTCTTGACCTCGTCGAGTGGCAGTTGCGTGTCGCCGCGGGCGAGCCGCTGCCGGCGCGCCAGCAGGATGTCCACTTCAGCGGCCATGCGATCCAAGCCCGGCTCTACGCCGAAGATCCTTATGACGGCTGGACGCCGCAGGCCGGCCACATCACCGGCTGGCGGCCGCCGGCAGCGAGCGTGACGCCAGTGCGCATCGACCATGGCATCGAAGCCGGCGGTGAAGTCACGCCCTACTACGACGCGATGGTCGCCAAGTTCATCGCCCATGGCAGCGACCGCAATGACGCGATCCGGCAACTGCGCCAGGCGCTGGCGCAGACGCCGCTGTTCGGCATCAAGAACAACGGCCGCTTTTTGTGCGACCTGCTCGCGCATCCGGACTTCGAACAAGCGCAGATGACCACCACACGGCTCGACGAATGGGCCGCTGCCGCTGCGCCGCTGCTGCAACGGCCAGCGCCGCGGCCCGACGCCTGGCGGGTGGCGGCGGCGCTGCGCGCGGCGGGCAGCGTTGGCAATATCGGCAAGTTGGGTGTGCGCCCGGCCAGCGTCGCGCAGTTCGACCTGACGCTCGAATGTGCTGGCCAGACGCAGGTGCATCGCGCGCCGCCGGACGGTGTCACGCTGCTCGGGCTTGCCGATGGCGAACTGCGGGCCATCGTCGACGGCGTCCAGCGGCGCTACGCCTGTGTGCACGACAGCAAGCAAACCTCGATCGCGGTCGACGCGGCCGTCTTCAGCTTCACCGAAATTTCGCCCATGTCCCAGGTTCACACCGCTGCCGACGCCGGCCGCGCGCGCGCGCCGGTGGCCGGTGTCGTCGCACAAGTGCTGGTCAAGGTGGGTGATTTGGTCAGCGCCGGCCAGCCGTTGTTGAGCGTCGAAGCGATGAAGATGGAAATGTGGCTCAACGCCGCCGCCGCCGGCACCGTGCGCGCGCTGCACGCAGCGCCAAAAAGCGCGGTCGCGGCAGGCGCCGTGCTTGTCGAACTGGAGTTGCCATGAGCCTGCCCGGCCGCCCGAAAGACGAATTCACCGCAGTGCGAAGCACGGAGGTTTCCTGATGACCAAGGCCATCATCACCTGCGCCCTCACCGGCGTACTGACCAACCCCAAGCAGCACCCGGTGCCGGTGACCCCGGCGCAGATGGCGGCGCAAGCGCGCGACGCCTTCAATGCCGGCGCCAGCATCATGCATGTGCACCTGCGCTCGCAAGAAGAAGGCTACGGCCATATGCCGAGCTGGGAGCCCGATGTTGCTGAAGGCGTGGTCGACGCGATCCGTGCCGCCTGCCCGGGCGTGATCATCAACCTGACCACCGGCGTCGTGGGCAAGGACATCAGCGGCCCGGTCGCCTGCCTGCGCCGGGTGCAGCCCGAGATCGCGGCCTGCAATGCCGGCAGCCTGAACTACCTGAAGATCAAGGACAACGGCGAATGGGCCTGGCCACCGATGGTCTTCGACAACCCGGTGAGCAAGGTCGAGGCGATGCTCGCGGTGATGCAGGAGACCGGCACCCACCCGGAGTTTGAATGTTTTGACGTCGGCATCGTGCGCGCGGTGGGCATGTACCTGAAGGCCGGTTTGTTCACCGGTGTGGCTGAGTACAACTTCGTGATGGGCGTGGCCAGCGGCATGCCTTGTGACGCCGATCTGCTCAAGCTCTTGCCGCGCTACATGGCGCCGGGCGCGGTCTGGCAGACCACCCTCATCGGCCGCAGCGAGATCTGGCCGGTGCATCAGCTAACGGCCGACCTGGGTGGCATGCTGCGCAGCGGCCTGGAAGATACTTTTTACCTGCCCGATGGCGAACGTGCCAGTGGCAACGGCGTCTTGATCGAAGCGCTGGCGGCTTGCGCGCAGCGGGCGGGGCGCGAGATCGCGTCTCCACTCGAAGCGCGTGCCACGCTGGGTCTGAAGGCCGCGCCGGTCAACGCCTGAAGCGCATCACCGGCCCGCCCACCGTGACTGCAGCTGCCGCACCGCCCGGGCTCCCACCATCGTTACCGCCAGCACACCCGCCAGCGCGCAGCAACGCCGAGCAGGCGCGCTTCGACGCGGCGCTGAAGGATCTGTTCGAGCAGCGCATCAGCTTCAACCAAACCCTGGGCTTGCATGTGCTGGCGATGCGCCCGGGTGATGTGCGCATCGGCTTCGAGATGCGCCCGGCGCTCGTCGGCCACCACAGCACCGGCCGGCTGCATGGCGGCGTCACGTCGGCGGTGCTCGACAACGTCGGCGCGCTGGCCTTGATGGTCGCGATCGCCGACCACCACCCGGGCGACACCGCGATGCAGGTCATGCAGCGCTTTGCGCGCATGGGCACGATCGACCTGCGGGTCGACTATCTGCGCCCCGGCCACAGCGAGCGTTTCGTGGCCAGCGCTGAAGTGCTGCGCCTGGGCGGCCGGGTGGCGACAACGCAGATGCGTTTGAGCGCCGACGACGGCACGCTCGTGGCCACCGGCGCCGCGGCGTACATCGTGTCGTAGTCGTTGGTGTCGTGGCCGTTTTTGACATGATCCTGCAGTGAGCAGCAAACCCACGGCCAGCACCAGACCCGACAGCAGCGCAGCGGTCGCGCACGAGCTGCGATTTGTGCATGTCGCATCGGGCGCGCGCATCGCCTGGGCGCGCAGTGGCCGCACGGGGCATGGCGGCGCGCCGGTGCTGGTGCGGTTGGCGCACTGGATGACCCATGTCGAATACGACCTGGCGTCGCCCATCTGGCGGCCCTGGCTCGAGCGTCTGGGTCGTTCATTCGACGTCGTGCGGTACGACGAACGCGGCTGCGGGCTGTCGGGCGCCGACGATGTCGAACTCGGCACCGAAGCGGCGGTTGAAGAACTCGAAGCCGTCGTGGATGCCGCCGTTGGCCAAGCGCGCGCCGGGCATCCGACCCGCCGCGTCGCGCTGCTGGGTATCTCGGGTGCCGCCGCCGCTGCCGTGACCTACGCCGCCCGCCACCCGGAGCGTGTATCGCATCTGGTGCTGCTCGGTGGTTATGCACGCGGCCTGCTGCGGCGCGAGCCCAGCGCCGAGACGCGGGCGTATTTCGAAGCCACGATGCAACTCATCGAACTTGGCTGGGGCCGTGCCAATTCGCCGGTGCAGGCCTACTTCACCGCCAACATGCAGCCCGAAAGCAGCGCCGAAGAAGCCGCGGCGATGAACGAACAACAGCGCTTGAGTTGCGATGGCCACCGTGCAGCGCAAATCGCCCGTGCGCGCGCGATGCTCGACGTGCACGACGTGGCCCCACAGGTGCGCACACCGACCCTCGTCTTGCACAGCAGCGGCGACAGCACCGTCGCGCCGGAATTGGGCCGCGAACTCGCCGCACTCATCCCCGGTGCGCGTTTCGAGACCTTGCCCACCCGCAACCACGTGCCTTCTGTCGGCACCCCGGCCTTCGACCGATTTGTGCAGGTGCTGGGCGACTTCGTGCTGCCACCGAGCCCGCCGCAGCCGAGCTTGACGCCGCGCGAGCGCGAGCTGCTGGCCCATGTTGCAGCGGGCCTGGACAACCTGCAGATCGCTGCGCGGATGTCGATCGCCGAGAAAACAGCGCGCAACGCGCTGTCGCTGCTGTACACCAAGCTTGGCGTTGAAGGCCGGCCTCAGGCGATCGTCCGCGCCCGGGACATGCTGGGCGAATAGCACCCGCGCGGCCGCGGTTCGGGACTTGTGTCCCATTCCCCGATGCACCAAATCGACGGCCAATCAAGTCACCACATGAGGAGCCCGATATGTTCATCCAACGCCCCGATGCCCGCCTGCTCGCCAACAGTTTTGGCGCCGGTCCGATGACGATGCTGGCTCTGGGCGGCTGGACGGGCAGCGGCGAGATGTGGCATGACGTCTTCGGCCAGTTGCCCCATTGGCGCTGCATCGCCTACGACCACCGCGGCAGCGGCGCCAGCAGCCATCAGGGCCGCATCACGGTGCGGGCGATGGTCGACGATCTGATCGCGGTGACTGACGCGATGCAGGCCGGGCGCTGTGTGCTGGCCGCCGAATCCGCGGGCTGCGGCATCGCGCTCGAAGCGGCGTTGATGGCGCCGGATAGATTTGCCGGCCTGGTGCTCGTCGGCGCCGCCTGGCAACGGCCGGCACCGGGCTCGCAGGACGGTTTCATCAGGAATCTGCGCGCCAACTACAGCGCCACGCTGCGTGCCTTCATCGACGCCTGCCTGCCCGAGCCGCAGACCGAAGACCTGCGCCGCTGGGGCCTGCAGATGCTGCAAAAGGCGACGCCGGAAAACGCCATCGAACTGATCGAATGCCGCACTGAGCTGACCGTGCAGGACCATCTTGCGCGCATCAAGTTGCCAGCGCTGCTGATCCACGGCAGCGCCGATGTGATCGTGCCGCAGGCCAGCTCGCAGGCGCTGGCCAAGGCGCTGCCCGATGCCGAGTTGCAGCTGCTGCCGGGCCTCGGCCATGTGCCGCTTTGCACCCGGCCGGCGTTGGTGGCGCGGCTCATCGAATCGCGTTTTGTCAACGCCGAAGTGAAGCGCGCGTGTGCCGCGTGAGGGGCTGAGCGATGATCGCTGACACCGAGGCGCCCGGCCCCCTCGCCGCTACCATCGTGGGCAAACCTCATTTGCCCGACCCTGGAGCCGCCGCCCATGCCCACCCGCCCTGCCGCCTTGACCAGCATCGCCCTTGCGTTGGGCGTGGTGCTGACCGCCATCACCCTGCCCAGCTGCGTCGAAAGCCGCACCGATGCCGTGCCGCGCGCCGTCACCCCTCGGGGCTCACTGACGGCCGATGAGCAGGCGAATATCGACGTCTTCAAGCGCACCAGCGCGTCAGTGGTGCACATCACGACGCTGGAAAACCAGCGCGACATGTTTTCGATGAACGTGCAGCAGGTGCCGCGCGGCACCGGCACCGGTTTTGTCTGGGACGAAAGTGGCCACATCGTGACCAACTTCCACGTCATCCAGGGTGGCAGCGCAGCGCGCGTGACCCTCGCCGACCAATCGACGCATACCGCCAAGCTGGTCGGCGCCTTCCCCGACCGCGACCTGGCGGTGCTGAAGATCGAAGCGCCAAAGGTCAAACTGCCGCCCTTGCCCATCGGCACCAGCCGCGACCTCAGCGTCGGCCAGCGCGTCTACGCCATCGGCAACCCCTTTGGCCTGGACCAGACCCTGACCACCGGCATCGTCAGCGCGCTCAACCGCGAGATCGAATCCTTCAACCAGCGCACGATCCGTGGCGTGATCCAGACCGACGCGGCGATCAACCCCGGCAACAGCGGCGGGCCGCTGCTCGACTCTGCCGGCCGGCTGATCGGCGTCAATACGCAGATCGCCAGCCCGAGTGGCGCGAGTGCGGGGATCGGGTTTTCGATTCCGGTGGACGAGGTCAATCGCATCGTGCCGCGGCTGATCCGCGACGGCCGCTTCGTGCGCCCCGCGATCGGTGTCAGCGCCGGCCCGCCGGGCATGCAGCGCGCATTGAACCTGCCCGCCGGCGTGGCCGTGGTGCAGGTCGGCGCCAACAGCCCGGCGTCGCGTGCCGGCTTGCAAGCATTCCGGCGTGCCGGCAACGGCGACGTCATCGCCGGTGACGTCATCACCGCGGTCAACAACGATGCCGTCAAGGACCTCGACGCGATGCTCGCCGCGCTCGAGCTCCGCCAGCCCGGTGAAACCGTGACGCTGACCGTCGTTCGCGGCGGGCAGACGCGCAAGGTGCCGGTTGCCCTAGCCGCCGGCGAATGAAGTTGGCCGGCTGACAGCGGGCGAACGAGCACGCGCCGGGCCTGCGCAGCGGGCTACGATGCGCCGGTGAGCAGCTCCATCTCCGTGCCGCTGTGGCTGGCCCTGGCCGTGGGCCTGCTCGCGGCCTGGGCGCTGCTCGACCGCCTGCTCTGGCCGTCGGCGCGCTGGTTCATCCGCAGCCGCACGAACCGCGTGCTGGCCGAAGTCGGCGCGCGTTTGAAGATCAGCGTGCGGCCCTTCCAGCAGGTCAAGCGCCAGGCGCTGATCGACCGTCTCATCTTCGACGATAAGGTGCAGCAGGCGACGCAGGCCTTTGCCGACGCGCGTGGTATGCCGCGTGAAGTGGCGCTCGACCAGGTGCAGCGTTATGCGCGCGAGATCGTGCCGGCCTTCAACGCCTACGTCTACTTTCGCGTCGGCTACTGGATCGGGCGCACGCTGTCGCGCACGCTGTACCGGGTGCGCATCGGCTGGACCGACAGCGCCGCGCTGGACGCGATCCCCGCCAGCGCGACGGTGGTCTTCGTCATGAACCACCGCAGCAACATGGACTACATCGTCGCGTCGTACCTCGTCGCCGAACGTGCGGTGCTGTCGTATGCGGTCGGTGAATGGGCGCGCGTCTGGGGCTTGCAACAACTCATCCGCTCGATGGGCGCCTACTTCGTGCGCCGCAACTCGAAGGACGAGTTGTACCGGCGGGTACTTGAGCGCTACATCGCGATGGCAACTGAGGCCGGCGTCACGCAGGCGGTCTACCCCGAAGGCGGATTGACCAAGGACGGCCTGCTGCGCGAGCCGCGCTTCGGCGTGCTCGACTACATGCTGCGTGGCTACCGCACCGAAGGCGAACGCGACCTGGTCTTTGTGCCGATCGGCCTGAACTACGACCGCGTGCTCGAAGACCGCACGCAGCTGCTCGGTGTTGAGCCTGCTGAGGGTGCCCAACCCGTGCGCAAACCAGGGCGTTGGCAGGCGCTGGGCAAGACGCTGGGCTT
The DNA here is from genome assembly GCA_031431555.1 of Rubrivivax sp. Taxonomy (GTDB): domain Bacteria; phylum Pseudomonadota; class Gammaproteobacteria; order Burkholderiales; family Burkholderiaceae_C; genus Rubrivivax. The sequence continues at coordinate 22,762 of JANPDN010000280.1, forward strand.
TGTCGGCGGGCAGCTCTGGCTGGTGCTGCGCAGCCGCTGGCACCGCTTCGGTTATGCCTGCGTCAACTTCGGCACGCCGGTGTCGGTGCGCGAATGGTCAGCGCAACAGGGCCTGCGCTTCGAGTCGTTGCCCAAAGAAGAACGTCATGCCGCGGTGGCGGCGCTCGGCCAGCATCTGATGGCGCGGGTTGGCGCGATCGTGCCGGTGCTGCCGGTGCCGCTGGTGGCGACGGCCTTGCTTGCGGCGACGCAGCCGATCAGCGAGTTCGAGTTGAAGGCCGCGGTGGGTGTTTTGGTGCAGCGCTTTGAAGCCGCTGGCGCGCATCTGTATGTGCCGCGCAGCGATTTGGACTACGCGGTCAGTGCTGGGCTGCGAATGCTGTTGCAGCGGCATCTGGTGGCTGAACTCGATGGGCTCTTCAGCGTGGTTGCTGCTGAAGCAGCGCTGGTGCGGTACTACGCCAATTCGATCGCGCATTTGTTGCCTGCGGCGATGGCGTTGCCGTTGTCGGGTCCGTTGTCATTGCCGTTGTCGGATCCAGTTTCTGATAGCGGCGGGCGCGGCAAAGCCGAGGGCGGCCTTGCGGGTGAGGGCTGAACCTGCGGCCTCCGCTTCGCTGCGGCTCCCCTGCACAACGCCGCCCCGCGGTCGCGTCGCCGAACTCGCTACGCGGCCTGCGGCCGCTGCGCTCAAACACCGGCGACGAGTCAGTTGACGATGCGCGTGGGTACACGCGCCGACCGCGTGACGGCGTTGCTCCGGCGCTGGTTCTTTATGCCCTCACCCACCAAGCCGCCCGCGGCTTTGCTGGGGATGGGTGGGTGTTCGACGGCCTGGGAACACGAAGCCGTTTTCGGGGTTCTCAATGGGGCCGCCACAGCCGCGCATCGCCGCTGAATTTTCGTGTCGCCGTCGTCGGATCGGAATGCACGATCAACATCGGCTCGTGACCCTTGGCTCGTGGGTATGGCAAGGCAAGACCTGACCACGACCTGACCCTCGGCTCGCTGGGCTCGCTGTGTTGCCGACGCCTTTGTCGTCGACCTCATGGTCAGTGCCTACGGCGAGTCGCTAGACGCGCTGCGCTTCACATCGTGGACATCGACCTCGACGGCGTTGCGCTGCGCACGCTCGTCACCGAAGGCTTGCTCCGGACCAAGCAGACCTCGCGCGACAAGGACGCGCTCGATCGGCTGGTCCTCGAGCGGGCGCTGGCAGTTCTGATGCGCAGCGACACGGCGGGGTGAGTCGGTTGCGACTCGCTGGCCGCGCGTTTGTGGGGCGCGTTTGTGGGGTTGACAACTTCAGCGGGGGGGGGGGCATCGTTCTTGCCCCACTCTGGGAGGACACCCCATGAGGCCACAGCCCGCCCACCTCGCTTGCCAACGGCGTTGCGGCCGATGCGTTGATTGCGGCCGCGACTCCAGCCTGGGCAGACGTGGATGTGCCGCTTGGCTTCGCACCTTGCCCAGCGCGCAGGGGTGGACGTACATCCGCGCGGGCCCGGCGCCTCCAGAGGCAGGTTTCTGCTCTGTGACCGGCGGCGCGCTCTCCATGGCTGCGGGCGTCGCCGGTTGTAGCGTCGCTTATGAACAACTTTGCGTCGGGTAGGCAGTCAGAGATATTGCTGCGCGACTAGTGGATTACTCATTGATTATTCAGGAGAACATCGTGAGCACTAAGAAAAATCTGAACTCCGAATCCACGGGCCGGCAGACAACGAGTCGGCTGTGCTATTCGACAGCCATGTTTACTACTTTGGCCGTCATGACGTCTTTTTCCTTTGCGGCAACGCGTACGGAACTTGTGACGTGGATACCATACCAGGAGGAATATTTCGTTTCTTCAGTTGATACCATGAGTGGACCAGAAGCCTGCGATAGTTCAGGAAACTGCTCCAAAGAGACATCAGCGATATTCACGTATACCAAATATATTGCCCATGCGCCTTCCAAGTCAATAACAGTCTACCTCGACGATAGTCAACGTGTCGAGATTCGAGAGCGCACTGGCAGTTCCCGGTCGGAAAAGACAACGAACATCAATTCCACACTGCACTGGCAACGAACCTATGAATTTCAGCTCACGGATACGGAACTTAAGTATGGCACTGCTGACTATGAATTGTTTCGAGGCCTCACGATATTAATAGACGAAAAAATAATACGCGACCCGGCCGCCAAACAAACATCTTACCTGTACTCTTTCATTCCCTACGAAAGTTTCATGTCGCTCCTGGACTACGAGGGAATCCGTTGTGTCCCAGCGTGCGGTGGCGTAGGGATTAATTCCTACCGTACGATCAAGTCTTGGTCACAACAGCAGCTTCACTTCCGAGCACCAAGCGTTAATGGAGAGATAGATCTTTTCCCGTGGGAGTTCTTTGGAATCTCCGGGACGCGTATCGATTCCGGCAATCGACCAGTGATTTCCTATACCGAAAAATTCACCAAGACAGCCATCGACTCGGACTTCATGTATGACCCTCCCGATGTCGACACGGAGTCATTCGAAAGCCACTATATTCAGCGCCACGTGGTCATCGTCCCTGAACCGCAAACCTATCTCCTGGCATTGTTGGGCCTGGCAGTAGTTTGGAGCCAGCGCAGGCGGTTGAGCGCGAGACGTGCGACAGCGATGGCCGTGCGGCAAGCATGAGCTGCGCGGGGCGTCAAGCGGCTGTTCGATCGCGATCTGGAGCGCTGCCCGAACAGTGGGAGGTGCTGAAGATTATCTCCGCCGTCCTGGTGCGACCTGTGGTTGACAAGATCCACGCACACCAGGGGTAACAGCCACTGTCCATCGGTGTCGCCAAGTCCCCGCTGGCGCGCCTATCCAACCCAGTGCGCCCACAGTCTACCAGCGCACCGTCGGCCGGCTTGGATTCTCGCTTGACCGATCCAAAATATTAGAATGGAATTGCGATGAAAGCAGTATCATTTGTCCTCTTCTTTGTCGGCCAACTCGCGCATATTCGCACCATTTCATCGGTTTTCATTGTCATTCTTGCTGGGATATTCTCAGGTGCTCCATCCCATGCTGGAAAAGTGACGGAACTATCAGTCCCGATAGGGAGCTCCGATGCATCGTCATACCCCCTTGATGACAATGTATGGAGCGTCCAAGCTCCACCATTTCCGTTCAATGTCAATATCGGAATCGGCCAGTTACTTAATAGTACTAATAACGATGGCTTCGCCTTACATGATCATGTCTATATCGCAACCAACGTGCCCGACCCAGCACGCGCCGTGGTGACCTATGCGTTTGACACTGCAGTTATCGTGGATCAGGTGGAGATCCTCCAGTGGGTCGATGGAATTACCCAGATTCAGGGATTTGCTGGAAACTCTTTGGCGTCTTTTATTTCACTGGGGTCCATATTAGGACCGTCCGGCGATGTCACCGGAGAAGGCGTTTTTCCTGCCGGCGAGTCGCAGGTTTTCGACTTCAACAACAGCGGTATCAGTGGTACTTACTTCCAGTTTGTCGTTCTTAAGACATCGCGGGCCGATGGGTGGGCGTCATATCGGGCATTTCCGCGCGGCGACGACGGCATGCGCTTCGAAGTGGCCACCATCCCCGAACCATCGAGCTACCTGAACCGCCCCGGGATTTGAGGAGGCTCCTTCGATTGAGAATGGAGCCATGATGAGGAAGTCCCCGAAGTTTTCCCCCGAGGTGATCGAGCGCGCGGTGCGCATGGTCTTCGACGCCAAGGACCAGTACCCGTCGCAGTG
>JANPDN010000281.1:0-6041 GCA_031431555.1 Rubrivivax sp.
CACTGCGACGGGTACTGGTCCTTGGCGTCGAAGACCATGCGCACCGCGCGCTCGATCACCTCGGGGGAAAACTTCGGGGACTTCCTCATCATGGCTCCATTCTCAATCGAAGGAGCCTCCTCAAATCCCGGGGCGGTTCACACTGGGCAATCTCACTTCAACGACTAACCCACTCGGGCACGTCGCAACCTGGTCCAACTTCAACGGTCGTGGTCAGGCGGGCCGCGTGACTGACGCGAATGGGGTCATCACGGACTTCGTCTTCAACGACATGGGTGACATGGTTTCCTCAACGTTGTATGTCCCTGGTGGCACACGGACCACGACATACGCCTACAACAATGATCGTCAAGTTACGGACATCACCTACGCCAGCGGCGCCGTCGACCGGTATCGGTACAAGGCGAGCGGCCGTCTCGAAGATGTCGGCAACGCTCAGGGACTTTACGTGCGCGAGACACTGGATGTGCCTGGCAAGACCGCAGTGAACAGATCAGACCGCCACACGCCAAGTCTGAGCGGCTCAACGCCGGTGGCCAACGCAGCGGGAGAGTTCAGGACAACGAGCCGCTTCGACAGCCTACAGCGAACGATCAGAATTGAAGGCAACGGCGGGCAACAGGTCGTCTCGACCTACGACAAGAACGGCAATGTCAAGACGCGCAGCGACATCGGAGGACGGACCACCAGCTACGACTACGACGCGCAGAACAGGGTCATCAAAATCACCGACCCAGAAAACGGCGTCACGAACTACGCTTATGACCCTCAGGGGCGACTGCAAACCGTAACCGACCCGCGTGGCATCCCGACAAGCTACACGTACAACGGGTTTGGTGACCTGCTGTCCCAGGTGAGCCGAGATTCGGGCACGACCACCTACACCTACGATACAGCTGGCCGGATGCTCTCAATGGTCCGCGCCAATGGTGCGACTCTCAGCTACGCCTGGGATGCCCTGGACCGCATGACCCAGCGCAACAACTCAACTGACGGCTACGAGACGTTTGTCTACGACACAGGAACCTATGGCAAGGGGCGCCTGACGAACGCCAATACGTACACCGGGTCCGTCGCCTACACCTACACCGCCGCCGGTGAACTGGCCCAGTTGGTCAACACGATCTACGGCGTGAGCTACACCACCGGCTGGACGTGGGACGTCCAGGGTCGGCTCACCGGCATGAGCTATCCCAGCGGGCTGAACCTGAGCTACGGCTACGACGCCTACGGCCGCGTGGCCGGCGTCTCTGGCCTGATCAATGGCAGTTGGCAGACCCTGGCCAACAGTTTTCTTTATCAACCGGCCACCGACCGCCGCTACGCCTGGCGCTTTGGCAATGGCCTGCCGCGCACGCTGACGCTGGACACCGACGGGCGCTTGACCCATATCGCCGGATCGACCGCGCACAGCCTGAGTTTCGGATACAACACCACCAACACCATCTCGGGCGTGACCGACAACGTCTATGGCGCGCTCAACACCAGCCTGCTGTACGACGCCAGCGACCGGCTCACGACGGTCACGCGCAGTGGCGACAACCAAAGCTTTGTGCTGACTGACAAGGTGTCTAACCGGCAGAGTCACACCCGCGAAGGCTCGACCTTTGCCTATGTCACCAACCCGACAAGCAACCGGCTGGACTCGTGGAGCGGCGCCGGGCAATGGCGGGTATTCACGCCAGACGCGGTCGGCAATGTCGCATCTGAATCCCGCCACAACGGCAGCCGCGGCTATACGTACAACGCGTTCAACCGCCTGATGAACTTCAGCATCAACAACGTCCTGACTGCCGAGTACCGCTACAACGTCTTCGGCCAGCGGGTGTACAAGGGCAGCGGCTCGGTGACCCACTATGTGCATGGTGCCGGTGGCGAGTTGCTGCAGGAAACCGGCCCGCAGCCGACGAGCTATGTCTGGCTCGGTGGCGAACTGCTCGGCATCGTGCGCAGCAATCAGTTCCATGCCAGCCACAACGACCATCTCGGGCGACCCGAAGTGATGACGAATTCGGCCGGATCAACGGTGTGGCGCGCCATCAACGCCGCCTTCGACCGCAAAGACGAGTTGACCTCGATCGGCGCCATGAATATCGGCTTCCCCGGCCAGTACTTCGACGTCGAGAGCGGGCTGTGGAACAACTGGCATCGGTACTACGACCCGCAGGTCGGGCGGTACACCCAGTCCGATCCCATCGGGCTGGCGGGGGGCATCAACACGTACGCATATGTGGGCGGGAATCCGATTAGCTACGTCGATCCGGATGGCTGGCTGTTCATGGCCACTGTCGGGGGTGCGCAGCGTGGTACTACGCTCAACCAAGCCGCCACTTACGGTGACCCTGGGAATGCAGCAGTTTCCTTCGCAGGTGTCACGGTCGGCGCAGCTGGAGCTGCTGCCGGCCTTTGGAGCGTCTTACCGGTAGGTCCAGTTGGTGGTGGCATTGCTGGCTTTACGGCGCGCACGCTTATAAGGGGACTTCCAGATGAGGCGATGCCCCCCCCAACAGCGCCAGTTTTGCCGCCGGTCTCGCGACCGGGCTTCTCCGCTCCTGGCCCATCGCCATCTCCGCCTCCGCCTTTGATGTGCAAGAAGCCTTAGGAACTGCTGTATGGCTGAGCACGTCAGGCAGCAAATGGAGGCCGCGCGGAGCGCGTTCCGAAAAGGTCAATTTCAAAACGCCCTCGACCTCTATCGGCAACTTGCTGAAACAGGTCAGGCCGAATGCCAAGTGTTCCTCGCGTGGATGCTTGGTGAAGGCATCGGATGCGATAAGAACGAGGCGGACGCGGCGCGGTTCTATGAGCGTGCAGCGGCTCTTGGGAATCCTGTCGGAAGCTTCTACTTCGGTAGGTGGCTCACGAAGCAGGGCGACCACGAAAGGGCATTGCGCCTATACCGCGACTCAGCGAAGGCCAACTACTTGCCTGCTGTCTTTCGAGTTGGGTATTCATTGGTTCAAGGCAAGGGAGTCCCTAAGAATCTTCGGCAAGGCTACGCGCTTCTGGTCGAAGCCACTGTTCGAGGGCATGTGTTTGCGTTGAGAGAACTTGGGGTCCAGGACTGGCAAGGCGGGAGAGGATTCCTTTGGCGCATTGCCGCTCCGGTCGAATTCACTGCGGCTGTGCTCGTTGGTCTAGCACTATCGACGTTCAATAAACACTCGGATCGGCTGCGGGGTTAAATTGACGCCAGGTCGCAGATCATCAGTGGCAGAGTCAAACCTCAACCGGCGTCAGGGTTAAGTCTTTCCTTTTGCCCCCGCAGTCTTCTTGTCTGTTGGCGCCGACCGCAAACTGAGCCACTTATGAGGGATGACAGCCAACTGCCTTGACACGCGCCGATGCCGAGCCATCAATCCGAGTCTTGTGTGGCGCTCGCTTCAAGCCGCGGCTGAAATTGACCCTTCAGCAGCGGCCGGCTACATTACTGACCGTTCAGTCAGTAACATGCCTACGCGCCCTGCCCACACCACGCTCCGAGCCGAGCCGCCGCCGCCTCATGCGACGTCAGCCTTGACGGCGGCGGAGTTGCCCATCGCAACCCGCCGCCGTCGCAAGGAGGCTCGACCGCAGGAGCTGCTCGATGCGGCGCTCGAGCTCTTTGTCGAGAAGGGCTTTGCGACGACACGCAGCGAAGAAGTCGCTCAGCGCGCTGGCGTCAGCAAAGGCACGCTGTACCTGTACTTCCCGAGCAAGGAAGAACTCTTCAAGGCCGTCGTGCGAAGCAACCTGTCGTCGCTGATCGCCGAAGGCCAGCAGATCGCCGATGCGTATGAAGGCAGCAGCTCGGAGCTGCTGCGCCTGCTGATGCGCACCTGGTGGCAGCGCATCGGCAATGGCAACGCCGGCGGCATCGCAAAAATCATCGTCGCCGAGGTGCGCAACTTCCCCGATCTGGCGCAGTTTTATGTCGACGAAGTGGTGCTGCCCGCACACCGGCTGCTTGCCGGAACCTTGCAACGTGGCATCGACCGCGGTGAGTTCCGCCCGGTGCCGCTGCACGATGCGGTACACGCGCTGGTTGCGCCGTCGCTGTTTTTGGCGATGCACAAACATTCGATCGGCGCCTGCCCGGTAACTGGCATTCCGATGCATGAAGGTTCGGTCATCGAAACCCAGATCGATTTGATGTTGCATGGGCTGGTCAAGCGGCCCCGCAAATCTGTCAGCACGGCTGCCACCACTTCTGCCAGCACGACCGCCAGCACGAGCAGCCCCAAGAGGACGAAGTGAAACGCAAACTGTGGTTCGGCCTGATCCTCGTCGTCGTTCTGAGCGCCCTGCTCGCCGGCGGGCGGGCATTGCAGTCCCGGCGCGCCGCACAGGCCGAAGCCGCCAGCGCGCCAAAAGCGGCCGTGGTGCTCGACCTCGCAGCGGCCGATATCGTCAGCGCGCAGCGGCTCGAGTTGCAGCGCTCGATCGTCATTTCGGGCAGCGTGCGGGCGGTCAACAGCGCCTTTGTGAAAGCGCGTGTCGCCGCCGAAATCACCAAAATCCATGTCCGCGAAGGCCAGGCGGTCAAAGCCGGCCAGTTGCTGGTGCAGCAAGACAGCACCGAGTTCGACTGGCGGGTGCGCCAGGCCGACCAACAAGCAATATCGGCGCGTGCGCAGTTGGAGATCGCGCAGCGCTCGCTGGCCAACAACAAGGCGCTGGTGGCGCAAGGCTTCATCTCGCCGACCGCGCTGGACACCTCGGTGAGCAACGACGCCGCGGCGCAGGCCAATTTGCAGGCCGCGCTGGCGGCACTCGAAATCGCCAAGAAGTCGCGCGGTGATGCGTCACTCGTCGCGCCGATTTCAGGGCTCATCGCGCAGCGCCTGGCCCAGCCCGGCGAGCGGGTCGCGATCGACACCCGTTTGCTTGAAATCGTCGACCTTTCGCAGCTGGAGATCGAAGCCGCACTGGCCCCCGACGATGTCGCCGCGCTGCGCCCGGGCAGCCTGGCCCGGCTGCAGGTCGACGGCATCGGCGCCGAGATCGGCGCCAGGGTCGTGCGCATCAATCCGACTGCGCAGGCCGGTTCGCGCAGCGTGCTGGTCTATCTGGCGCTGCAGCCCCATCCCGCGCTGCGCCAGGGTCTGTTCGCCCGCGGGCGTATCGTCACCGACAGCCAGCAAGTGCTCGCGCTGCCAGCGACTGCCGTGCGCCTCGACCGCGCGCTGCCTTACGTACTCGTGCTCGAAGGCGGCAAAGTCAAGGCGCAGAACGTCACCACCGGCCTGCGTGGCACGCTCGATGGCGTTGAATTTGTCGAAGTCACGCAGGGCCTGCTGGAGGGCGCCAAGGTGCTCAGCGGCAGCGCTGGCAGCGTTGCCGAAGGCGCGGCCTGGCGGCTGGCTTCGCCGGTCGCGCCGGCGACCGCATCGGCGCCAACGCCCGCGGCCCGCGCCGCCAGCCGCTAAAGCCCGCGGCCACAGACCCGGCATCACAGCACCATGTGGTTCACCCGCATCTCGATCCACAACCCGGTGATGGCCACGATGGTCATGCTGGCTTTTGTCGTGCTGGGCCTGTTCAGCTACCAGCGCCTGTCGATCGACCAGTTTCCGAATATCGACATCCCGACCGTCGTGGTGCAGCTCGAGTACCCCGGTGCTTCGCCAGAGATCGTCGAAAGCGAAGTCACCAAAAAAGTCGAAGAGGCAGTGAATACGGTTGCCGGCATCAGCTCGATGTTTTCGCGCTCCTACGAAGGCAGCTCGGTGGTCATCGTGCAGTTCAACCTCGATGTCGACGGGCGCAAGGCGGCTGACGATGTGCGCGAAAAAGTCGCGCTGATCCGCCCGCTGCTGCGCGACGAGGTCAAGGAGCCGCGGGTGTCGCGGTTCGACCCCGCCGGCCAGCCGATCTTCAACGTCGCGGTGATGTCCACCGGCGGTGAGCACAACCCGCAGGCGCTGACCACCTGGGGCGTGCAGGTGCTGCAAAAGCGGTTGGAGAACGTGCGCGGTGTGGGTGCGGTGTCGGTCATCGGCGGCGTGCAACGCGAGATCAATGTCCATGTGCGGCCGGCCGCGAGGGCGGCCTTGGGCGTC
>JANPDN010000282.1:0-5300 GCA_031431555.1 Rubrivivax sp.
TTCGCCTTGCGAGCCGGCGTTGGGCTGCAGGCTGATGCCGGCGTAACCGGTCGCCTGGCAGAGCCAATCGCAGAGCTGGTCGTTCAGCGCCCAGAAACCGGCCAGTTGGTCGGTCGGCGCAAACGGGTGCATGTTGGCAAATTCGGGCCAGGTGATCGGGATCATCTCGCTGGTCGCATTGAGCTTCATCGTGCACGAGCCGAGTGGGATCATCGTGCGGTCGAGCGCGAGGTCCTTGTCCGACAGGCGCCTGATGTAGCGCAGCATCTCGGTTTCGCTGTGGTGGGTGTTGAAGACCGGGTGCGTCAGAAAGCTGCTCGTGCGGCGCAGCGCCAGCGGGATCATCGGCTCGACGCCGGCTTCGTAACGTGCCACCTCGGGCAGCGTCTGGCCGGCGCGGGCGAAGAGTTGCCACAGCGCGTTGATATCGTCGCGGGTGGTGGTCTCGTCCAGGTTGATGCCCAGCATCGTGTCGCCCCACTCTGGAAAGCGGCGCAGGTTCATGCCAGCGGCCACCGCACGCGCTGCGATCGCCGAGGTCGCCGGGCCGCTGTCGATGCAGATCGCATCGAAGGCCGTTTCGCTCCTGACCTTGACCCCCAGCTTGCGCAGCCCATGCGCCAGGATGGTGGTGTAGCTGGCGACGCGCTGCGCGATGCGCTTCAGGCCTGCCGGGCCGTGGTAGACCGCATACATGCTGGCGATGACGGCCAGCAGCACTTGCGCCGTGCAAATATTGCTCGTCGCTTTCTCGCGCCGGATATGCTGCTCGCGCGTCTGCAAAGCGAGCCGGTACGCCGGGTTGCCATGCGCGTCGACACTCACGCCAACGAGCCGGCCGGGCAGGCTGCGTTTGTACTCGTCGCGGCAGGCCAGGTAGGCCGCATGCGGGCCGCCGGCGCCCATCGGCACGCCAAATCGCTGCGTCGAGCCCAGCGCAATATCGGCGCCGAACTCACCCGGCGGCACGATCAGCGTCAACGCCAGCAGATCGGCAGCCACGATGAAAGCGGCCTGGTGCGCGTGGATGCGTGCGGCGTCGGCGCGCACATCGTGGATCGACCCGTCGGTGGTCGGGATCTGGACCAGCACCGCAAAATAGTCACCACCGTCGAGCAGTTGATCCCACTCTTCGGCGGAGTTGGCGAGCACGACCTTCAAGCCCAGCGGCTCGGCGCGGGTCTGGATCACGGCGATGGTCTGCGGGTGGCAGTCGCCGGCGACGACGAAGGTATCGCTCTTGCTCTTGACGCTGCGTTTGGCCAACGTCATTGCTTCGGCCGCGGCGGTGGCCTCGTCGAGCATCGACGCATTCGCGATGGCCATGCCGGTGAGGTCGCAGACCATGGTCTGGAAGTTCACCAGCGCTTCCATCCGGCCCTGCGAGATTTCGGCCTGATAAGGCGTGTAGGCGGTGTACCAGGCCGGGTTCTCGAGGACGTTGCGCAGGATGACCCCGGGCGTGATCGTGGCGTGGTAACCCTGGCCGATGAAACTTTTCAGCAGCTTGTTCTTCGACGCCAGCGCCTTCATCTCGGCCAGCGCCTGGGCCTCGGTCACCGGCGGCGGCAGCGCCATCGGCCGGCTGCGCGCGATCGGGCTGGGCACGATGGCGTCGATCAATGCACGGCGCGACGCGGCGCCGATGACGCTGAGCATCAGCACCTCGTCGTCGGCGTTGGGGCCGATGTGGCGGGGCACAAACTCGGCACTGTTTTCGAGTTCGGGCAGCGGCTTCTTGGCGGTCATCAGCATGGCGGGAGAGGTCAAAACGTGTTGACGTTGAGATGAAGGGTTAGAGCGTCTTGAGCAGCGCGTCGTAACCCGGCGGGTCCATCAGGCGCTCGAACTCGGCCATGTCGGCCACGCGCACCTTGAAAAACCAGCCGTTGCCCATTGGGTCGCTGTTGGCCAGCGAAGGGTCGGCGCGCAGCGCTTCGTTGACTTCAACGACTTCGCCGGTCAGCGGCATCTTCACGTCGGCGGCGGCCTTGACTGATTCGACCACCCCGGCGGCGTCGCCGGCTTTGTAGACCCGGCCCACTTCGGGCAGGTCGACAAAGACGACATCGCCGAGCGCGTCTTGGGCATGCAGGGTGATGCCGACAACGGCGGCTTCGTGGTCTTCGATATTGATCCACTCGTGGTCGGGGGTGAACATGGTCGTCATCGGCGGGGCTCCTGGTGTTTGGGTTGGTGCTTGGGTGGGTGCGGGGGTTGGTGCGGGCGTGTTTCTTGAATCAGCCGCGCACGTAGCGGTGCGGGTTGAAAGGCATCGGCGTCACGCGCATCGGCAGCCGCTTGCCACGCACTTCGGCATACACCTCGTGGTGCACCGCAGCGTGGTCGGCGCCGAGATAAGCCATCGCGATGGCCTTGTTGACACTCGGCGCCAGCGTGCCGCTGGTCACATGGCCGAGCTTGTGGCCATGGGCGTCGAAGATCAGCGTGCCTTCGCGCACCGGCACGCGCTCCAGGCCGACCAGGCCGACACGCTTGCGCTGCACGCCGCGCTCGAGCTGCGCGTCGATGACCGATGCGCCCGGATAACCGCCGGCGCGTGCGCCACCAGCGCGGCGCACCTTCTTGATCGCCCAGCTCAAACCGGCCTCGACCGGCGTCGTCGTGGCGTCGATATCGTGGCCGTACAGGCACATGCCGGCTTCGAGCCGCAAGGTGTCGCGCGCGCCGAGCCCGGCCGGTTTGACTTCGGCTTCGCCGAGCAGCGCGCGGGCCAGCGCTACGGCGGCATCGGCGGGCACCGAGATCTCGAAGCCGTCTTCGCCGGTGTAACCCGAGCGGGTCACGAAGCAGTCGCTGCCGGCAAGTGCAAAGTGGCCGCCGGTCATGAAGGTCAGCCCGGCGACGGCCCCATTCAGCCGCGCCAGCGCATTCACCGCCAGCGGGCCTTGCAGCGCGAGCAGCGCGCGGTCGGGCATCGGGATCACGGTGCAGCGGTGGCCGATATTCGTGATCAGGTGTCGGGTATCGGCGTCCTTGCACCCGGCGTTGACGATGAGCAGCAGGTCGTCTTGCCGGCACGTGATCATCAGGTCGTCGAGCAGGCCGCCGGCGGGGCTGGTGAACAGCGCATAGCGTTGTTTGCCCGGTGCCAAGCCAACCACGTCGACCGGCAACAGGTGTTCGAGCGCGGCGGCAGCGTCGTCGCCGACCAGGCGCAGCTGGCCCATGTGCGAGACATCGAAGAGCGCGGCCGAGGAGCGACACCAAAGATGCTCGGCCATCAGGCCGGCGGGATACTGCACCGGCATCTCGTAACCGGCAAACGGCACCATGCGCGCGCCGAGTTCAAGGTGCAGTGCGTGCAGCGGCGTGGTTTTCAGGTCGGTGCTCACTAAGCAGCTCCTTCGAGGGCGATGAATCCACCACCGGCACGCAATGCCGATGGGGTTGCCCTCGCTGTCCGCTTTACCTGAGAGATTGGCGTTTGCCGCTGGATGGCGGCGCCCGCTTGCCCCTTCGGTGGATGACCCCAGGCGCGTTGATCTGCGCTGCGGCCACCTCTCTCCAGTGAGGTGACGCATCCCGAAAGATGCGTTTGCCAGTCCTTTTGCCTGAGCGTTTCGCCGGTGCTTCGCAGCGTTGCGGGCTCGCCTTCGGCGGCGGGATCGACCCCGCTCTCTCCTGGCGAGACGAGTATAGCTGCGCGGGTTTTGTGGGTGGTGGATTTTGCCGCTTGCGCTGCTTGGCGCGACAATGCGCCGCATGAGCAAACCGAGCGCCCCAAGCGATCAAAGCGACAAGTTCGACCCCGACGACGTGCTCAAGGGCTGGCGCGCGCCGGCAGAGCGCTCGTCACCCGCGCCTGACCTGGACGATCTCTTCGGCGCGGTCGCCCAAAACGCCCGTGCCCACGAAGTGCAGCGCGTCGACACACCGCGCATCGAGCTGCCGCAGGTCGAGATCGTCGACGCGGTGGATCTCAGCGACCTCGACGACATCGGCCTGAACGCCGCGGCGACGGCGCGCGCGCAGGCGCTGGAGACGATCGAGCGCATCGACGATATCGAGTTCACCGAATTGACCGCGGTGGTGGAACGTTATGCCCATCCGCAGGTGCTGCAGGCCTGGCAGCCCGGCGCCTGGGTCGGGGCGGTCAAACAGGTCTGCGAAGCGGTGACGAGCATCGTGCAAAGCGACGCCGGCCCGGTCGTCGAGACCTACCCGCCGCAGTTTGTCTTTGCACTGTGGGCGCCGCAGGAGCTTAATTCGCCGCTGCTCGGCCGCTGGCCGCTGCGGGTGGGCTTGACTGCTGCCGATGCCGACCACGCCGCCGACGGTCTGGTCGCGCTGATGCCACCGCAGGGCAAGCTTTGGTTCAGCGCCGCGAACGCAAAAGCAAATCCAAAAGCCAAGGCAAAAAGCAGCGGGCGCGCCCTCAGCGATGGCGCTTTCGATGTCGCGATCGAAGTCGATTGGGCCTTGATCGGCCAGCTGGTCCTGCACCACGATGCCGCGCTGCAAGACCATCTGCTGGCCGCCTTGCGCGAGTTCATCGACGCCGAACAGGCGGCGACCTTTGCGCGCCTCAACGACGGCTTCGGCCAGCCGGCGCCGGGCGCAGCGATCACGCAGCGCAGCGACGGCTGATACGGATCGCGGCAGCGTTGTGCTGACGTTGGCCCCGCAGCCGGGATCGAGGTGGCCGGCTTCGGTTGTGGAATTCTTACGCCCTACGCCGGCCACCCCGATCCCGGCTGCGGGAACAACGCCAGACTGAAGCCGCCGCGTTCAGCATTTGCGCGAACAAGAACCACCCGCCGAACCGGGGCCATCGGTCGACGGCACGTTGCGACGCGATGGTGTGCGATCGCTATCAGCCGTCGCGTTGCGCGATCGCCGCGCCGGCGGCCGGTTGGCCGAAGCCGTCGTTGACACGCGCGAAGGTCGCCGCCTGTTCGGCGTCGATGAACTCGCGCAAGGCGGCCAGCAGATGGTCCTGCAGACCAGCATCGTGGTGCAAGACCAGCTGGCCGACCAAAGCCCAATCGACATTCGCGGCAACACTCGCCGCGCTGAACCAGAGCTTGCCATCGGGCGGCATCAGCGCCACCAGGCCGTCGGCGGCATGGTCGGCATCGGCCGCGGTCAGGCCCACCCGCAGCGGCCAGCGGCCGAGCAGCGGCGTGTCGAGTTCCTGCGGCGCCCACAGCGCAAAAACAAACTGCGGCGGGTAGGTCTCGACGACCGGGCCGGCGTCGCTTTGCACGATGCTCGTCACCGCTTCGCAGACCTGTTTGACCGCCCCGACCCAGGCGCCGGGCTGCCAGGCCTGCAGC
>JANPDN010000283.1:0-3515 GCA_031431555.1 Rubrivivax sp.
GTATCTCGAACTGATGCAGATGCGCATGCCCGACCGGCTGCGTTTTGTGATCGACATCGACCCAGCGCTGCACGGCGAACGCTGCCTCGGCATGATGCTGTTGACCCTGGTCGAAAACGCGGTGCGCCATGGCATCGACCCGAGCGAGGACGGTGGGCAGATCGTTGTCGGTGCGCGCCGCGATGCCACCGGAACCCTGTCGCTCTGGGTCGCCGACAGCGGGGTCGGGCTGACCGACAGCGTGGCGCCGAGCCACCACACCAGCGCCACCACCAGCGCCACCACCGGCACCGGCCTGGCCAACCTGCGCTCGCGGCTGCATGTGGCCTTCGCCGGGCGGGCGCGGCTGGGGTTGACTGAAGTCCAGCCGCATGGCCTGCGCGCCGAGATCATCATCGCGCGCGAACACACCCCGCCATCGTCCGGCATGTGAATCCAATAGCCACATGAGCGCCGCCGACCACACCACCCCGCCGACCGCCTTGATCGCCGACGACGAGCCCTTGTTGCGCGAGCACCTGGCGTCGCATCTGGCCAAGGCCTGGCCCGAGTTGTTGATCGTTGCGCAGGCGCGCAATGGCCGCGAGGCGGTCGCGCTGTTTGACGACCACGCGCCGGCGATCGTTTTCCTCGATGTGCATATGCCGGGGCTCAACGGCATCGAAGCCGCGCGCTCGATACGCGGGCGCGCGCAGATCGTTTTTGTGACCGCCTTCGAGCAGTACGCGCTGGCAGCGTTCGAGCAAGGTGCCGTCGACTACCTGGTCAAGCCGATCGACCCCGAGCGCCTGGCGCAGACGGTGTTGCGGCTGCAATCGCGCATCACCGCAGCCCCGACCGCGGGCGTCGCGCTTGATGCCGTCATCGATCGGCTTGCGCTTGCACTACAGCAGCGCGCGACGAATCAAGCTGTGCCACCCGGCCAGTGGTTGCAGTGGATCAAGGCCTCGGTCGGCGCGGCGGTGAAGCTGATCCCGGTCGACGAGGTGGTCTATCTGAAGTCCGACGAAAAGTACACGCTGGTCGTCTGGGCCGGTGGCGAAGCGCTGATCCGCAAACCGATCCGCGAACTCGCCGACGAACTCGACCCGGCACGTTTTGTCCAGGTCCACCGCTCGGTGATCGTCAACCTGCAGCATGTCGCGCAGGTGGTGCGCGGCGCCAACGAAACCGCCGATGTGCACCTGCGCGGCCGCAGCGAGGTGCTGCCGGTGAGCCGCAGCTACACCCACGTTTTTCGCCAGATGTAGCGACTGCGCGGCAGGCGTCGCGCGTGACAACTTCGAGTGCACAAAAAGAAGAGGCCAGCGCACCCCGCGGTGTCACCGGCCTCAAACGAGGAGGGTCCGTCTGAGCGGATCGCGCTCTTTCGGACCGGAGGAACAAGGGTCCGGGGCACGCACAGGAAACGCACCCCGGATGAACTCTATGCAATCAACCTGCGGCCTGCATCAGGCTTGTGATGAACCAACGATTTGGCGGCATGAACGACAGGATCACGGTCCCGATCACGGTCCCGATCACGAACGCAGATCGCGGCTGGCATCGAGGCAGGCGGTCTGCGTCATCGTCTGGCCGGCATAAAAAACGTTGGCCTGTTCACTGCTCGCCAGCGCGTCCAAGCTCATCATGATCGCCAGCGTGACCATCGCGGCGAAACCAAAGGACAGTGCTTTGGTGGTGAAGGTTTGCGACATGGTGGGCTCCTGGGTGCGGGTAGTGCTGCTGACCTTGCAGCGGCGGATTTGCCGGCTGCGTTGGAGTGAACTGTAAGCAGCACCCAGGGGCCGCACCAGCGCCTTGCGACAAGGTGCGGGATGCGCGAGATGAGCGGCCGCTGCGCCCGATGAGTGGGCTGCGGCGAAGCCGATCGACGGCCATGTTGCGCGCTTCGGCTGTGGCGCGGGCAGAGCCGGCACGGGGGTGGCCGGGCTACGTTTCTGGAATTCTTGGGCGCTCCGCCGAGCCACCCCCGCGCCGACGCTGCGCGCGTCGATGGCCGGAACACGCGAAACCGATTTCGCCGGCTTCCGTCGGCTTCAGTCGGCTCGCAAAATGCTACTGCAGCGGCCCGTCGAAGCCCGCCGGCATCGGCAGCGTAAAGACTTCGATGCCTTCGTCGTGCAAGGCCTCGCGCTCGTCGGGCGTGGTGCGGCCGCGGATGCCTCGCGCCGCGGTCTCGCCGTAGTGGATGCGCCGGGCTTCATCTGCAAAACGGGTGCCGACATCGTCGGTATTGGCGATCGCGTGGCGCACTGCGGCGAGCCACATCGCCTGCATATCGGCTGGCGCCGCTGGGGCCTGTGGTGTCGGGGATGCCGAACCCGTAGACAACGCCGCTTTGTCGTCGACCGGTACCGTCTCACGCGCATTCGACAAGTTCAGCCGCGGCGCGGATGGCATCCGCGTGACGACCGAGTCGGCGCACAGCGGGCAGCCGATCTGGCGACGGCCGTTCTGGTCGAGAAAATCGTCCTCGGAGTCGAACCAACCCTCGAAGCCATGGCCATTGGCGCAGCGCAGATCGAGGACTTTCATCCGCTGATTATCGGCCGACCGCGGCAGATGCTGCTGGCGAAGGGGCTTGCGACACCTCTTGCGACACCTCTTGCGCCACGTCTTGCGCCACCACCTGCCACACCAGTGGCCAGCGGCCAGCGCGCCACTGCCGCAACCATTGCAGCGCGATCATCGTTTTCATGTCGCTGATGCCACCGCTGCAGGCCAGCGCGTCGAGTTCGGTTTCGGTATGCAGGCAGACTTCGACAAACTCACCATCGTCCAGGCGCTGCGGGCCGGGCACGAGGCCGCGGGCAAACCAGATCTCGATGCCCTCGGTGGAGTAAGCGGCGGCGTTGTTAAAGACCCCGGCGCGCGCCCATTCGGTGGCGGTGTAGCCGGTTTCTTCGAGCAGCTCGCGGCGGCCGCAGTCGAGTACCGATTCATGCGCGTCGAGCTTGCCGGCCGGCACTTCGATGAGCACCTTGCCAACCGCGTAGCGGTATTGGCGGACCATCACGATGCGGCCATCGTCAAGGATGGGCAGCACCGCCACCGCGCCGGGATGCTGGATGTATTGTCTTGTCGCTTGGCGGCCGTCGGGCAGGCCGACGGTGTCGAGCTTGACGGTAAGAAAACCGCCGTCAAGTTGGGTGATCGAATCGACGCGGTGTTCGATCAGGTGGGCGTCGGGGTGCGGGCCCATTGCGCGCTCAACTCGCCAGCGCCTTGATGATCGCGTCGCGGCACATTGCCATCAAACCGCCCGACAAAGGGCCGAGCAGCAGCACCGCCGCGCCGTTGATCGCCAGCAGCGCGTTGATGCCCGGCCCTTGCAGAATGGGCGTGGTGTCTTTGGGGGCGTCGAAGTACATCACCTTGACCACGCGCAGGTAGTAAAACGCGCCGATCAGCGAGAACATCACCGCGATCACGGCGAGCACGATGTAGGCCGTGATGTTGGTCGTGACCAGCGCCTGGATCACCGCGAGCTTGGCGAAGAAACCGATCATCGG
>JANPDN010000284.1:0-12947 GCA_031431555.1 Rubrivivax sp.
GCACAGGATCGGGATCGAGTCGGCGCTGGCCGAATACAGGCCCGTGATCATGTCGGTGCCGGCCGGGCCGCTGGTGCCGATGCAGACGCCGATATTGCCAGCACAGGCGCGGGTGTAACCCTCGGCCATGTGCGACGCGCCTTCGACATGGCGGGCGAGGATATGCGCGATCGATTCACGCTCGCGCAGCGCCGAATACAGTGGGTTGATCGCCGCGCCGGGCACCCCAAAGGCTTGGGCGACGCCTTCTTTTTCCATCACCAGCACGGCGGCCATCGCGGCCTTCATCTTTGCCATCACGCTCTCCTCGGTTCAGATTGATTCGGGGTTTGCAACTGCGCCGCATATTGCGCGGCGGCAGCCCCGAGCGGAACAGCCGCCGGCGGATAGGTGCTATTCCGTGGTGGAATGACGGCATGGACACCGTCGAGGGCATGCGCCTGTTCATCCGCGTCGTCGAAACCGGCTCGTTCAGCAAGGCCGCGGCGGGCCTGGGCGCCACGCAGCCAACGGCGACCAAACATATCGCTGCACTCGAATCAAGGCTCAAAGCGCGCCTGTTCCACCGCAGCACCCGCGGTGTCTCGCCGACCGAGATCGGCGCGCTGTATTACGACCGCTGCAAGTCGATCGTGCGTGCCATCGACGAGGCCGACGATGTCGCCGCGCTGATGCAGTCGCGCTTGGCAGGCAGCCTGCGCATCAGCACGTCGGTGGCTTTTGGCCGCCGCGTGATGACGCCGCTGGTGCTGCGCTTCATGCAGCAACATCCGCAGGTGCAGGTCGACCTGGGCTTCGAAGACCGCTACGTCAACCTCGTCGAACAGGGGGTTGATCTCGCGATCCGCATGGGGCGGCTGGCCGACTCTTCGCTCGGCGCGCGGCATCTGGGCATGAACCCCTGGGTGCTCGTCGCCGCACCGGCCTATTTGGCGGCGCGCGGCACGCCCAAAAAACCGGCCGATCTGGGCGCCCACGCGGCGCTGATTTACAGCACCGCGCAGGGTGACGACCGCTGGCATTTCAGCGGCGGTCCAGCGGCCAGAAATGCGGCCGCCGGCCAGATCGAGCAGGTGGCGGTGAGCGGGCCGCTGCGCAGCAACAACCTGTCGGCGCTGCTCGCCGGCGCGCGCGCCGGGCTCGGGCTGGCCGCGCTGCCCTGGTACGTGGCCCACGAAGCGGTGCAGAGCGGCGCGGTGCAGCCGGTGCTGGAACGTTGGACATTGCCGGCGCAGGAGATCCACGCCGTATTCCCTTCGCCGCGCCTGGTGCCGGCCAAGGTGAGCACCTTTGTCAACTGGCTGCAGGGGCAGTTTGGCGACCATTGGTGGGCCAGCGCGCCGGCGCAGCCCTGAGCGGGCCCCTGACCGACACCGCCCGCGGTGCGACACTTCGCGCCATGAACGCCAAACCACTGCATCCCGACAGCATCGCCGCCCAGGCCCTGGGCTGGATCGACGAAACGACACGGGCGATCGTGCCGCCGATCCACGTCTCGACGACCTACCTGCGCGACCCCGACAACGAGTACCGCTCCGGGCGCATCTATGCGCGTGCCGACAACCCGGCGTTCGACCAGGCCGAGGCCGTCATCTGTGCGCTCGAAAAAGGCCACCAGGCGCTGCTCTTCGCGTCTGGCATGGCCGCGGCGACCGCCGTCTTCCAGGCCTTCAAGCCGGGTGACCATGTGCTCGCACCGAAGGTGATGTACTGGTCGCTGCGCAACTGGCTGCTCGGCTTTGCCAGCGACTGGGGATTGGTCGTCGAGCTCGTCGACATGAGCGACCCGGCCGCGGTGCAGGTCGCCATCCGCCCTGGCAAAACCAAGCTGGTGTGGATCGAAACACCGGCCAACCCGCTGTGGACCGTGACCGATATCGCTGCCACCGCAAAAGTCGCTCATGCCGCTGGCGCGCTGCTGGCGGTGGACTCGACGTGCGCCACGCCGATGTTGACCCAGCCGCTGACGCTGGGCGCCGATATCGTGATGCATGCAGCGACCAAATACCTCAACGGCCACTCCGACCTCATCGCCGGTGTGCTGGTCTCGCGCGAAGACAGCGCCTGCTGGCAGCGGGTGCGCCAGATCCGCGCGCAACTCGGCAGCACACTGGGCTCGTTCGAGGCCTGGCTGCTGCTGCGCGGCCTGCGCACGCTGCATTTGCGCGTGCGCGCCTCGTGCCACAACGCGCAGCGCGTGGCCGAACATTTTGCGCAGCACCCGCTGGTCGCCGAAGTGATGTATCCGGGCTTGGCCGGCAGCGCGGGACACGCCGTCGCCAGGCGACAGATGCAAGGCGGCTTCGGCGGCATGTTGTCGATCCGCGTTCGAGGCGGGCCGCAAGCAGGGCCTCAGGGCGGCGAGGCCGCGGCGATCGCTACCGCGGCCCATGTCCAACTCTGGAAACGAGCCACATCGCTGGGCGGCCCGGAAAGCCTGGTCGAACACCGCGCGAGCGTCGAAGGCGCCGGCTCGCCGGTGCCCACCGACCTGCTGCGCCTGTCGGCCGGGCTCGAGGATGCGGCCGATTTGATCGCCGACCTCGAGCAGGCGCTGCATCGCGCCCACCATCCGGCGCTGACCGCCGCGGGCTGAGGCACGACCACACCCGACCGCGCCCGACTACGCACGATGACACACGACGATCACGATCACGATCACGATCACGACGACCACAGTGATCTGGGCCCGATGGAGCTGCGCGTGCGCGCGCTGCAGACCGTGCTCACCGAAAAGGGGTTCATCGACCCAGCCGCGGTCGACCTGCTGATAGACACCTACCAGACGCGCATCGGCCCGCGCAATGGCGCGCGAGTCGTGGCCCGAGCCTGGGCCGACGCGCAGTTCAAGGGCTGGCTGATGAGCGACGCCAGCGCGGCGATCGCTTCGCTGGGCTACACCGGCCGCCAGGGCGAACACATGATCGCGGTCGAAAACAGCGCCGATCAACACCATCTGGTGGTCTGCACGCTGTGCAGTTGTTATCCGTGGCCGGTGCTCGGCCTGCCGCCCACCTGGTACAAAAGTGCGCCCTACCGCTCGCGTGCGGTGCGCGACCCGCGTGGTGTGTTGGCCGACTTTGGTGTGACGCTGCCCGACAGCACAAAGATTCGCGTCTGGGATTCGACCGCCGAGGTGCGTTACCTCGTCATCCCGCAACGGCCGCCGGGCAGCGAAGGTCTCGGCGAAGAACAGCTCGCCGAACTCGTCACACGCGATTCGATGATCGGCACCGGCCTCGCGCGCGCACCGTCTGCTTCGGCCCCTGCCGAAGTGTCTGCGTGATGAGCTACCAAACTCACGCCGACCTTGGCGGCCAGCTTGGCCATGGCGCTGTCACGCCAGAAGCCGAAGGCGAGCTTTTCCATGCGCCCTGGGAGCCGCAGGCGCTGGCCTTGACGGTGTTGATGGGTGGCACCGGCGCTTGGAACATCGACATCAGCCGCGCCGCCCGCGAGACGCTGCCCGATTACGCGCAGCGCAGTTACTACAGCATCTGGTTCGCGGGGCTGGAAAAGCTGCTTGCCGAACGCGGGTTGGTGAGTGCCGCCGAGATCGCCGCTGGCCATGCACTACAGGCGTCACCGCCGCTGCCGCGAGTTGTCAAAGCGGCCGATCTGGCAGGCGCGCTGAGCCGCGGTTCGCCCACCGCCAGACCGACCACTTTGGCGGCGCGGTTCAACGTTGGCGACGCGGTGCGCACGATGTCATCCCGCCCACCGCACCACACACGGCTGCCGGCTTATGCGATGGGCAAGCTCGGTGCCGTCGAGCGAGCGCATGGCGCGCATGTTTTTGCCGACCGCCATGCCCAGGGCTTGGGCGAAGGCGCCCAATGGCTCTACACGGTCGCCTTTGACGGCGTTGAGCTTTGGGGCCCAAATGCCGCGCCCGGCTTGCGTGTTTCAGTCGACGCCTGGGACGCCTATCTGGAGCCGGCATGAAGTCGCCGCCGCTCTCGGCTTGCCCCGGCCTGCCGATCGGCGACGCCGACGCACCCGTCTTTGCCGAACCCTGGCAGGCGCAGGCCTTTGCCTTGGTGCTGAGCCTGCACGAACGCGGCCTGTTCAGCTGGCCGGAATGGGCGGCTGCGCTGGCCGCGCGCATCGCCAACGCGCAGGCCGAAGGTGAGGCTGATCTCGGCGACACCTACTACAACCACTGGCTCGCGGCATTGGAAGATATCGTTGCTGCCAAGGGCGCCAGCAGTGCCACTGAATTGCAGCGTTATGCCTCGGCCTGGGACCAGGCCGCCGAGCGCACGCCGCACGGTCAGCCGATTGAGTTGCGGGCCGCGGATTTCGGTCGCTGATACCGAGCGACGTTCAACAGCACAAAAAACGTTTCATCGGCGAAGAGCCATTGCCGGCCTTCCCACAACCTCCGACCAGGTCAAGTCCGCGCGCGGCACGCGGCCCGGGCACGCGTTCTCCGGCCCACGCTCGCGGGGCAGCGCTCGATGGGCCGGACGATCACCTCATCAACACCGCCTTGGCGTCCAACCGATGTGGCGACCGCGAATGGGGCCCGCGCCCACGTACCCGAACCGCCTGCCCATTTGAATCGGTTGGTCCTGCCCCAAGGACCACCGCAGGTTCGCAGGGCGGTGGTGGTGTCTTCGGCGCCAAGCCCCATTCGCGGTCGCCACATGCGTGGGTCACCAACGCCGGTGTTGATGGCACGGCGTCGGGTCACCCAAAGCGCTCCCCCGCGAGCGCGGGCCGGAGAACGAAGGCGCCGCCGCCGTGCCGCGCGGATTGGCCCGACGAGACTCAGCAGCGCGATGCTTTGCGACGGCGCCGAGGTCAGAGTCATTCCAACAAGCACCGCCGCCGCTCAGGGCCGGCCGGCACCCGCTTCGTACCAGCGCTTGACCAGCGCGCGTTCGGCGTCGGTGATCTGAGTGGCATTGTTCAAGGGCATCAGCTTGAGCACCACCACCTGCTGGTAGATCCCCAAGGCATGTTGCTGGATCAACGCCGGCGTGTGCAGCGCGACATTTTTCTGCTGCACCTGTACGTTGTGGCAGACCGCGCAGCGTTGTTCGACGAGCGCCTGCATCTCCTGCGTCGTCACCGCGGCGGGCGCGGCAGCGGCCACTGGCGCAGCGGGCTGCGGCGGTGGCGCCAGCCACAACACCAGGCCCACGATCAGCACCACGCCAGCGACGGCATAACCCCAGGGCGGCTGCACACCGTTGACATGGGCCTTGTGCCGCGCCACAAAAAACTGCCGGATCAGCGCACCGGCCAGCATCAGCAGCACGAGCACGATCCAGTTGTTCGGGCCCTGGTACAGCCAGCCGTAATGGTTGGTCATCATCGCCACCAACACCGGCAGCGTGAAATAAGTGTTGTGCACGCTGCGCTGTTTGGCGCGCTCGCCGTGGGCCGGGTCGACGGCCACGCCAGCGGCCATCTGCGCGATGACCTTGCGCTGGCCGGGGATGATCCAGAAAAAGACATTCGCGCTCATCGCCGTCGCAATCATCGCGCCGACGAGCAAAAACGCGGCGCGCCCGGCAAAGAGCTGGCAGGCCAGCCAGGACGCGGCGGCGACGACCAACGCGACCGCGCCGCCGACGACCAGGTCACCCCGTTCGCCACGGCCGAGGGTGCGGCAGATCAGGTCGTACAGCGCCCAGAAGACGACCAGGAAGCCCAGCGCTGCGGCCACCGCGGCGGCAGGCGTCCACGCAAAAACACTCTTGTCGATGAGAAAGCTGCCGGCGTTCCACAGATAGAGCACGGTGAACAGCGCAAAACCCGACAGCCAGGTCGAGTAACTCTCCCAATAAAACCAGTGCAGCTCGGTGTTGATCGTCTTCGGCGCCGCCATGTACTTCTGCGGGTTGTAGAAGCCGCCGCCATGCACCGCCCAGAGCGCGCCGCCGACACCTTTGTCAAGCAGCTCGGGCGAAGTCGGCTTGATCAGGTGGTTGTCGAGCCAGACAAAATAAAAGCTCGACCCGACCCAGGCGATGCCGGTGATGACGTGCAGCCAACGCAAGAGCAGGTTGGCCCAGTCGAGCAAGTAGGTGTCCATGCTGCAGCTCCGACCTGCTCACCACCGCGGGCGCTCTGAGCAGGCTGCTGCGTCGCGCCCAGGGCCGGTGTCGAGGGACCACCCAGCCTGCGCCGCTGCGACGAATTGCTAAAGTGTATACACTTTGCAAAGCGCAGGCAATGGTCTCGGTCCGATGCGCCTCGGTTTGATGCGTCTCGGTTGGTGGCGGGTTACGGCTTGATATCCGCCGCCTTGATCGCCGGGCCCCAATCGGCGACCTGCTTGGCGACCAACGACGTGAACTCGGCCGAGCCCATTTTCACGGTGCTGATGCCGAGTTCTTCAAAGCGCTTGACGATCGCCGGGTCGGCCACGATGGCGGCCAGCGCTTTGGACAGGCGATCGGTCACTTCCGCCGGCAAACCGGCCGGACCCGAGACGCCGAAGTAGTTTTCTGCAACCAGCTGCGGCCAGCCGAGTTCGACCACCGTTGGCACCTCCGGCAGCAGTGGCGAGCGGGTGCGTGTCGTCACCGCCAGCGCCCGGATCTGCCCGGCCTTGACCATCGGCACAAAGGCAGTGATGACGTCGATGCCGACCGGGATCGTGCCGGCGATGAGGTCGGTGGTCATCGGCGCACCGCCACGGTACGGCACATGGACCATCTGGATTTTCATCGCGCTCTTGGTCATCTCGCCGACGATGTGGCCGATCGACCCCGGCCCGCCGCTGCCGAACGAGCCAGCGGCAGCACCAGCGCCAGCGGCGGACCGAGGCAGATCGGCCAGCGTTGCCGGGCCGGTCTTGGGATTCGCCATGATCAGCACCGGCGCCACGCCGAGCATCGCGACATGCGTGAACTGCTTGACCGGGTCGTAGGGCGGCTTGGGTACCGTGAACGGGCCGATCGAGGTCGGCGTGGAATTCGAGAGCATCAGGGTGTAGCCGTCGGGCGCCGCACGCACCACGTCGAGCCCGCCGATGGTGCCGCCCGCACCGGGTTTGTTGTCCACCACCACCGGCTGGCCAAGCGCCTTGGTGAGTGGTTCGGCGATCGTGCGCGCGACGATGTCACTGGCGCCGCCGGCAGCAAAGGTGACGACGATGCGAATCGGTTTTTCTGGCCAGGCGGCGTGGGCTGCTCCGGCCAGCGAAATGCCCAGCGCAAAGGCCAGTGCTCTCGCGGATGGAGCAGGGACAAAGGAGCGACGCAGGAACATGGTGTTCTCCTGAAACAAACGTTGAAGGTCGGGGCTCGTTGGCATGCAAGACCGATGCCTACGATCCCCGGTAGGTGCTGTAGCTGAACGGGCTGACGAGCAGCGGCACGTGGTAGTGGCCGGCGGCGTCGGCGATGCCGAAGTCGAGTTGAACGCTGTCGATGAAGGGCGGGTCGGGCAGCGCCGCGCCACGTGCACGGAAATACGGCGCCACCTCGAAAATCAGCCGGTAGCGGCCCACCGCCATCGACTGCGCGTCGAGCAGCGGGCCTTCGGCGCGGCCGTCATCGTTGAGCGTGAAGTTGCGCAACATCGTCCAGCCGGACGCGTCCTGCCGCTGCAAGCTGACTTTCATGCCGGCGGCCGGGCAGCCGTTGGCAGTGTCGAGCACATGGGTGCTGAGGTGTCCCATCCTGGATCTTCCTGGTGTCGTGCGGTGCGGTGCGGTGCGGTGGCATTCGGGAGCCCCTGCCAGTCAGCATCGTTGCTTGCAGGTTCCGGCAAAGTGTATACACTTTAGGGCGCTGGTCAATCCGCACCAGTACCCGCACCAGTACCCGCACCAGTACCGGCATCACCACCAGCCGCCACGACGCGCCACCGAAGCATGCCCCGCAGCCGCGCCAACCTCAAAGTCATCCGGCCCGCAGCCTCGCCCCGCGGGCGGCGCCACGCCGACGTGCCCGCGGCCAGCAGCACCGAGCGCATCGTCGATGCGATCACGTCGGCCATTGTCGAGCGCAAGTTGATGCCCGGCACCAAGCTGGCCGAAGCGCAGATCGGCGACATGTTCAAGGTCTCGCGCACGGTCGCGCGACAGGCGCTGATCCGACTCGGGCGCGACCACCTGGTCACGCTCGAGCCGGCGCGCGGGGCGTTTGTCGCCCAACCCAGCATCGACGAAGCACGCCAGGTTTTTGAAGTCCGCAGAATAGTCGAGTCGGCGATGGTGAAGGCGCTGTGTGCATCAATCACCGAAGCGCAGATTGCCGAACTGCACGCGCACCTGAGCGCTGAGCGCGATGCCGTGGCACGCACCGACGTCACCGGCCGCACGCGGCTGCTGGCCGACTTTCACGTCGTGCTCGCGCGCCTGCTCGGCAATGAAGTGCTGGCGCAGTTGCTCGCCGACCTGCTGGCGCGTTGTTCGCTGGCTGCCTTGATGTACCAGTCTTCACATTCGGCCGAACACTCGCAGGAAGAACATGTCGAAATCGTGGCTGCGCTGGCGCGGCGCGACAGCCGTGGCGCCGTCAAGCTGATGGAATCGCACCTCGGCCATGTCGAGCGCAACCTGCGCCTGGACCCGCGCGCGGCCGACTTCGGCGCAGCAGCCAACCCAAGCGCCTGATCGGCGGCCAGCCCGGATGACTCCAGTCATGACCCCAGCGACGACCCCAGCGATGACCCCTACTGCTCCCGACCCCAACTACCCGCGCGACCTGCTGGGCCACGGCCGCCAACCGCCGCAGGCGCAATGGCCGGGCGGCGCGCGCGTGGCGCTGCAGTTTGTTCTCAACTTCGAAGAAGGCGGCGAAAACTCGGTGTTGCACGGCGACGCCGGCAGCGAACAATTCCTGTCAGAGATGGCCAACCCGCCAGCGTATGCCGCACGCCACCTGAGCATGGAGAGCATCTACGAATACGGCGCCCGAGCGGGGGTCTGGCGCATCCTGCGCGAGTTCGAAAGGCGCAGCCTGCCGCTGACGGTTTTTGGCGTTGGCATGGCCCTGCAGCGCTGCCCCGAAGTCACTGCCGCCTTCGTCGAGCTGGGCCACGAGATCGCCTGCCACGGCTGGCGATGGATCAACTACCAGGCAGTCGACGAAGCCACCGAACGCGCGCATCTGCAACTCGGCATGCAGGCGATCGAACAACTCACCGGCTCGCGCGCTCTAGGCTGGTACAGCGGCCGCGACAGCCCGCAGACACGCCGCCTCGTCGCCGACCATGGCGGCTTCGAATACGACAGCGACCACTACGGCGACGACCTGCCGTTCTGGCTGCGCGTGAAAAAATCCGACGGCACCGTTGCGCCGCACCTGGTCGTGCCCTACACGCTGGACTGCAACGACATGCGCTTCGCGCTGCCGCAGGGTTTCAGCCATGGCGACGAGTTTTTTGCCTACCTGCGCGATGCCTTCGACGTGCATTGGGCCGAAGGCGACGAGCGGCCATCGATGATGAGCATCGGCATGCACTGCCGCTTGCTCGGCCGGCCCGGGCGGATGCGCGCTTTGCAGCGGTTTCTCGACCATGTCCAGGCCCACGACCGGGTCTGGATCACGCGCCGCATCGATATCGCCCGACATTGGAAAACCGTGCATCCCTTCGATGCCACCACCGCCTTCGCGTGGGACTGAACCGGCTTCAAACGATGAACTCCTCGGACTCAAGATGCTGACGCTCGACCAGCTCAACGCCGCACCGCCAGCGGAATTCAGCGCGCTGCTCGACGGCACTTACGAACACTCGCCGTGGATCGCCGCAGCTGCGGCAACGCAGCGGCCGTTTGCGAGCCTCGCCGCGCTGAAGCTGGCGCTGGTGCAGGTTGTTAGAGGTGCTGGCCGCGAAGCGCAGCTCAAGCTCATCCGCGCCCACCCTGAGTTGGCCGGCAAGGCGATGGTCAGCAAGACGCTGACGGCGGAGTCGAGCCACGAGCAAGGCAAGGCCGGGCTGACCGATTGCTCGCAAGCCGAGTTTGCGCAGATCCAGCAACTCAACGCCGACTACAACCGGCGTTTTGGCTGGCCCTTCATCCTGGCCGTGCGCGGGCCGCGCGGCAGCGGCCTGAACAAGGCCCAGATCATCGAGACGTTCAAGCGACGGGCAAGCGGCCACCCGGACTTCGAACTCGCTGAGTGCCTGCGCAATATCCACCGCATTGCCGAGATCCGGCTCGACGACAAATTCGGCCACATGCCGGGCTTGGGCAATCTGGTCTGGGACTGGGCCGAAACACTCGCCCGGCACAGCGACCCGGGTTACGCCGAGCAG
Source organism: Rubrivivax sp. (assembly GCA_031431555.1). GTDB lineage: Bacteria > Pseudomonadota > Gammaproteobacteria > Burkholderiales > Burkholderiaceae_C > Rubrivivax. Next base: position 10,225 of record JANPDN010000284.1, read on the forward strand.
GGCCAGCTCACCGTGACCTACCTCACCGATGCCCACCGCGCCTGCGCGGCGCAGCTCGCGGCGTGGATGCGGGAATGTGGCTTTGACGAGGTGAGTGTCGATGCGGTCGGCAACGTGGTCGGTGTCTATCACAGCGCCGGCAGCGGTGCCGCCGGGCCTAACCTTTCATCACAGCGGCTGCTCACCGGCAGCCACTACGATACCGTGCGCAATGGCGGCAAATACGACGGCCGAATCGGCATCCTGGTGCCGATGGCCTGTGTGCGCGAGTTGCACCGCGCCGGCCGGCGCCTGCCCTTCGGGCTCGAGGTGATCGGCTTCGCCGAAGAAGAAGGCCAGCGCTACAAGGCCACCTTCTTGGGATCGGGCGCACTCACCGGCCAGTTCGACCCGACCTGGCTGATGCAGACCGACGCCGACGGCATCAGCATGCAGGACGCCATGCGCGCTGCCGACTTGCCGGCGGACATTGGCGCCATCGGCGCGCTCAAGCGCGACCCTGCACAGTACCTCGGTTTTGTCGAAGTCCATATCGAACAGGGCCCGGTGCTCAACGAAATCGATCTGCCGCTCGGGGTTGTCACCTCGATCAACGGCAGCGTGCGTTATCTGGCCGAAGTCACCGGCATGGCCAGCCACGCCGGCACGACACCGATGGACCGCCGGCGTGACGCCGCAGCGGCTGCGGCCGAGCTGATCCTGTTCGTCGAACAACGCGCTGCGCAAGCGCCGCATCTGGTCGCCACCATCGGCATGCTCGACGTGCCCGGCGGCTCGATCAATGTCGTTCCCGGGCGCTGCCGCTTCAGCCTGGATATCCGCGCCACCGACAATGAAGTCCGCGACGCCTGCGCGCGTGATGTGCTCGCCGCACTGACTGAAATATGCGGCCGGCGCGGCGTGCAGTTCAGCATCGAAGAAACCATGCGCGCCGCTGCCGCACCCAGCGCCCCAGCCTGGCAGGCGCGCTGGGCACGCGCGGTGCAGGCGCTCGGCCTACCGGTGCAGCTGATGCCCAGCGGCGCCGGCCACGATGCGATGAAGCTGCACGAAGTCATGCCGCAGGCAATGCTTTTCATGCGCGGGCTCAACAGCGGCATCAGCCACAACCCGCTGGAATCGATCAGCAACGACGACACCGAACTCTGTGTGCGCGCTTTTCAGAGTCTGCTCGACGACCTTGCACGAGAACAACCATGACCGACGACAACTTACGCGCGCTCGACGCTTGGATCGACGCCTGGATCGATGCCCACTTCGACGAAGAGGTGCGCTTCCTGCAAGCGCTGGTGCAGGTGCCCACCGACACCCCGCCGGGCAACAACGCGCCACACGCAGAACACACCGCGGCGCTGCTCGAGACCATGGGTTTGACGGCCGAAAAACATGCCGTGCCCGAGTGGGCGCTCAAAGAATATGGCCTGCAGTCGATCACCAACCTCGTCGTGCGGCGGCGCTTCGGCGCGCCCGGCAGCGGCCCGGTGATCGCCCTCAACGCGCATGGTGATGTCGTGCCGCCGGGCGACGGCTGGAACCACGACCCCTACGGCGGCGAGATCGAACATGGCAAGCTCTACGGCCGCGCCGCTGCAGTGAGCAAGAGTGACTTTGCAACCTTCACTTTTGCGCTGCGCGCGCTCGACGCGCTGGTGTCATCCGGCACCCAACTGCGCGGCGGCATCGAACTGCACTTCACCTATGACGAAGAGTTCGGCGGCGAACTCGGCCCCGGCTGGCTGCTCAACAACGGCATCAGCAAACCCGACTTGCTCATCGCCGCCGGTTTCAGCTACCAGGTCGTGACCGCGCACAACGGTTGCCTGCAAATGGAGGTGACGCTGCATGGCCTGGCCTCACATGCTGCCTACCCAGAAACCGGCGTCGATGCCTTGCAGGCCACGACCAGACTGCTCACCGCGCTCTACGCCTACAACAGCGTGCTGCACGAGCGGCGCTCGCAGGTGCCCGGCATCACGCACCCGTATCTGAACGTCGGGCGCATCGAAGGTGGCAGCAACACCAACGTCGTGCCGGGCAAGGTGCTGATCAAACTCGACCGCCGCATGATCCCCGAAGAAGACACTGCAGCGGTCGAAGCAGAGGTGCGCAAACTCATCGAAGGCAGCGTCGCCACGAGCCCCGGCGTGCGGGTTGAAATCCACCGCCTGCTGCTGGCCGAACCGCTCAAACCGCTGCCCGGCAACCGGCCGTTGGTCGAGGCCATCCAGCGCCACGGCGAGTTGATCTTCGGCGTGCCGATCAAAGAAAGCGGCAGCCCGCTGTACACCGACGTGCGGCTCTACGGCGCCCAAGGCGTGCCGGCCGTGATCTACGGCGCCGGCCCGCGCACGGTGCTCGAATCGAACGCCAAACGCGCCGACGAACATCTGGTCCTCGAAGACCTGCGTGGCGCAACCAAGGTCGTCGCGCGCACGCTGTTTGATCTGCTGCGCGGTTGATCGATTTTCGGGCTGGACTGCCGATTTGCGTATTGCACGCATCGGCGCGCGCAGAGCCGGCACGGGGGTGGCCCGGCTACGTTTGTGGAATTCTTACGCACTCCGCCGGGCCACCCCCGCACCGACTCTGCGAGCTGCGGCGTTGGCGGTCTACCGCGATCGGATGGCCCGTTGAATTGGACTTCGCGGTGCCCAGGCCGCCACCAGCCCAGCCGGGATTGGGGTGGCCGGCATAGGGCGTAAGAATTCCACAACCGGAGCCGG
>JANPDN010000285.1:0-4138 GCA_031431555.1 Rubrivivax sp.
GACGGTGAGCTCCTGCACGATGAGGTCGGGCCCGGGCACACCGCCCAGGCCGGAGATCACGATCGGCTCTTGCAGTGGCGACGGCGAGACATTGAAGCCATAGGTCGCCTGGCCGCCGACGTAGTAGCGGCCTTCGATCAGCAGCGTGTAAATGCCGTCGTAGTTGAGCGTGGTGACATCGACATCGCTGCCGAAGTTGGTCGGGCCCCAGACTGCGCGTCCAAACGGGTCGAGCAGGCGCCAGTAGGTATCACCACCGCCCTGCGCAGTGCGGTCGAAGAAGAAGCGGTCACCGGCTTTGACGACAAAGCGGTAGGCGTCGGTTTCGCCGGCCGGATTGAGCACGCCGTTGTTCGGCGCGCCAGTGGTGATCAGCGGCGCGCTGCTCAGGTCGAGCAGGCGGAAGCTGTAGTCGGCCACGACGTCGGTCTCGGGGCGCACCGTGAGCGTGTAGTCACCGGGCACCAGGTCGAGCACGCTCAGGCCATCGTAAGAGTCACTCTCGCGGATGCGCTTGTCGGCGATCACCACGCCCTGCGGGCCTGTCAGCGACCAATGCAGGTAATAACTTTCACTGGCGACGAGATCGCGGGTCAGCCCGTCGAAATAAACCGTCTTCGCTTCGGTCAACGTGAAGCTGTAGACATCGCGCTGGCCAGGATGCGCAATCGACTGCGCCTGCACGACGTTGAGCTCGAGCGCTATCGACTCGTCGGCCACCGGCTGGACGCGGAAGCTGTAGGTGTTGTTGCTGCCGATGTAATACCGGCTCTCGACGAGCACCGTGTAGCGGCCCGTGAGGGCCATCGTCAGCGGGCCGATATCGTTGCCGACACTGTTGAAGTCGCTCGGCCCGAAGACGGTGGCACCGCGGGGGTCGAGCAGCCGCCAGCGCGCATCGCCGCCGTTGCGCGCGACCATGTCGAAATAAAGGCGATCGCCGGCCGCGGCGTCGAAGGCGTAGGCGTCGGTTTCGTTGGACGGGTTGAAGGTGCCGCTGGCCAGGTCACCAACGGCGATGACCGTCGCCTTGCTCAAATCAGCGAGGCGGAATTTGTACTCGCCGCTGGTGTCGTTGGTGGACACAAACACGAGCTTGTACGAACCCGCCACGAGGTCGAGGATCGACGTGCCGTCGGCCGAGTCACTCTGGCGCAAGGGCCGGTCGGAGACCACCGTGCCGCGTGGGCCGGTGAGATACCAGCGCAGGTAAAAACTGTCGCCGCTGCCGCCGACCATGGCCGACGCTGTCAGGGTGTCGAGATAAACACGCGTATCGGCAGCGAGGTCGAAGGTGAATTCGTTGGTCCCGCCCTTGGCCACGGTGGCGGTGGTGATCTCGTCGAGCTGAAGCACTGCGCTGGTATCGACGAGCTTGTTGACGACAAAGCTGTAGCTGCCGACATCAGCGCGGTAATAGCGCGCCTCGACCAGCAGCGTGTAGACGCCACTGTAGGCCAGCGTGACCGGGCCGACATCTTCGCCGGCGCTGTTGAAACCCGTGGGGCCAAAAACAGCGCGGCCAAACGGGTCGAGCAAACGCCAGCGCGCGTCGCTGCCACTGCGCGCGATGACGTCGAAGAAGAGCTTGTCTCCGGCGCTGCCGGTGAACTTGTAGGCGTCGGTTTCGTTGCCCGGGTTGAAAGCGCCCTCGACTGCCGTGCCGAGCGTCAGGTCGGTCGCCGCGCCGAGGTCGAGGATGCGGAACTTGTACGGGCCGCTCAAGTTGAGTGCGGCCAGCACGGTGACGGTGTAGGTGCCTGCGGCCAAATCAATGATGCTGGTGCCGTCGTCGGCATCACTCTGGCGGAACGGGCGGTCGGCGACGTAGACCGTGCCATCGGCACCGGTGAGATACCAGCGCAGATAAAAACTGTCGCTGTTGCCGCCGCCGATGACGTTGACGGTTAGAGAGTCAAAATAGACCCGCTTGGCCTCGGTCAGCGTGAAGGTGTAGCGGTCGCGTTCGGTCGACGAGCCGAGCGTCGTGCTGATCGTCTCACCCAGCACCAGTACCGGCAGTTCTTCGGGCGTGCCGGCAGTCACGGCCACCGTGACGTTGTCGATATCGTTGTCGGCGCGAAAGCCCCCGTTGCGCGCACCGAAGGCGGCGCGGCCTTCGTACGGAATCATGCCGATGACAAAGTAGTTCTCGACGATCGCCACCTCGGCGCCGCCATTCGGCGTCAGGTAGACCGAGACATTGCTGCCGCCGGCCGCCGCGCTCATCACCACGCGAGCGTGATGGAACAGGCCGCTATCAAGACGGAAGCCCGGGATATCGAACTCGGCGAGTTTGCTGCCGCCAAAATGCAGCGAGACATGGTTGTCGTTGCGCTCGCTGTTGTTCACCGGGTCGAACCCGACCCCAAAACTGCCGGCCAGGTTGACCTCTTCGGCGAACTGCGGCGCCGGGCCGCTGCGGCCCCAGACGGCGGTATTCAGCCAGGCAAAGCCGATGCCGTCGCCTTGGTTGCTGACCTTGCTGATGCGCAGGTCAAATTCGGTGCTGATCGTGCCCGGATAAACCCCGGGCGCGGTGCCGGCAAAAGCCACCGTGTTGGTGCCGGTGACGTTGCCCGGCATCAGGCGCAGGAAACTCCCGCTCGGCCCGCCGGCCTGCACCGAAGACGCCGCGGTGCTGAACGGCGTCAGGGTGTACGGCAGGCCAGCATCGTCGAAATTCTGTGCCGTGAAGTTGTCGGGGTTGGCCTGCGCGGTGTTGTCTATCTTGAAGCTGAAGTCGACCGTATTGGCTTCGCTGACGCGGCCTTCGAGCAGCAGCACGTAGCGGCCGGTCTTGGGCATCGTGACCAGCCGGTCGGCAAAGTTGACGGGGCTGAAAACCACCTGGCCGTCGGGGCCGATGAGGCGCCAGAAAGGCGAGTTGCGGCTCTCGCTGATCATGTCGAAGCGCAACTGGTCGAAGGCCGTGGCCTCGAAGCTGAAGGCCTGCGTTTCGCGGCCCGGGTCGAGCGTGCCGGTCTGCGGGGCGCCGATCACCAGCGGCGCAACATCGGCCGCCGAGGCCAGGTCGAAGAGGCGGAAGCCGTAGGCGCCGGTGGTTTCGCGATCGGGGTCGACGCTGAGCGTGTAGTCACCCGCCGGCAGCGTGAGCACCGGCGTCGGCGTGTAGTCGGCAGAATCGCTGTCGGCAAAGTTGCGGCCCGACACGACCGCACCGCGCGGGCCGCTCAGGCTCCATTTGAAGGTCGTCGCGTTGAGCAGCGAATCGAAGACCAGCGTGCGGTCCCCCGCCAGCGAGAAGGTGTAGAGATCGCGCCCACCGGCGCCGGCGATGTTGCCATTGACGATGCTGCCCAGCGTCAGCGCGGTGGTCGTCTCGACCACCGGCACGACGTTGACCGTGTAGTGCGCCTCGCCGCTGCCATCGCGCCGGCCTTCGATGAGCAGCGTGTAGCTGCCGGTCAGCGCCAGCGTACGGGTTTGGACATCGTCGCTGGGCAGGTAGTTGGCGCCGAAGACCACGCCCCCGAGCGGGTCGAGCAGACGCCAGTAGGGGTAGCCGCCAGCGCTGGCGAGCATATCGAAGTAGAAGCTCTCGCCTGCCGTTGCGTTGAAACGGTAGGCATCGGTGGTCTTGGCCGGGTTGAGCGCGCCGCTGACTGCCGTGCCCGGGGTCAACACCGCCGCGTCGGCGAGATCGAGCAGGCGGAAGGCAAAAGCGCCGGTGTAGTCGTTGGCACCGTCCACCGTGAGCGTGTAGTCACCTTCTGGAAGATCAAAGACCGACAGGTTGTCGCTGGCATCGCTCTGGTCAAAACGCCGGTCGCCGACGATCAGGCCGCGCGGGCCGCTGAGGCTCCAGACCACATCACTGCGGTTGTGCAGCGAGTCGAAATACAGCCGCGTCGTGCCGGCCGGCAGCGTGAAGGTGTGGTGCACCCGCTGGCCGACATGGTCGATGCCGCCCAGCACGATCGGCGTGACCACGCTGCGGTGCACCGCGTTCAGGCCGTTGCCGGTGGCGTCGACGAGCGTGCTGCCGCTGTCCTCGTCGGCTTTCAAGTAGCTCACCAGCCCGGCTTCGTTGCCGGCCAGCGCGGCGTCCTTGGCGGCCAGGATTTCTGCGTTGGTGCGCGCCACATTCCAAAAACGGATGTCGTCGAAGCTGCCG
>JANPDN010000286.1:0-2775 GCA_031431555.1 Rubrivivax sp.
ACGCTGCGCACCGATGCGCCGCTGCACTACGCCGCACCGACACCCGCTGCCAGCGGACGTGTCAACCACTTCTTCGCGCCGCGCGGCATCGACGACCTGGCGGCGGCATTGCAGCGCCAGCCGCAGGCCACGCTGCTTGCCGGCGCCACCGATATCGGCCTGTGGCTGAACAAGCAACTCCGCGACCTCGGCGATATCGTTTATCTCGGCGAGGTGGCATCGATGCAGGCGATCGAAGTCAGCGGCGACACGCTGCATATCGGCGCTGCGGCACCGCTCGAAGACGCCTGGGCCGCGATTGCCGCGCATTGGCCCTCCTTACGCGAAGTGGGTCTGCGTTTCGCCGGGCCGCCGGTGCGTCACGCCGGCACGCTGGGCGGCAATATCGCCAACGGCTCGCCGATCGGCGACGGCGCACCGGTGCTGATGGCGCTCGACGCAACGCTGCTGCTGCGTCAAGGCGAGCGCTTGCGCACGCTGCGCCTCGACGAGTTTTATCTCGACTACATGAAAAACCGGCTTGAGCCGGCTGAGTTTGTGCAGGCGATCCAAGTCCCGCTGTCGCTGCCCGGTGCCGGCGCCGGTGCGCAGGTGCGCGCCTACAAGATCAGCAAACGCTACGACTGCGATATCTCGGCCTTGTGCGCGGCTTTTGCGCTCACGCTCGACGCCGGCCGGGTCGCTCAAGTGCGGCTCGCGTTTGGTGGCATGGCCGCGGTCGTCAAGCGCGCCGCGCAGACCGAAGCGGCGATGCTCGGCCAGCTGTGGAACCAGGCCACGCTGGATGCAGCCATCGCCGCGCTGGGGAACGATTTTTCGCCGATCACCGATCTGCGCGCCAGTGCCGACTACCGGCGCCAGGTCGCCGGTGGGCTGCTCAAGCGGTTCTGGCTCGAGACCCGCGCCGATGCGCCGCTGGCAGCGCCGGCAGTGTCGGTCTGGGCTACGTCCTGAGCGAGTCGGAGGTTCAAGGCGATGAATAAAACACCCGATCTGCCGACGCTCGACAGGCTCACGGCCAGCACGGTGGCCGTGCCCGCTGCCGGCGCCTCACTGCCGCACGAATCCGCCGCGCTGCATGTCACTGGCAGCGCGGCTTATGTCGACGACCTGCCTGAACTTAGCAGCACCCTGCACGCCGCTTTAGGCCTGTCGCCGCTGGCGCATGGCCGCCTGCTGGCGATCGATGTCGACCAGCTGCGGGCGTTGCCCGGCGTGGTGCTGGTGCTGACTGCCGCCGACATCCCCGGCCCCAACGACTGCGGCCCGATCGTGCATGACGACCCGATCCTCGCCGACGGCCTGGTGCAATACCTCGGCCAGCCGGTATTTGCGATCGTCGCCACCAGCCGCGACCTGGCGCGGCGCGCCGCGGCCGCGGCCAAACAGGTGCTGCAACTCGAACCCCTGCCGCCGGTGTTGACGATGCGCGCTGCGCATGCGGCGCAGCGTTATGTCGTGCCGCCGATGCACCTGACGCGCGAGTCGGCGCCGGGCGCCAACCGGCGCGCGATCGATGCTGCGCCGCACCGCTTGCAGCGCAGTTTTTCGCTCGGTGGCCAGGAGCAGTTTTATCTCGAAGGCCAGATCTCCTACGCGGTGCCGACCGAAGACGACGCCCTGCGGGTGCACTGTTCGACCCAGCACCCGAGCGAGATGCAGCAGGTCATCGCGCATGCGCTTCAACTGCCGGCGGCCAAGGTGCTCGTCGAATGCCGGCGCATGGGCGGCGGTTTTGGCGGCAAGGAATCGCAATCGGCGCTGCCAGCGGCGATCGCCGCAATGGCTGCACAGCGCCTCAAGCGCCCGGTGAAACTGCGCCTGGACCGCGACGACGACTTTCTGATCACCGGCCGGCGGCATGGCTTCGAGTACGACTACGAAGTCGGTTTTGACGCTGCCGGGCATGTGCTTGGGGTCGAGATCTCGATGATCTGCAATGCCGGTTTTTCGACCGACCTGTCGCCGCCGGTGATGACCCGCGCGATCTGCCACTTCGACAATGCCTACTGGCTGCCCGAAGTGGCGATCCACGGCTATCTGGCGAAGACCAATACCCAGAGCAATACCGCCTTTCGCGGCTTCGGCGGGCCGCAGGGGGCGCTGGCGATCGAACTCATCCTCGATGAAATCGCGCGTGCGCTGGGGCGTGATGCGCTTGAAGTCCGGCGCGCCAACTACTACGGCACCGACAGCCATAACGTGACACCTTATCGGCAGACCGTCACCGACAACGTGATCCAGCCGCTGACCGATGAACTCGCGCTCAGCAGCGACTACGTCGCGCGCCGCGCCTCGGTGTCTGCGTTCAACGCCAGCAGCCCGGTGCTCAAGCGCGGCCTGGCGCTGACGCCGGTGAAGTTTGGCATCTCGTTCAACGTCACCCACTTCAACCAGGCCGGCGCGCTGGTGCACATCTATACCGACGGCTCGGTGTTGGTGAACCACGGCGGCACCGAGATGGGCCAGGGGCTGAACACCAAGGTCGCGCAGGTGGTGGCCCATGAACTCGGCTTAGCCCTGGCGCAGGTGCGCTGCAGCGCCACCGATACGAGCAAGGTCGCCAATACCTCGGCCACCGCGGCGTCCACCGGCGCCGACCTCAACGGCAAGGCGGCGCAGGACGCCGCCCAGAAGTTGCGGCAGCGCTTGGCCGCGCTGTATGCGGGAGCGGTCGGCGGCGTGACCGGCGATGTGATTTTTGCAAACGGCCGCGTGCGCTGCGGCGTGCAGGAAATCAGTTTCGAGGAACTTGTCGCCCAGGCCTACCAGGCG
>JANPDN010000287.1:0-5067 GCA_031431555.1 Rubrivivax sp.
GACCTGCGCACCGGTGTCGAAATCAGCAATACGCAGAAGGTGCTCGACGGCGACCTCGACCCCTTCATCGAAGCGAGCCTGAAACAAGGCCTGTAAGACCAGGCGGTCTCGGTATCGAGTCCGCTTCACCGAAAGTGACCCCATGCGTGAAGGCCCTGCCCTCGTCATCCACCGTGCCGACTATGCACCGCCGGCTTATTGGATCCGCGCCGTCGATCTGAGCTTCGACCTCGACCCGGCCAAGACCATCGTCGCCAGCCGCTTGCAGATCGAGCGCAACGTCGACGCGGCGCCTGGCCAGCCGCTGCGCCTGCAAGGTGATGGCCTGAACCTGCTGCGCGTGATGTCGGGCGGCGAGAGTGTTTCTTTCCGCCACGACAACGGCGACCTCGTGATCGACAACCCGCCGGCGGGTGAGCGCTTCACGCTGGAGATCCGCAACACCTGCGCGCCGGAGAAAAATACCGAGCTGTCGGGCCTGTATGCCAGCGGTGGCGGCCTGTTCACGCAGTGCGAGGCCGAGGGCTTCCGCCGCATCACCTATTTTCTCGATCGGCCGGATGTGATGGCGGTCTACACCGTCACGCTGCGTGGTGACCGCACGCGCTACCCGGTGTTGCTGAGCAACGGCAACCTCGTCGAGCAAGGCGAACTGGACAACGGCCGCCACTTCGCCAAGTGGAACGACCCGTTCCCGAAACCGAGTTATCTCTTCGCACTCGTCGCCGCCGACCTCGTCGTGCGCGAGCAGAAGATCCGCACCCGTGCCGGCCGCGACCACCTGCTGCAGGTCTACGTGCGCCGCGGGGACCTCGACAAGACCGAACATGCGATGAACTCGCTGGTCGCCTCGCTGGTCTGGGACGAAGCCCGCTTCGATCTCGCGCTCGACCTCGAACGGTTCATGATCGTCGCGGTGCCCGACTTCAACATGGGCGCGATGGAAAACAAGGGCCTGAACCTGTTCAACACGGCTTACGTGCTGGCCACCGCAGCGACCGCCACCGACGACGATTTTGCCGGCATCGAATCGGTCGTCGCGCATGAATATTTCCACAACTGGACCGGCAACCGCGTCACCTGCCGCGACTGGTTTCAGCTCTCGCTCAAAGAAGGCCTGACGGTTTTCCGCGACCAGGAATTCAGCATGGACATGGCCGGCAGCGCATCAGCACGCGCGGTCAAGCGGATCCAGGATGTGCGCAATCTGCGTGCGGTCCAGTTCCCCGAAGATGCCGGCACGATGGCCCATCCGGTGCGGCCAGAAAGCTACTCGGCAATCGACAATTTTTATACGCCGACGGTTTACGAAAAAGGCGCCGAGGTCGTGCGCATGATGCACACCCTTGTCGGCCGCGAAGGTTTTGCGCGCGGCCTTAAGCTGTACTTCCAGCGCCACGATGGCCAGGCCGTGACCTGCGACGATTTTGCGCAGGCCATCGCTGATGCCAACCCCGGCAGCGCGCTGACGACGCGCCTGGAGAACTTCAAAAACTGGTACACCCAGGCCGGCACGCCACGGGTCAGCGCGCGTGGCCAGTACGACGCCGCGGCGCAGACCTGGACCCTGACGCTGGCGCAAAAGTGCCCTGCAACACCGGGCCAGATGCTGAAAGAGCCGTTTGTGATCCCGGTGCAGATCGGCCTGCTCGACATGCAGGGTGCAGCGCTGCCGCTGACCATCGAAGGCGATGCCACACCGGCCGCGGCCGAGCGCCTGCTGCTGCTCGACGATGTCCAGCGCAGCTTTGTTTTCACTGGCGTCAGCGCAGCCCCCGTGCCGTCGCTGTTGCGCGGATTCAGCGCGCCGGTGCGGCTGGACGATGGCTTGGTCGACGCCGAGCTGCTGGTGCTGCTGTCCAGCGACAGCGATGCCTTCAACCGCTGGGAAGCCGGCCAGCGCCTGCTGCTGTCGCGTTTGCTCGACGCGCTGCGCGGCGGCGCGATGCCCGCCCTGGACAACGCGCTGGCGCAGGCGCTGCGCGGCGTGTTGCGCCACCCGACGCTCGACCCCGCGCTCAAGGAGCTGTTGCTCACGCTGCCCGAAGAGGTTTATATCGCCGAGCAGGTCGACAGCGTCGACCCGCAGCGCGTCCACGCCGTGCACGAATCGCTGCGTTTGCAGCTCGCAACCGAACTGCAAGCCGACTGGGCCTGGGCCTTCGACAGCCACCAGCCCGCCGGTGGTTACGACCCTGGCCCGGTGCAGGCCGGCACACGTGCGTTGGCAAATTTGGCGCTGTCGATGTTGTGCCTGCATGCCGTGCAGCAGGCTGACCCGGTCTGGCCCGGTCGCGCCTACCAGCGCGTCAAGGATGCCGGCAACATGACCGACCGTCTCGGCGCGTTGGCCGCGCTGGTGAATTCCCACGCCGACCTCGCCGACATGGCGCTGGCGCGCTTCCACAGCGTCGTTCGCAACGAACCGCTGGCGCTGGACAAGTGGTTCCGGCTGCAAGCCCGCGCCGCCGAACCGGTGGGCGCCAATGCCGGGGCCGCATTCGCACGCGCGCGGGCGCTGCTGCAGCATCCCGACTTCAATGTGCACAACCCGAACCGGGCGCGCAGCCTGTTGTTCTCGCTGTGCACCAGCAACCCGGCGGCTTTTCACCGCGCCGATGCTGCTGGGTATGTGTTCTGGGCCGAACAGGCGATCGAGCTCGACGCCACCAACCCCAGTCTGGCTGCCCGTCTGGCGCGTGCGCTCGACCGCTGGCCGCATCTGGCCGAGCCGTGGCGCAGCGCGGCCCGCGAAGCGATCGCGCGCGTCGCGGCGCGGCCAGACTTGAGCAGCGATACCCGCGAAATCGTCGACAAGGCCTTGCAGCGCTAGCCCCTGGCGGGCGTCTCGCGCTCGCTGCCGTGCCGTCGCGCGGGGCGGGGCCTTCAGCCCGCCACCGGCTGGCTTTCGCGGCGCGCGACCAGTTCGAGAAATGCGGCCGCCGGCAGTGCCGGGCTGCATAGAAAACCCTGGAAACAGTCGCAGTCGATGGCCGCCAGCGCCAGCCGCTGTTCGTCGCGCTCGACACCCTCGGCGACGACGCGCATGCCCAGGCTGTGCCCGAGCACGACCAGCGCGCGCACGATCGCCGAGTCGGTGCGATCGTGCGGTGTGCCGTTGATGAACGAGCGGTCGATCTTCATTTCCTGCACCGGGAACTGCTTGAGGTAACTCATCGACGAATAACCGGTACCGAAGTCGTCGATCGACAGCTCGACGCCGAGTGCGCGCAGGTCGCGCAGCCGCGCCGCGGTGGTCTCGACGCGATCCATCAACATGCTTTCGGTCAACTCCAAGACCAACTGGCCCGGCGCGATCCCGAAACGTTGCGTCGACGAGCGCACGACGATCGCCAGCGCGTCGGAGGCCAGGTTGTGGCGCGCGATATTCACCGCCACCGGCAACGTGCAGCCGTGCTCGTCGCGCCAGGCCGCCATCTGTTCGCAGGCCTTGTGGACCACCCATTCGCCGATCTCGACGATGAAGCCCGAGTCTTCGGCAATCGGGATAAAGCGGCCCGGCGACACGAGGCCGAGCTCTGGATGCTGCCAGCGCAGCAGCGCCTCGGCACCAACGATGCGGCCACTGGCCAGGTCGACCTTCGGCTGGTAGTGCAGCACCAGCTCGTTGCGCTCCAGCGCCAGCCGCAACTGCGTCTCGAGCAGCAGCCGTTCGAGCGACACGTTGTTGAGCTTGTCGCTGTAGTACTGGAAGGTATTGCGGCCGACACTCTTGGCATGTTGCATCGCCACGCCGGCATTGCGGATCAGCGCCGGGCCGTCGTCGCCGTCATCGGGAAATACCGCGATGCCGATGCTCGGGGTGATCAAGAGATCGCGGCCTTCGATCTCGATCGGCTTTTTCAGCGCCGCCAGGATCTGGCGTGACAAACGCGCCGGCGCCTCGGCGTCGCTGACCGCCGGCAGCAGCACCGCAAACTCGTCGCCACCCAGGCGTGCCAGCAGCGCGCCGTCAGCGGCCCGGTTGCCGATCAGGCCGCGCTGGCTGCGCGTGCACAGCCGCAGGCGCTCGGCTACCGCGGCCAGCAGCGCATCACCGGCCGCATGGCCGAGGGTGTCGTTGACCTGGCGAAAGCGGTCCAGATTGAGCTGCACCAGCGCCAGCCTGGACCGCGACGCGCGCCCGCGCGCCAATGCGGCGTCGAGTTGTTCGACAAAAACGCGCCGGTTCGGCAGGCCCGTCAGCGGGTCGTCGTTGGCCAGGCGGTCCTGGTAGATCTTGAAGGCCAGGCTGTTGCGCACACGGATACGCAGCTCGCTGGCGTCAACCGGTTTGGCCAGGAACTCGGTGGCACCAAGCTCGAGCGCGCGCAGCTTGTTGCGCGAATCGCTCGACGCGGTGAGCACGATGACCGGTGTGTAGCGCAGCCCTTCATCGGCGCGGATCTGTTCGAGCAGCTCGAACCCGTTCAGCCCGGGCATCATCAAGTCGAGCAGGATCAGCCCCGGCCGGTAGGCCAATGCCGCGGCCAGGGCCTGGCGCGGATCGTTCACGGCCACGAAGTGGCGGTAGCCGGCTTCTTCGAGATACGTCTGGGTGACCTCGGTCATCATTGGTTCGTCGTCGACCATCAGGATCGTGACCTCACCGAGATGCGGCCCACCAGCCGCCTGCGCTGCGCCAGCGGGCTCGAGGTGGGTGTCGCTGGTTTCGTACAAGTCCGACATCTGCGGCTCCTCAGCTCAAGCGTGCCGCACCCGGCAGCGCCGGTGCAGCCAGGTTTTCGTCTGGCACGACCAGGCGTGCCGCCATCGATTGCAGCGTGCGCAATCCGGCCTCGAGCTCGCGCAGGCGCCCGGCCAGGGCGTGTTGTTCGAACTCACGTGCGGGCTCGAAAAATTGATCGAAGCCGACGGTGCCGCCGGCCCCTTTGAGCCAGTGCGCCAGCTCGGCCAGCTCGTTGAGCTGGCGCGCCGCGAGCGCCTCCTGCATCAGGTGCAGCTTTTGCGGCAGCACTTGCGCAAAACTGCGCACGACGCGCGCCAGCCGCGGGTGCGCTTGCAGCCGCGAGCGGATCGGCGCGTCTGCGTCGTCTGCGTTGTCGG
>JANPDN010000288.1:0-4211 GCA_031431555.1 Rubrivivax sp.
GCGATGACGTCGAAGACATGGTTCGCATGCACGGTGCTGAAGACGAGGTGGCCGGTGAGCGCCGCCTGGACCGCGATCTGTGCCGTCTCGGCGTCGCGGATCTCGCCGACCAGCACCCGGTCGGGGTCGTGGCGAAGGATCGAGCGCAGGCCGCGCGCAAAGGTCAGGCCCTTTTTTTCGTTGACGGGGATCTGCACCACGCCGGCGAGCTGGTACTCGACCGGGTCTTCGATGGTGATGATCTTGTCGCGCCCGTCGTGGATCTCGGCGATCGCGGCGTAGAGCGTCGTCGTCTTGCCGCTGCCGGTGGGGCCGGTGACGAGCAGCATGCCGTGGGGCGCCCGTGCCTGGGCCAGGATGGCTGCGTGCATGGCGGCATCAAAGCCGAGTGCTGGCAGCGTGAGCGCGCCGCTGCCCTGCGTGACCGCGGCGCGGTCAAGCACCCGCACGACGGCGTCCTCGCCATGCGCGCTGGGCATGATCGAGAGCCGGAAGTCGATCTCGCGGCCCTGCATGCGCAGCTTGAATCGGCCGTCCTGCGGCAGCCGGCGCTCGCCGATATCGAGCTCGGCCATGACCTTCAGCCGCGAGACGATCTGCTCGGCCAGCGCGACACCGTCGATGCGGCGCAGCGCCAGCATCACGCCGTCGATGCGGATGCGCGCTGCGGCGCCGAGCGGCGTGCTTTCCAGATGCAGGTCACTCGCGCCGTCTTGCAGCGCGTCGTGCAGCAGGGCGTCGAGCAGGCGCACCGCGGGGCTGGTCTGCGCGGCCAGGCCGTTGGACGACAGCTCGTGGGTGCTGGTGTTCGTATCGGTGTCGGCGTCGTTGCTGCCATTCCCATCACCATCGCCGGCAGCGACCGCGTCGAGCGCGCGATAAGCCTGCTCGCCTGCGGCCAGCGCGGCGTCGATCTCGCCCGCCGTGCAGCGCTGCCAGCGCACCGGGCTGCGCGTGCTGGCGCCGACCGCCTGCAGCAGCAGCGCATCGGCGGCGCGGTCGGCGAGCATCACCAGGCTGCGGTCGGCACCGAGCACGAGCAGCGCGCGGTGTTTGAGCGCGCTCGCGTGGGGCCACTCACCCAGCGTGGCGCTCACTGGTGCCCCCCGCCGGCCGAGTACGGCCGTCGATCCCCCGAGGGGATGTTCGCTTGCTTGGGGCTGAGGCCGGACACAGCCAGTCCCTGCGGACTGGCTGTCGCCTGCCGAAGGCCATCGGCCTCTGGGCGATGGCGGCCCGGCGCGGCGCTCACTGCACCTGCTCCATCAGCGTGAAGATCGGCAGGTACATCAGGACCACGATGCCGCCGATGACGACGCCCATGATGAGCATCAGCAGCGGGTTCACGATGCGCGTGGCGAGCTCGGCGCTGCGTGCGATCTCTTCGTCGTGAAAGGCAGCGGCGCGCTCGAGCATGGTGGCCAGGCTGCCGCTGCTTTCGCCGACACGCAGCATGCGCAGCGCCACCGGCGTCGCCAGCGTGTGCTCGTGCAGTGCTTGTGACAGCCGGATGCCCGCATCGACTTCGGCGGTCGCAGCGCGCAGCGCGCTGCGCTGCGGCTCGGGCAGCAGGCCGTCGGCCAGGCGCAGCGCCGCTAGCACCGGCACACCGGCGCCGAGCAGCAGGCCAAGCGCGCGGTACAGGCGCGCCAGCAGCACGGTGCGCAAGTGGTCGCCGAGGCCCGGACTGCGCAGCAGAAGCGCCAGCGCGTGGCGGCGCAGGGCCGAGCGCAGCGCCGGGATGCCGGCCACCGCCAAGCCCAGTATCGGCACGCCGATGAGCAGCGCGGCCACCGCCTGGGGATGCGCCGCGCCCCAGACGCCAAGATCGATGAGCGCCTGCGAAGCGGCGGGCAATTTGCGCCCGAGGCCGTCAAAGACGCCGGCAAAACGCGGCAGCACATAGAGCAGCAGGAACAGCACCACCGCGCCACCGACGGCGAGCAGCAGGGCCGGGTAAAGCGCTGCGGCGACCAGGCGCGCACGCAGCGCGTCGCTCCATACCAGGTAGGCGGCGTGCTGGCGCAGCGCGGCGGGCAACTGGCCGCTGCGCTCGCTGGCCGCGACGATGGCCACGAAGAGCGCATCAAAGGCCAGCGGCTGCGCTGCCAGCGCGGCCGACAGCGGCTGGCCGGCGCGCAGGGCTGCCACAGTTTTTTCGAGTACCCCCGTCTGCCCGCTCTTGCCGCCCTTTTCTTGCAACGTGGTCAGCGCCTCGAGCAGCGGGATGCCAGCGTCGAGCAGCAGCGCCAACTCCTGCGTGAACAGGCGCAAACCAAACCCACCCGGCCGCCGAGCTGCCGACGCCGCGAGTGGCCGCACGCCCAGCAGGTGCAGCGGCGACAAACCCCCCGGTGCCAGCGCAATGGCGACGGCGGCATCGGCGCTGTCGGCCTGCACGCGCAGCCGGCGCTCGCCGCTTGGCGGCGCGTGAAAACGAAGCTCGAAGTCAGGCATCGGGGCGGCGGTCGCGGTACCGTGCTTGCCCGGCCTACCAACTCGTGACGTCGGCGTTGTCGCCTTCGCCACCGGGTTGGCCGTCTTTGCCGAAGGACACCAGATCGAAGTCACCACGCTGGCCGGGTTGGCGGTAGACATAAGCGCGGCCCCAGGGGTCGGGCGGCACTGCCTTGGCCAAGTACGGGCCGGCCCAGCGCGGCTCGTCTGCGGGGCGCTGCACCAGCGCGCCCAGGCCCTGCTCGGTGGCGGGGTAGCGGCCGATATCGATGCGGTATTGATCAAGCGCTTTTTGCAAGGCATCGAGCTGCGCCTTGGCCGCCTTGGTCTCGGATTTGCCGATCTGCGCAAACAATTTCGGGCCGACATAACCCGCCAGCAGGCCGATGATGACCATCACCACCAGCAGCTCGAGCAGCGTGAAGCCGCGGCTGATGTAACTGCGCTGTGGCGCGGGCGGGCGCGATGGTGAAACGGCGGCAGGCTGTGGGGGGCGGGCCATGGCAGGTCAGGCGATGCGGGCGGGGATCGGGTAGCGGGTCGGGAGCGGGAATGAGAGTGCGCGAGCCAGATCGAGGGCGTGAGCCGCAGAGCCTATGCAGCATCGGTGACTGCCGCGTGAAAGCCTGATCCGATCGGCACGGCATCCATGAGCCGAACGGCTCATTCGCTGCGCCGGCTGTCATCGCCAACACCAAGGTCTTGCCTAGAGTTCGGCCGATGTACTTTCGATCGATCTCATTGGCGCTCGGCTGCGCCGCGGTGTTGACAACAGCCGCCGTCGAGCCACCGGCGCCGCCTGCGAACTTGTCGCTCGGCGCGCCGCCGCAAGCCGCGGCCACCTTGCTGGCCAGCGTGCGCAACTTGCGCGAGCAGCGCAACGACATCACCCCTAACGACGCACGTTATGGTGAGCAGTGGTGGCTGCAGGCGGTGGCCGCGGGCAACACCGGCGCGGCGGGTTTCACCAAAGCCTGGAGCCGCAGCACCGGTGCGCCCACCGCAGGCAGCGTGGCGGTGGTGGCGGTGCTCGATTCGGGCATCACCTCGCACCCTGAACTTAACGCCCGTTTGTTGCCGGGGTATGACTTTGTCTCCGAGACGATTTACGCCAACGACGGCAACGGGCGCGACAACGATCCGGCCGACCCCGGCGACGCGATCACCGATGCAGAACGCGCTGCCAACCCGGCCACTTTGGGTGGCTGCCCAGCAGCGCCGCTGTCGAGCTGGCACGGCACCCTCATCGCCGGCCAGGTGGCGGCGGTGAGCAACAACACCGAGGGTGTCGCCGCCGGCAACTGGAATACCCGCGTCTTGCCAGTGCGCGTGGCTGGGCGCTGCGGCGCGGCGATCGGCGATATCGTCGACGGCCTGCGCTGGGCCGCCGGTCTCGCGGTCGCTGGCGCGCCGACAAATCCCAACCCGGCGCGGGTGATCGTGCTCAGCTACGGCGGCATCGATCCTTGCGACGCCAACAGCGCCACGCCGGAGATCGCCGCCGCGGCGCGTTTGTATATCGACACGCTGGCCGAATTGCGTGCTGCCGGCGCGCTGGTGGTGGTCGCCGCCGGCAACCAGCGGCGCGAAGTCGGCCGCCCGGCAAGTTGCGCCGGGGCCTTTGGCGTCACCGCACTCAACCGCGAAGGCTACAAGGCGACCTACGCCAACTTCGGCGCGGCGATCGCCCTCGCCACGCCCGGCGGCGACGGCGCGACCGGTGGCACCTGCGACGCTCAGCTGGCCGACAGCGG
>JANPDN010000289.1:0-8463 GCA_031431555.1 Rubrivivax sp.
GGCGTAGAAGACCACGCCGCCGGCATCGGTGTCTTCCCAGTAGACGCGGATCGGGAAGTGGTGCGGCGCCGGCGTGGGCGTGGGTGCAGGCGAGGGCGCGGGGGCGGCAGTCGGGTTGGGCAGCATCGGCGCTGCCGATTATCCGGAAATCGCGGCTGGTTCCGGGTTACCGCAGATTGCAGTCGACAGCCGCATTGGCGGTGGTCGCACGCGTCGGCGCAACGGCGGCACCGGCAGCTACGGCAGCGCGCGTTTGGCCACCGGCCCCCACTGCGGGTGGCCGGTTTCAGACCGGCTCAGCACGAAGCTTGCGTCGGCGGCACGCGCGGCGCGGAACGAGGCCTCGCAGGCGGTTTCCCGCGCGCTGGTGCAGGCGATGAAAGCCAGCAGCTTGTGCGCCGTGGCGCGGTCGCGCCCACTGGCCAGCCCGCCGTCGAGCGCGCGCTTGAGTGCGCCTTCGGCAGCCGGGTACTGGCCATCGTCGTAAGCACGGATGCCTTCGACCAGCGCCCGCTCGGCGGGCCGCTCCATCAACTCGGCCAGGCCGGTTGGCGCAGGTGCGGCAGCGCGTTGCGGCTGGGTCGCAACGCAGCCGGCAAGCAGCGCTGCGGCTGCGCTGGTCAGCAGCAACTTCGAAGCCAACGAGCGAAAATGCTGTTTCATGATCCGAAGCGGTGGCGCACGACCACGGGTTTGTCGGCCTGCACGTCGACCGTGGCCGAGTAAGGCGGGAAGTCGGCGTTGCGGATCGTGATCGTGTGGCTGCCTTCGCTGAGCGTCAGGCGCGTCAGTGGCGGGGTGGTGCCGGCTGGGGCGCCGTCGACTTCGACCTGGCCCCAGGGCGTGACAGCGATCTGCACGCTGCCGGTACTCGCTGCGGCAGGCGGCTGCACCGGCGCGACCGCGGCGGCGGCCGTCGGCTTGGCCCGCGCCGATGCCGGTGTTTTATTGGCCGGCGCTGGCGTGCGCGCAGCCGGGTTGGCCTTGTCGCCCACCGGCGCTGCGGCGGTGAGCACGGCCGCACCGAGGTTGACCGTCGTTGCCGCTGCGGCCGCGCCATCGGCGGGTACTGGCGCGCTGGGCGAGGCCGGTTCTGCGGTCGCGGTCGAAGTCGGTGGCAATACCGATACCGATGCCGATGCCGGCGCTGGCGCGGCCGCGCTTGCCGAATTGCCGGTCGGGCCTGCCGCTGGTGCGCTGCGCAGACCCCAGGCGAGGGTCGCTGCGGCGGCAAGGCCCACCGCGGCGACAGCCGCCCAACGTGCGGCGGGTGTCTTGGTGGTACCACGCCGGCGTTCGACAAAACCGGCGCTTGTTGACGTGCTGCCTTCCCAGACGCGCAGCTGCTGTGCCAGGTCGGAGGCGGTCGCCGGCCGCTGTGCCGGGTCGCGCGACATGACTGTAGCGACGAGCGTCGAAAGCCCGGCGGGCACATCGGGCCGCAGTTCGTGCACAGGGGGCGGCGAGCTTTCGAGTACCGCGGTGTGGATCGCCTCCAGCGAGTCGCCCGGGAAAGCCTTGCGGCCACTGAGCAGTTCGTACAGCACCAGGCCGAGGGCATAGATATCGGTGCGCGCGTCGATCGTGCCGCTGCGCAATTGCTCGGGGGCGATGTAGTGCGGCGAGCCGGCGATCGACGCATCGGCTGCGGCCGGCACGCCCGACGCCGTGGCCACGCGGGCGATGCCGAAGTCCAGCACCTTGGGCCGGTTCTTGCGCGTCAGGAAAATATTGCCCGGCTTGACGTCGCAATGGATGACGCCGCGCGCATGGGCGTAGGCCAGCGCTTCGGCGACGCGGCGCACGGTCTGTGCCGCCACCGCAGGGGCCGGGCGCCAGCCTTCAGCGATCGCCTGGCGCAAGTCGCGCCCGGCGAGGCGTTCCATCGCGATGTACACGCCGTGTGCTGACAGGCCGGCGTCGTACACGGTGACGATATTCGGGTGCGCCAGATTTGCCGCGGCACGGGCTTCGTTGAGCAACAGCCGGTCGAGCGCGATGCGCGACGGCATGTCCAGATCGAACTGCAGCGTCTTCACTGCGACGGTGCGCGACAGCAGCGGATCCCAGGCTTCGTAGACGCGCCCGAGGCCGCCTTCACCGAGCAGGCTCTTCAGCGCATAGCGGCCGATATGCGACAGCGTCGGTTGCTCGGCCACGCTGGCGATTTCATGGCCGCTGTCGGTGCGCGCATCGAGCGCCGGATCGAAATCAGAGCCGAGGTCGGAGTCGGCATAGCGCGCCAACGGCAGACTGTCACCGGCACCCGCACCCAGGCCCGGCAAGCTGTCAGGCGGCAGCGTCTGCACGGTCTTGGCGAAGTCTTCTTCGCCAGGCCGCAGTTGTTTGAAGGCATTCGATCCCACACCGCACAGGCTACCGGGGCGGCGCACCCGGCATGCTGCAAAAAGCGTGGCATCCGACCGCTGGTTAACAGCTTGTAACGCCTGATCGTGATCCGCTGTGGTGGATGACACGTTCGATGCGCGCGAGGGCTTCGTCGATCTGCGCCATCGAGTTCGCAAACGACAGCCGCAGGTAGCGCTCGGCGGCCAGCGGCCCGAAGTCGCGCCCGGGGGTTAGCGTGACATGGGCGCGGTGCATCAGGTCAAAACAGAAGTCCCAGCTGCTGGTGGCATGGGCACTGCAATCGGCCCAGGCGTAAAACGCGCCGTCGGGCGGCACCGGCACCGTCAGGCCCAGACGCTCGAGGCCCGGCACGACACAGTCGCGGCGGCGCTGGAACTCACCCCGGCGCTGTTCGTAGGCGGCGATCGATGCCGGCTCGAAACAGGCCAGCGCGGCTTGTTGTGCGACGCTGCTGGCGCAGATGTAGAGGTTCTGCGCGAGTTTTTCGACCGGCGCCACCAGGGCCGGCGGCAGCACCGCCCAGCCCAGGCGCCAACCGGTCATCGCAAAATATTTCGAGAAGCTGTTGATCGAGATGACATCGTCGCCGTACTCGAGCGCGCTGCGGCCGAAACGATCGTCGTAGCTCAGGGCGAGATAGATCTCGTCGACGATCGAGACACCGCCGCGGCTGCGCACGAACTCGACGATGGCTTGCATCTGCGCCGGCTCGATCGAAGTGCCGGTGGGGTTGGACGGCGAGGCCAGCAGCACGCCGCGCGCCGCAGCGCTCCACTGCGCCTGCACTGAGGCGGCGTCGAGCTGGAAGCGCGTTTGTGGCGAGGTCGGCAGCAGCCGCGCCCGTGCGCCGGTGACGGCCACAAAGTGACGGTTGCAAGGGTAACAGGGGTCGGGCATCAGGACCTCGTCGCCGGCCTCGAACAAGGCCAGGCAGACGAGCTGCAGAGCCGCCGACGCGCCGGCGGTGACGACGATGCGCGCCGGGTCGATGGCCAGCCCCCAGCGCTGTTTGTACCAGCGGCTGATCGCCGCACGCAGCGGCAGGATGCCGGTGGACTGCGTGTATTGCGAACGGCCGCCATCGAGGCAGGCCTTGGCCGCGGCAACCACCAACGGCGCGGCGGTGAAGTCGGGCTCGCCGACGTTCATGTAGATCATCGGTTCGCCGCCGAGCGTGGCATCGCAGGCCGCACCGGCGGCGACCTGCTGCGCGGCCTTGGCCATCTCCATCACGTAAAAAGGCTCGATGAAATCCAGACGACCGGCCAGCTTCATGGCGGCATCACGCGGGCGGGATCGAGCGGCATCGAAGTCCGGCCTGGCTGAATTGGATCGTCGCCGGGTCAGCGGGCCGGGCTCGCGGCGTCGGCCTGTGCAAGATACTGATGCACAAAGGCGATCGCCATGCTGCCCTCACCGACGGCCGATGCGACACGTTTGATCGGGCTCAAGCGCACGTCGCCGCAGGCAAAAACGCCGGGCACGCTGGCCTCGAGCAGAAACGGATCGCGATGGTGCGACCAGCGGCCGGCCTTGACGAGGTCATCACCGGTCAGCACATAGCCGTTTTTGTCGCGAGCCAAGGCCGCCGGCAGCCAGCCGGTGTCGGCATCGGCGCCGATGAAGACGAACAGCCCGCCGCAGTCGTGCCGGCTCAGGCTCTGGTCTTGCCGGTTGAAGATGTCGATCGCTTCGAGGTGGGTGTCGCCATGGGCGGCGCGGACTTCGGCGTGCAGCTGCACGGCGATGTTCGACTTGCCGTTGATCTGGTCGACCAGGTAATGCGACATGCTCTTGGCCAGCGAATCACCGCGAACGACGAGCACGACGCGGCGCGCATGGTTGGCAAAGTGCAGCGCTGCCTGGCCTGCGGAGTTGCCGGCGCCGATGAGGTAGACGTCGTGGCCATGGGCGGAGCTGATCTCGCTGCGTGCAGCGCCGTAATAGATGCCCTTGCCGATGAGCCTGTCGAAGCCATCGATGACGAGGCGGCGCCAAGAGACGCCGGTGGCCAGGATGACGCTGCGCGCCTGCACGACGTCGCCGCCGTCGAGAAAGACCTCGCGCGTGACCGGGTCCATTCCGCAGACAGTGCGCGTGACGAGGATCTCCGCGCCCAGGCGCCGAGCCTGCTGCAGCGCCCGGCTGGCGAGCTCGTCGCCCGATACGCCGTTGGGAAACCCGAGGTAGTTCTCGATCCGCGACGACGTGCCGGCCTGGCCGCCGGGGGCTTCGCGCTCGATGACCAAGGTGCGCAGGCCTTCGGACGCGCCGTAGACCGCCGCGGCAAGGCCGGCGGGCCCACCGCCAATGATGAGGGCGTCGTATTGCGCTAGCTGCGCGTGCGTCTGCAAGCCCAGCAAGTCAGCCACTTCGCGCATCGTCGGCTTGCTGTGCAGCGTGCCGTCGGCCAGGCGCAAGACCGGGCAGTCGGCCGCCGCGGGCAGGCTGCCGGCCCCGGTTGTGGCCCATTCAGCGGCGGCGCCGGCGGTGTCGGGTGCGAGCCAGTCGTGGCTGACCTCGTTGCGCGAAAGAAAGCGACGCAGGTCGCCGCAGGCCGGGTCCCAGCGATCGCCGAAGACCATCACCTGGGCCTTGGGTGGCTGCAGCGCAATGCCCTGCAGGCCGCCGATGCGTTCGCGGGCTAGCGCGCCGACCTTGGCCGCCACTTCGGGCGACGACGATGCGATCGCGAAGTAGTGGTGCGGCTCGACCCGCATCACACGCGACGGCTCGGCAGCGCGATAGCCGCCGGGGAACGGCGTCGCGAAGGCCAGCGGCACTTCGCCAAAGATGGCGCCGGGCAAGCGCCAGCCAAGCGTGCGTTCGACGCCGTCGAAACGTTTTACAACTTCGATCTTGCCGGCCAGCACAACAAAAAGGGCCCGCTCGCCACCCTCGTAAACGGCGTATTCGCCAGCGCGCAGCTGCATGTCGGCGGAGGTCCGCACCAGACGTTCGAGTTCGCCATCCGACAGGGTCGAAAACAAGGGCGCGGCACGAACCTCGTCGATCGTCAGCATGGTGGCCTGTCCCGTCAGAAGGCGTCGTGCGGCGACGCGGGTTTCACTCGGTGTCGGGCAGCGGCTCGCCGGGTGCGGCGGCCGCCGAGCGCGCGATGCGTTCACTGCGCTCGGCGCGCGCCGCGGCGACCTCGACCGGCCGCAGGTCGGCCGCCGCCTTGTCGAGCACCCCGTTGACGTACTTGTGGCCGTCGGTGCCACCAAAACTCTTGGTCAGTTCCACCGCTTCATTGATCGCCACCTTGTACGGGATCTCGATGCAGTGCGCCAGCTCCCAGGCGCCGATCAACAGCGCGCCATGTTCAACCGGCGACAGTGCGGTGGTCTTGCGGTCGACATGGCGGGCGAGCACCGCGTCGAGTTCAGACGCATCACGCACGCAGCCGTGCAGCAGCGCGTCGAAATGCGCGACGTCACATTTGTCGAAGCCGTCGAGCTCGCGCATGTGAGCGTCGATGACTGCGATATCCGATGACGAGACCAGCCATTCGTACAGACCCTGGAGCGCAAATTCACGCGCCCGCCGGCGTGCCGACTTCGGCGCAGCGCGGCGCGGCGGCGGTGTCTTCTTGGTGATATCGCTCACGACAGCTCGTCCAGCAGGTTGGCCAGCTCGACCGCGACCCGGGCCGCGTCGCGGCCTTTTTCATCGGCGCGGGCCCAGGCCTGGTCCATATTCTCGACGGTGAGGATGGCGTTGGCGATGCCGATGCCATGGTCGAGTGCAACCCGCGAAACGCCGGCGCCACTCTCGTTGGCGACCAGCTCGAAATGGTAGGTCTCGCCGCGCACGATGCAGCCGATCGCAACCAGCGCGTCGTAGTCGCCGCTTTCAGCCAGAGCCTTCAACACCACCGGCACTTCAAGCGCGCCCGGCACACTGACCTGTTTGATGTCCCGCGCGGCGACCCCCAGCGTGGCCAGTTCGGCCAGGCAGGCCTCGGCCAGGCGGGTGGTCACGGCGTCGTTGAAACGCGCCTGCACGATGCCGATGCGCAGGCCTTCACCTTCGAGCTCGCCGCCGCTACCCTTGTCTGCACCGAGCATGTCGCTGTGTTCTTCCTGATGGTCGCGAAACTGCGTCGCGGCTATTGCGCGGCCGGCAAGAAGCCGGTGATTTCGAGGCCGTAGCCGGCCACGCTGGGCAGCTTGCGCGGTTTGCCGAGCAGCTTCATGCGGCCGACGCCCAGCTCGCGCAGGATCTGCGCGCCAACGCCATAGGTGCGCAGGTCCATCTGCTTGCGCGGCGGCTCGTGCTCGCGCAGCGCCGGCAGCAGCTGTGGCAGCAGGGTCTCGACACCCTGGCCGCAGTTGAGCAGCACCGCGATACCCGCAGGCGCGGCCTGCAACGCAGCCAGCGCCTGCGGCAGCGGCCAGGCATGGGTCGGGCGGCCGCTGTCGAGCAGGTCCAGCGCGGTGAAGGGTTCGTGGACGCGGACCAGCACCTCGTCGGTCGAGGTCCAGCGGCCGTGCGTCAGCGCCAGGTGCAGCTCGCCGGTGCGGTCGCGGAAAGCGCTGCATTCGAACTCGCCTTGCGCGGTATGCAGGCTGCGCTGGCCGACGCGCGTGATGAGCGATTCGTTGTGGCTGCGAAAGCCAATCAAGTCGGCGATGGTGCCGATCTTCAGGCCATGTTCGGCCGCGAAGATTTCCAGGTCCGGCAGGCGCGCCATGGTGCCGTCGGCTTTCATGATCTCGCAGATCACCGAGGCGGGGGTCAGGCCGGCCATGCCAGCGAGGTCGCAGCCGGCTTCGGTATGGCCGGCACGCATCAGCACCCCGCCGTCTTGCGCCTGGATCGGGAAGATGTGGCCGGGCAACACCAGGTCGCGTGGCCGGGCATCACGCGCGACCGCGACCTGCACCGTGCGCGCGCGGTCGGCGGCCGAAATGCCGGTGGTCACGCCCTCGGCAGCTTCGATCGAGACCGTGAACGCGGTGCCATGCCGGGTGCCGTTGCGCGCCGCCATCGGCGGCAGTTGCAGGCGCTCGCAGCGCTCGCGGGTCATCGTCAGGCAGATCAGGCCACGACCGTGGCGCGACATGAAGTTGATCGCGTCTGGCGAGACATGGTCGGCGGCAAGCACCAGGTCGCCTTCGTTCTCGCGGTCTTCTTCATCCACGAGCACGATCATGCGGCCAGCGGCAAGCTCGGTGACGAGCTCTGGAATCGGTGAGATGGCCATCGGGTGATTGTAGGTGGCGGGCTTGCGCCAAGCCTGTCGCCGGGACGACGCGGCAACGGTGGTCGCCGCGCGATTGGCAAGCTCGATCAGGCCGGGCGCAGCATCAGGCGCACGTCAGGGCCGATGCGTTGCACGTCGGTGTAGGCCCAGCGGCGCGCGTCATCAAGCGCGGCGAGTGCACCGAGTGCCGCCATCTCGCGGCCGTCGCCAAGCAGCACCGGCGCCAGGTAGACGAGCAGTTCGTCGACCAGCCCTGCGCGCAGCATCGATGCGTTGAGCTTGTGCCCGGCCTCGACATGCAGCTCGTTGATGCCGCGTTGCGCCAGCACGACCAGCATCGCTGCGAGGTCGACCTTGCCGTGCGCGTCAGGGCACAGCGTGATCTCGGCGCCACGATCGCGCAGCGCGGCGGCGCGGGCGTCATCGTTGGCGGCGGCGAAGATCAGCACCGCACCCGGTGCCGGCAGCAGGCGCGCCATTGGCGGTGTTTGCAATCGCGAATCGACGACCACGCGCAGCGGCTGGTGGTGGGTGGGCACCAGGCGCACATCGAGCCGCGGATCGTCGTCGAGCACGGTGCCGATGCCGCTGAGCACCGCGCCGGCACGTCGGCGCCAGCGGTGGCCGTCGGTCCGCGCGGCCTCTGACGTGATCCACTGGCTGCGGCCGTCGGGCAAGGCTGTGCGGCCATCGAGGGAGGCCGCAATTTTCAACCGCACCCAGGGCCGTCCGCGTTCGATCAACGAGTGAAAGCCGATATTGAGTTCGCGGCATTCGAGCGCAAAGGCAGGGTCGGCAAATGCGACTTCGATGCCGGCGGCGCGCAGCCGCGCGACGCCACGGCCGTCGACGAGGTGATACGGGTCGCCGACGCCGATCACCAC
>JANPDN010000290.1:0-8026 GCA_031431555.1 Rubrivivax sp.
CCCGCCGCGCTCAGCGCCGGCCGAAGCTAATCTGGCTGAGCCAGACGAGCCGATTGATCTCGAATCCGGCTCAACGCCTGCTTGAGGTCGGCCAGCCGCGCACGCTCCTGCGCCACCACCGCGGCGGGCGCACGCGAGACAAAACTCTCGTTGGCCAGCCGCGCTTCGCCCTTGCCCACCTCGGCGTCGATGCGGTCGATCTCCTTGGCCAGGCGCTCGCGCTCGACGGCGACATCGATCTCGACGAAGAGCGCAAACCGGGTCGCACCCTGCACCGAGACCGGCGTGGCCTGGGTGGCTTGTGCAAACGCCGTCTCGTCGTCAAAAGTGCGCAACTCGCTGACCCGCGCCAGCACTTGCAGCACCGGCGCGGCCTCGGCAACAAAGCCGTTGTCGCCGCAGACCAGCATCGGCACGCGCTGCGCTGGCGACAGGCCCATCTCGCTGCGCAGCGTGCGTGCCGCGGTGACCAGCGTCTTGAGCTTGGCCATCCAGAGGTCGGCAGCGGCGTCGACACGGTCCAGCTGCGCGACGGGATAGGGCGCGACGATGACGCCGCGATCATCACTCGCGGGCTTGCGCCCGGCCACCGGCGCGACACGTTCCCACAACTCGGCGGTGATGAAGGGCGCCAGCGGGTGCAACAGCCGCAACGTCGTCTCTAACGTTCGAATCAAGCTGCGCCGGGTGGCGCGCTGCTGGCTCGGCGTGCCAACTTGCAGCTGGACCTTGGCGATCTCCAGATACCAGTCGCAATATTCGTCCCAGACGAAGGTGTAGGCGGCGCTGGCCACGAGGTCGAGCCGGTAGTCGGCAAACCCCTGCGCCACCGCGGCCTCGGCGCGTTGCAGCTCGTTGCTGATCCAGCGGTCGGCGGCCGAGAATTGCAAGTAGCCGTGGAAAGGCTGACCAGGCGCGCATTCGGCCTTGCTGTGTTCTGCCAGGCCACAGTCCTGGTCCTCGCAGTTCATGAGCACGAAGCGCGTTGCGTTCCAGAGCTTGTTGCAGAAATTGCGATAGCCCTCGCAGCGTTTGGGGTCGAAACTGATGTCGCGCCCCAGGCTGGCGTAAGACGCCATCGTGAAGCGCAGCGCATCGGCGCCATAGGCGGGGATGCCTTCGGGGAACTCCTTGCGCACCCGCGCGGCGACCTGAGGCGCCTTCTCCGGGCGGCGCAGACCGGTGGTGCTTTTTTCGATCAGCGTGGCGAGGTCGACGCCCTGGATCAGGTCCACCGGGTCGAGCACATTGCCTTCGCTCTTGCTCATCTTGTGACCCTGCGAATCGCGGATCAGGCCGTGGATGTAGACATCGCGAAAGGGCACCTTGCCAGTGAAATGCACCGTCATCATGATCATCCTGGCGACCCAGAAGAAGATGATGTCGAAGCCGGTGACGAGCACCGTCGACGGCAAGAAGAGATCCTGCTCGATCGTTTTTTCGCCCGGCCAGCCGGTGGTGGAAAAAGGAAACTGCGCCGCCGAGTACCAGGTGTCGAGCACGTCCGGGTCGCGGGTGAGTTCACCCGAGTAGCCTGCCGCGCTGGCTTTGGCGCGCGCTTCGGCCTCATCGCGGGCGACAAAGATCTCACCGCCGCTGCCGTACCAGGCCGGGATCTGGTGGCCCCACCAGAGCTGGCGCGAGATGCACCAGTCCTGGATATTTTTCATCCACTGGTTCCAGGTACTCACCCACTGCTCGGGCACGAAGCGCACCTCGCCAGCGTCGACCGCGGCCATCGCCTTGGCCGCGATCGAGCGGCCATCGGCACCGGGCTTGGTCATCGCCATGAACCACTGGTCGGTGAGCATCGGCTCGATGACCTGGCCGGTGCGCGCGCAGCGCGGCACCATCAGCTTGTGCTTCTTGGTCTCGACCAGCAGGCCGAGCGCGTCGAGGTCGGCGACGACCCGCTTGCGCGCGACAAACCGGTCCAGGCCGCGGTAGGCCGCCGGCGCGTTGTGGTTGATCGTCGCGTCCAGAGCCAGCACGCCGATCACGGGCAGACCATGCCGCTGGCCGACGGCGTTGTCGTTGAGGTCGTGCGCCGGCGTGACCTTGACCACACCGGTGCCAAATTCGCGGTCGACATAAGCGTCGGCGATGACCGGGATCGAGCGATCGCACAGCGGCAGTTGGACTCGTTTACCAACGAAGGCGGCGTACCGTTCGTCATCGGGGTGGACCATCACCGCGGTGTCGCCGAGCATCGTCTCCGGGCGTGTCGTGGCGACGACCAGCGAGCCCGTGCCGTCTTCGAGCGGGTAGCGGATCAACCACAGAGAACCGTCTTCTTCTTCGCTCTCGACTTCGAGGTCGGAGACGGCTGACTTGAGCACTGGGTCCCAGCTCACCATGCGCTGGCTGCGGTAGATCAGGCCTTCTTCGTACAGGCGCACGAAGGTCTCGTTGACGACGGCCGAGCGCGTGTCGTCCATCGTGAAATATTCGCGGCTCCAGTCCACCGTATCGCCGATGCGGCGCATCTGGCCGGTGATCGTGCTGCCTGACTTTTCTTTCCACGCCCAGACATGTTCGAGAAACTTCTCGCGGCCGATCTCGCGGCGCGAGATGCCCTGTTCTTGCAACTGGCGCTCGACGACGATCTGCGTTGCGATGCCGGCATGGTCGGTGCCCGGCAGCCACAGCGTATTGAAACCACGCATGCGGTGGTAGCGCGTCAGCGCATCCATGATCGTGTGGTTGAAGCCGTGCCCCATGTGCAGCGTGCCGGTCACGTTGGGCGGCGGCAACTGGATGCTGAACGAGGGCTTGGCCGGGTCGAGTGTCGGCAGCGCGGCGCCACCGGCTTCCCAAAGCGGCGCCCACTTGGCTTCGATCGCGGCCGGCTCGAACGATTTGTTGGCGGGTTCAGTCATGGCAAAGTGGATTCAGGCTGACACGATTTGGGTGTCAACGCAGGGCGCTGCGGGGGAGTTTTAGATTGTAGGCGTGCTACCTTGACCGCCTGCCCACCCGGCACCATGCCGGGCAGCCGCTGGAGCCGCGCATGCATGCTGAATTGTCCCCCTCGAGCCGCCGGCCGCGCCGCGCTGCGGCGCTGCTGTTTGCCTCCCTGCTCGCCGCTTGTGGCGGCGGTGGCGTTGACGACAACGGCAGCGTCACGCCACCGCTGACCTGCAGCGCCGACGACCAGAAGACCTGGCTGCAAAGCTACTTTGGCGACTGGTATTTTTGGTACAAGCTCGCGCCGCGGCCTGCACCTTCGGCTTCGATCAGCGTCGACGACTATTTCAAGTCGCTGCTCTACACGGGCACCGACGCCGCGTTCCCCAACGACCGCTGGAGCAACTTCGAATCGACCGAGTCGTTCAACCGCTTCTTTGGTGACGGCCAGAGTCTGGGCTACGGCGTTTCGGTCGCCGGCCTCGAAGTCAAGGGCCTGCCCGACCAGCCGCTTTACGTGCGTTACATCGAGCCGCTGTCACCGGCAGCAGCGGGCGGCGTCGTGCGCGGTGACCGGGTGCTGGCGATCAATGGGCGCAGCGCTGCCGACATCATCACCGCCGACGACTTCACGGCACTCACGGCCACTGCCGCCGGCGAGACCTTGACGCTGCGACTGCAAAACGTCGGCGGCGAACGCACCGTCACGTTGACCGCGGCGACCTATGCGTTGACGCCGGTCACGCGCGCCGCAGTGGTGACCACGCCGCTGGGCCGCAAGATGGGCTACGTCGTGATCAAGGACATGATCTCGCAATCGCTGACGCCGCTGAACACGGCCTTTGCCGACTTCCGCGCCCAAGGTGTCAGCGAGATCGTGCTCGACCTGCGCTACAACGGCGGCGGCCTGGTCTCGGTGGCGTCGACGATCGCGGGTTATGTCGGCGGCAGCGGTGCGGCAGGCAAGACCTTCGCCTCGCTGCTCTACAACGACCAGCGCGCGGCGGCCAACAACAGCGTCTTCCGCTTTGCCAACCCGGCCCCGGCAGCCGCGCTGTCGTTGCCCAAGGTCTACGTGCTCAGCGGCCGGCGCACCTGCTCGGCGAGCGAACAGATCATCAACGGCCTGCGCGGTGTCGGCATCGATGTCATCGCCATCGGCGAGACGAGTTGCGGCAAGCCGGTCGGCTTTTTGCCCAAGTCCAACGAATGTGGCACGACCTACAGCGTGGTCAATTTCGAGAGTGTCAACGCGCGCACCGAAGGACGTTATTTCGACGGCTTCAACGCCACCTGCGCGGTCGCCGAAGACTGGGCCAAACCGCTCGGCGCGGCGGACGAGCCGCTGCTCAATGCAGCGCGCTTGCATGCTGATGCCGGCGCCTGCCCGGTCTCCGCCGCCCGCGAGCGGCCGCTGTTCAGGCGAAGCGCCGCAGACCGCGGTGAGCCCGGCGAGCGGCAGGGCATGATCCCGCGCTGAAACGCTGGCGCAGATGCGCGCGAAGCCGGGCCGGCGTCAGCGCCGGGCGCTACATCAACAGATGTTCGCCGGCGTTTTCGCCGCCCAGGATCACGTAGTTGACCTTTTTCAAGTCCGCCAGCGCGCGGCCGCCTGAATAGCTGATCGAACTTTGCAGGTCTTCGCGCATCTCGCGCAGGGTGTCGACCAGCGCGCCCTTGATCGGCTCGAGGATGCGCTTGCCTTCGACATGTTTGTACTCGCCCTTGTTGAAGTCAGATGCGCTGCCGTAGTACTCCTTGTAGCGCTTGCCATCGACCTCGACCGTCGCGCCGGGCGACTCCTCGTGGCCGGCAAAGAGCGAGCCGACCATGACCATCGAGGCACCAAAACGCACACTCTTGGCGATATCGCCATGGTGGCGGATGCCGCCGTCGGCGACGATCGGCTTGCTCGCCACCCGCGCACACCATTTCAGCGCTGACAACTGCCAGCCGCCGGTGCCAAAACCGGTCTTCAACTTCGTGATGCAGACCTTGCCCGGCCCGACGCCGACCTTGGTCGCATCGGCGCCCCAATGTTCGAGGTCGATCACCGCTTCCGGCGTGGCCACGTTGCCGGCGATGACAAAGGTCGATGGCAGTCTTTGTTTGATGTGCTCGATCGTCTTGCGCACGCTCTCGGCGTGCCCATGCGCAATATCGATCGTGATGTAGTCGGCGCCGACACCTTCGGCCGCCAGGCGGTCGATGACGGCAAAGTCGGCGGCCTTCACGCCAGAGCTGACCGACACATACAGGCCGAGATCGCGCATGCGTTTGGCGTAGGCCACGGTGTCGAGGTCGAAGCGGTGCATGACGTAGAAGTGCCCGCTGCGCGCCAGCATCTCGCTGATCGGCTCGTCGATCACCGTCTTCATGTTTGACGGCACCACCGGCAGCGTGAAGCGGCGCGGGCCGAATTCGATCGTCGTATCGCAGTCGGCGCGGCTGTCGACCCGGCATTGGCGCGGCAGTAGCAGGACGTTGTCGTAGTCGAAGATTTCCATGGCTCTTGGCGCTCCTGGGCGGGGAGTCTACGCGGCTCAATTTTTGTGGCCAGGCGCCGAAAACCCGTCCAAGGGTGCCTGCCGGCCCGCGCCGCCAGCTCAACATCCCAAGGACCTACGCCTCGAATATGAAGATCGCAATCGACCCCGGTGCTGCTGCGGCAGCCGCGCGTCGGCAGCGCTCGCTGGATTGAGCGATGCCGCAGCGGCCGCATCGCGACGCCACCCCGTTGCCGCCCCGCGGCGCGGCGACGCCCGGGCACCTGAGTCTGGTCTTGGCGATCTCGCTGGCCGGTTTGGGCGCGGCGGCGGTTGCGACACATATGCTGCTGGTCGGGCGGCACCGCGCCGAGGCCGGCGGCGTGGTGACTTCGATCTGGGCCTCCGGGCTCGAGGCGCTGCTGTTGGTCGGGCCCGCCACGGGCCTGTTGTTCGTGCTCGTACGTTGGCTGCTCCAGCGCCATCTGCGACGTGCCGGCGCAGTGGCCGCGCATGCCATGGGTGTGCTCTTCGAACGCAGTCGCGACGGCCTGCTGATCTGCAACTTGCGTGGCGAGGTCCTTTCTTGCAACCCGTTGGCAGCAAAACTGCTTGGCGGTGATGCCGAGCTGCTTGTCGGCAGCCGGATCAGCACCTTCTTCGATGGCGCCAGCGCGGACAGCGGCGAGCACTTCCCAATCGACGCCGGCGAGCAGCTGCTGCGGTCGCGCAGCGCGCCGCAGGTGCGCGTGCAGGTCGATCTGCACAAGACCGTGATCGAGGGCGAGCGGCGCTTCATCGTCGCCATGTGTGACCGCAGCGAGCAGCAGGAGTCGCGCGCGCAACTGCAGCGCCTGGCCAACTACGACAGCCTGACCGGGCTGCCCAACCGCGCGATGTTCCGCGACCGGCTCGGGCAGGCGATGCAGCGGGCGCAGCGCAGCAACCAGCCGATGGCGCTGATGTTCCTCGACCTCGATCGCTTCAAAGTCGTCAACGACAGCCTCGGCCACGAAGTCGGCGATCGCCTGTTGTGCCATGTCGCTCGGGTGCTGGCCGGCGCGCTGCGCGAGACCGATACCCTGGCCGGGCCGGCGGGCGACGACTTCACCCTGTCGCGGCTGGGCGGTGACGAGTTCACGGTGATCACCGAGATGGTCGGCGACGCCGACAACGCGGCCCTGATCGCACGCCGATTGCTGGACGCGCTCGCCACGCCGTTCATGGCGGGGGACGAAGAAATCCATATCTCCGCCAGCATCGGCGTGTCGCTGTATCCGATGGACGATGTCGATCTCGACGGCATCATCCGCCACACCGATATGGCGATGTACCGCTCGAAGTCGCTGGGCCGCAATACCTTCAGTTTTTTCAGCGACGACCTGAATGCAGCGGTTTCGGCGCGCCTGTCGCTCGAAGGCAGCTTGCGCCACGCGCTCGAGCGCGACGAGTTCTGCCTGCACTACCAGCCCAAGGCCGACCTCGCGACTGGCCGCGTCAGCGGTGCCGAAGCACTCATCCGCTGGCATTGCCCGGGGCGCGGCATGGTGCCGCCGGACCGCTTCATCGCGGTGCTCGAAGATACCGGCCTGATCCTGCCGGTGGGCGCTTGGGTCATCCGCACTGCGCTGGCCCAACTCGCCGCCTGGGACCGCGCCGGGCTGCCGCCGGTGGGCATGGCCGTCAACCTCTCGGCGCGCCAATTGCGCCAGCCCTACTTGCTCGCGCTTATCGACGACACGCTGCGCGAAACCCATATTCACCCTGGCCGCCTCGAACTTGAGCTGACCGAAAGCCTGGTCATGGAAGACACCGAGGCCAACCGCGGGGTGTTGGCAGGCCTGGCGCGCATCGGCGTGCGGCTGGCGATCGACGACTTTGGCACCGGCCACTCGTCGTTGAGCTACCTGCGCCGACTCGATGTCGACACGCTGAAGATCGACCGCTCGTTTGTCAGCGCCTTGCCGCACGATGCCGAGGACTGCGCCATCGCCACCGCGGTGCTGGCGCTGGGCCACAGCTTGCAGTTGAAGGTCGTTGCCGAGGGTGTTGAAAACGCCGCCCAGGCGGCTTTCCTGCGCGAACTGGGTTGTGACGAGATGCAGGGCTATCTGCTCAGCCGCCCGCTGCCAGCGCCTGAGTTCGCCCAGTGGCTGGGTGAATACGAAAGACGGCGGAAGAAAAACGTCGATCCACGCCGCTTTGCGGTGTCCGACTCGCGGCCGCTACCGCTGATGGCGATCGAGAGCGGCGACACGCTGGCTGACGTGTTGCGCTGAGGCCAGACGACGGCGTGTCGCTGGCCTGCCGCCCGTGGCAGCGGCGCGCAAGGCCGCGCTCCTAGAATCGGTCGATGAATGAACCGATCCCGCCGACCGGCGATGCGCCGGCCCTGCTGCGCCACCTCAACCCCGAGCAACTTGCCGCCGTCACGCTGCCCGCGCGCCCGGCCCTGATCCTGGCCGGCGCCGGCTCGGGCAAGACGCGCGTGCTGACCACCCGCATCGCCTGGCTGATGCAGACGGGCCAGGTCTCGCCGGGCGGGGTGATGGCGGTGA
Organism: Rubrivivax sp.; assembly: GCA_031431555.1. Classification (GTDB taxonomy): domain Bacteria; phylum Pseudomonadota; class Gammaproteobacteria; order Burkholderiales; family Burkholderiaceae_C; genus Rubrivivax. The sequence goes on from JANPDN010000290.1 coordinate 7,952, forward strand.
CCTTCACCAACAAGTCGGCCAAGGAGATGTTGACGCGGCTCTCGCTGATGCTGCCGGTGAATGTGCGCGGCATGT
>JANPDN010000291.1:0-7576 GCA_031431555.1 Rubrivivax sp.
CACGGGCCTGGTCACGCTGAACGTCGTGAACAGCAACCCGGTCGCCGATGACGAGGCCTACAGCGTGCTCGCCGGTGCGACCCTGAACATCGCGGCGCTGCCCGACGGCCTGCTCGCCGGCGATACCGATGCCGATGGCGACAGCCTCATCGCCACCAACTTCAGCTACGCCGGCACCGGCACGCTGAACCTCGTCACCGACGGCAGCTTCAGCTACACCCCGGCAGCGGGATTCAGCGGCAGCGATACCTTCACCTACATCGTCAGCGACGGCTTCGGTGGCACCGATACCGGTCTGGTCACGATCAACGTCACGGTGGGCAATGCCGCACCCGTGGCCGACGACGATGCCTACTCGACGAAGGCCGGCACCGCCCTGAGCATCACCGCACCCGGCTTCCTGGACGGCGACACCGATGCCGATGGCGACACCTTGCAGGCCACCTTGATCAGCAGCCCCGTGAGCAACGGCAGCTTGACTGCCTTCCCCGACGGCAGCTTCACCTACACGCCCAACGCCGGCTTCATCGGCAGCGACAGCTTCGAGTACACCGTCAGCGATGGCTTCGGTGGCAACGACACCGGCAGGGTCACGATCACCGTCTTCAATGCGGCGCCTGTTGCCGACGACGATGCCTACGCGACCAAGGCCAACACCGCGCTGACCATCACCGCACCGGGCTTCCTCGACGGCGACAACGATGCCGACGGCGACGCCTTGACCGCCACCAGCATCGTCGACTCACCCGACAACGGCACGCTGACCGCCTTCCCCGACGGCAGCTTCACCTACACCCCGAACGCCGGCTTCGTCGGAGTCGACACCTTCGACTACACCATCAGCGACGGCTTCGGTGGCAGCGACACCGGCCGCGTCACGATCACCGTCTTCAATGCGGCCCCGGTCGCCGACGACGATGCCTACTCGACCAAGGCCGGCACACCGCTGACCATCGCCGCACCCGGCTTCCTCGACGGCGACACCGATGCCGATGGCGATACGTTGGTCGCGACCACGATCAGCCTCAGCCCGCGCAACGGCAGCCTGACCGCCTTCCCCGACGGCAACTTCACCTACACGCCCAACGCCGGCTTCATCGGCGCCGACAGCTTCGAGTACACCGTCGGTGACGGCTTCGGCGGCACTGACATCGGCCGCGTCACGATCACCGTGACCGCGCTGGATACGCTGCTGGTGAGTTCTTTCACGCCGACGACATCGGGCTTTGCGCTGCGCCTCAACCAGGCCATCGACCCGGCCGTGCTCAACCTCTACAGCGGCCAGGGCGGCCCGGCGGGCGCAGCAGATTTGCGCCTGGTCGGCCCGGGCGGTCTGGTGGTCAAAGGCAGCCTGCTGCTCGACGCCGACAACGCCGGCTTTGTTTTCCTGCGCACTGGCGGCGCTCTGCCGCCGGGGGCCTACACGCTGACGATGGACTCGCGAACGACGGGCTTTGCGACGGCTGCGGGCCGGCTGCTCGACGGCAATGCCGACGGCACCGCCGGCGACAACTTCGTCGCCAGCTTCACCGTCGCTCCGAGCAGCGCTGCGCTGCTGTCGGTGGGTGAACTCGCCCGTGGCCCTGGCCAGCGGCTGGCCAACCCAAGCACCGGTGCAAGCCTGCCGGTATTCATCGACAACGCGGCCGATGCAACGCGGATTGATTTCACCTTGACGGCCGATCCCGCCGGGCTGGTCATGAGCGGCTTTGTCCCTGCCGGTTTGCCGCTGCGCGCCAGGGTCTCGGTCGACCTGTCGGTGCCTGGCCAGATGCGGGTGCAGATCGATTTCGACGAGCCGCTCGGCGCCGGGCGCGTCGCGCTGGGCCATATCGTCGGCGTGGTGCCCGAAGGCGCTGAATACAGAAAGCCGGGCCGCACGACCTTCGCCAATATCGTGCTCGAGCGTGGTGTCACCGAGATGGACACACGCGCCGACGACGGCCTGGTGCTCGCCGCCTATCCCGGCGACGTGAGTGGTGACCGCGCCTACACGTCGCTCGATTTCAGCCGCATGAACCGGGTGCTCTTGCGCATCGACACCGGCTTTGGTGCCTACCCGCTGATCGACCCGGTGATCATCGGTGACGTGCAGCCCAACGGTGTCTTGCAGGCCGGCGATGCGCTGCGCATCGGCTTGCGCGCCGGCGGTGCAGCAGTGCCTGACATCCCGCCGATCCCGACCTCGCTGGTCAACGCAGCGCCAGTGGCGGCCAACGATGCCTACGCGCTCGAAGTCGGCCAGGTGCTGTCGGTTGGCGCGGCGGGCGTGCTGGCCAACGACAGTGACGCCGATGGCGACAGCTTCACCGTCACGGCGCTCGACACCACCGGCACCCAGGGCACGGTGGTGCTCGCGCCCGACGGCGGGTTTGTCTTCACCCCGAACGCCGGCTTTGCCGGCAATACGAGCTTCACCTACAAATCAAGCGACTTCTTCGGCGCGTCGAGCGCATCCGCCACGGTCCAGCTGAACGTCACCACGCCGACGCTGCGCGTGTTGTCGATGACCCCCACCGACAGCGGTCTGCGCCTGCGCTTCGATCGCGCGCTCGACAGCAGCGCGCTCAACCTCTACAGCGGCGCGCCGACCAACCTGGGTGCCGCCGACCTGGTGCTTGCATCGCTGACCGACGGCAAGCCGGTGGTCGGCAGCATCGTGCTCGACGACGACCGGCGTGGCCTGAGCTTCGTGCGCACCGGCGGCGCGCTCGCGCCTGACCGCTACGCCTTGACGCTGGCGGCACGCGCCAATGGCGTCGTCGCCGAGATGGGCGTGCGCCTGGATGGCAACGACGACGGCACGCCGGGCGACGACTACATCAGCACCTTCACGGTGCCGGCGGCGCGTACCGCAACGCTGGGCGTCGGTGAAATCGCGCGCGGCCCCGGCCAGGCGCTGGCGATCGCAGCCTCGGGGTTCAGGTTCCCGATCGCCATCGCCGATGCCGCGGGTGCCACGAGCATCAACTTCACGCTGCGCTTTGATGCGGCGCTGTTGACCGTGACGGGCATGTCCCCGGGCACCTTGCCTGCAGGCAGCAGCGTGGTTGTTGACACCAGCACGGCCGGCGAGATGCGGGTGACGGTCACCACCAGCGCGCCGCTGGATGCGAACAAATTTGTCCTCGGCTATCTGCTCGCCACGGTGCCCGCAGCGGCACCGTATGGTGCCAAGCAGGTGCTTGAGCTGACCGGTATTACGATCAACGGCGGCACCATCAACGCAAGAGCAGACGATGGCCTGCATGTCGTCGCTTTTGTCGGTGACACCAGCGGCGACGGCAGTTATTCGACGCTGGACTTCCAGCGCATCAACCGCGTGCTGCTGAACCAGGATAACGGCTTCGGCCAATGGCCGCTGGTCGACCCGGTGGTCATTGGCGACGTGCAACCCAACGGCCGCTTGCAGACCGCTGACGCGCTGCGCATCGGCCTGCGCGCCGGCGGCGCATCGGTGGCCGATATTCCTGAGATCCCGGTCGGCCTGCCACCCTTGACCTTTGCCGGCGCCGACCCGATGGTCACGATCGGCACCGTGACGGCAGCCGCTGGCGCGCAAGTCGTGGTGCCGGTAAATATCGACATCGCCGCGGGCCTTGAATCGGTGGTGCTGACGGTTCGCTACGACGAATCAAAGCTGAGCTTCCTGGGTGTCGAGCGCACGCCGCTGACGCAGGGCTTCACGCACCTGGTGGTGCGCCGCGGCGCCGGTGAGATCACCATCGACGCCACCGCGCTGGCGCCGCTCGAAGCGGGTAGCGGCGCGCTCTTGCGGCTGCGCTTTGCGGTCGCGGCGGATGCCCAGGGCACGCAGCCGCTGGACCTGGTTTCGGTGCGTTTGAACGACACCTGGTTGACCGTGCTACCCAAGCCCGTCGCCGGCCCCGACGTGACCGACGGCGCGGTGATCGTCGCCCCGCCGGCGGCCGCGGCCGCTGGCGCACGCAAGGCGTCGGCGCGTGGCCCGATGCTCGCGCTGACCCCCGAACAAGGGGGCGGACGCGGCTTTGCGCTGGGCCTTAGAGGTGATGTTTCATGGCTTAATGAATGGGTAGCCAATCCGTCGCCGCAGGTGGCCAAACCGGGCCAGGGCGTCAATGTTTGGACGATCTCGGCAAGATCCGGCGATCGTGCGGCGGAGTGAGCCGCTGGACAGAATCGCGCGGAAAGAATCGACACTGACAGCGACAGCGACAGCGACAGCAAATCAATCAAGGACCCTCCGATGACCCGCTTGACCACCACCAACCCGCGCCGCCACGCTGTCGCTGCCGCAGCTTTCTTGGCCTTGTGCGCCGCCGCGCCAGCACACGCCGTCAGCCTGACAGCCACCGGCGCGAGTGGCACGCCGGGTGGCAGCGCCACCGTGAGCTACGAGTTCGACTTTGCTGTCGCGACGCCGCTGACCTCGTTTTTGTTTTCGCTGACCTGGGATCCGGCGCTGGTGACCCTGGCCGATGCCGACGCCAGCTATGGCGGCATGGGGGACGCCGCGCTGGCGGCAGCGCTGGCTGGCAGCGGCACCTTCACACCGGCGCTGGACCTTGCCGGCGGTTCGCTGTCGGTGACCTGGTTCGCGCTCGACGCGAATCTGCAGCCGACCCCGCCGCTGGTGCTGTCCGGCATCGGGCTGCTGACTGCGAACTTCGCGCTGGCCGGCAGCTTCCCGGTTGGCGGCAGCACGCCGGTGGTGTTGAGCTTCGGTGGCACCGACCTCAATTGGGACGGCTCGGTTGATCTGGCATCGACAGCACGGATCACCGCGGTGCCCGAGCCGACGAGTTGGGCCTTGATGCTCGGCGGCGGGCTGGCGGTCGCCGGCTGGGCACGGCGGCGCGCTGCCCGGGATCTCCAGCACGCATGATCGGCGCGCCCGGCGGCAGCGGGGCGGCCGCGACGCCGAACGTGGCCCCGCACGCGACCCACGCTGCCGCTGTCATCGGCGCCGTGGCCAGCGAGCCGGTGGACTTTTGGTCCCTGCTCGTCAACGCCCGCACTTCCGACGAACTCTGCCGCGCCTGGCTCGGCATCCTGTGCCAGTGGGTGCCCGGCACCCAGGCCGGCTTGCTGCTGCTGCACGACACGGGTGATCGCTACGCGCCGGCGGCGGTCTGGCCCGATGCCGAGCGCGACATGTCCTTCCTGGCCGATGTGGCGCAGCAGGCGCTGGTCGAGCGGCGCGGTGTTGTGCTTGATGAGAGCTCGGGCCTGGCGCAATGTGCTTATCCGCTGGTCTCGGCGGACAAGGCCTTTGGCGTCGTCGTCTTGCATGTCGCCGCGCGCGGCCCGGCGCCACTGCGCGACGCGCTGCGCCTGCTGCATTGGGGCGCGGGCTGGCTGGTCGGCCTGTTCGACCGCCGTGACCTGCTCGACCGTGACAAACGTTTGAAATCATCGGCACTGCTGCAAGACCTGCTGCTCGGCGCGATGGCCGAAACCGATGCGCCGGCAGCGGCACGCTGGGTCGCCAACCGCATCGTCGAGGCCTTGCCCTGCCGGCAGGCGATGGTCGGCCGTGCCGGCGACGACGGCATCGTCAAGCTGCTCAGTGTGTCTGGCAGCGCTGGCTTCGAGCCGCGGTCGAACCTGCTCAGCGCCGCCGCCGAAGCCATGACCCAGGCGGTGCTGACCGGCGAGCTCGACCAACATCCCCCGGCCGGCGCTGACGCCGATGCGCCGATGCTTGCGACGAGCCCGCTGGCCGACTACCGCCAGGAGGCCGGCGCTGCCGGCTCGGTAGTCGTCGCGTTTGAACATCAGGGCCGGCGCACCGGCGCGCTGCTCGTCGATTTCGACAGCCCGCCCAGCGCCGAAAAGGTCGAATTTTTGCGCACGCTGGGCGCGGCCTTGGCGCCGGCCTTTGAGTTGCAGCGGGGCGCCCAGCGCGGGCTCATCGAACATGCTGGCGACAGCGGCCGCTCCGGCCTGCGCAGCCTCTTCGGCCCGAGCCACCCGGGCCTGAAATTGTTGGCCGCCGCGGCTGCAGTTTTGCTCGTGGTGGCAGCGCTCCTGCCACTGCCTTACCGCGTCGGCGCGCCGGCCATCGTCGAAGGCTTGTTGCAGCGCGCCGCGGTGGCCCCGTTTGCAGGTTTCATCCAGGAATCCCGGCTGCGCGCCGGCGACACCGTCAAGGCCGGCGATGTGCTCGCGCGGCTGGACGACCGCGACCTCAAACTCGAGGCCGCTCGCTGGTCGGCGCAGGCCGAGCTGGCTGAGCGCAAACTGCGCGAGGCCATGGCCCGCGGCACGCCGGCAGCGCTGATGCTGGCGCGTGCCGAAGCCGACGAAGCGGCCGCCGAGCTCGCGCTGTCGCGCAGCAAACTCGCGCGCGTCGAGATCAAGGCGCCTTTCGACGGCGTGGTCGTGCGCGGTGACCTGTCGCAGCAGCTCGGTGCGCCAGTCGAGCAGGGCAAGGTGCTGTTCGAAGTCGTGCCGATGGCCGCCTGGCGGGTGGTGCTGAAGATCGACGAGCGCGACATCCTGCAGTTGCGCGAAGGCGCGACCGGCGAACTCGTGCTCAGTGGCTTGCCCGGTGTGCGCCACAACATCGTCGTCTCGCGCATCGCGCCGGTGGCCGTGGCCGAAGACGGCCTGAACACCTTCCGCGTCGAAGCCCAGGTGCAGGGCGGGCCGGCGCTCATCCAGCCGGGCATGGAGGGTGTTGGCAAGATCAATGCCGGCGAGCGCAGCGCGCTGTGGATCAGCTCGCACCGCCTCGTCGACTGGCTGGGCTTTGTCGCATGGAAGATCGGGTTCTAGCTCAAGCTGGCCCGGCGCCGGCGGGCGCGCTGGCGGCCTCGCAGGCCGCGGCGCAGGCCGGTGCCCAGGCCGGCGGCCTCGGCGCTGGCCTCGTCAGCAGCCACTGGTACCGCGTCGCCACACTCGCGCCGCAGTTGCGCGGCACTTTGCGCCTGCACAGCCAGCGTTGGCGCGGCGAACTCTGGACCGTGGTCGAAGACCGCATCAACGCCAAGTACCACCGCTTCGACCGCCAGGCGCTGCGCATCATCCGGCTGCTCGATGGGCACCGCACACTTGATCAGCTCTGGCTGGCGCTCGCCACCGATACCCACGAGGACACGCCGAGCCAGGAAGACATCCTCGCGCTGCTGGGTCAATTGCACGCCCTCGATTTGCTTGCCGGCGATGCCTTGCCCGACCTGGCCGAGGTCATCCAGCGCGACCGCCGCCAGTCGCGCAAACGCTGGGCCGCGCGTTACCTCAACCCGCTGGCGATCCGCGTGCCGCTGCTCGACCCCGACCGCTGGCTGGCGCGCGTCGTGCGGCGCCTGCAGCCGATCCTGGGCTGGCGCGGCGTGCTGCTGTGGTGCCTGCTGGTGCTGCCAGCGCTGCCGATTGCGGCTTCACATTGGTCTGAGCTCACCGGCAATTTTTCAGAGCGCATGCTGGCGTTGGACAACCTTCTGTTGCTGCTGCTGATATTCCCGCTGGTCAAGGCGCTGCACGAGCTCGGCCACGGCATCGCCTGCAAGCTGCACGGAGGCGAAGTCCACGACATGGGCGTGATGCTGCTGCTATTTTTGCCGGTGCCCTATGTCGAGGCGTCCAGCGC
>JANPDN010000292.1:0-39137 GCA_031431555.1 Rubrivivax sp.
AACGTCAACCTGCGCGGCGACCGCTCGCTGACGCTGCGCCACTTTCAGCACAACGACCGGCCGCTGCACGACAGCGGGCAGGAAGTCCTCAAACATGTCGCCCGGCTGTGGGGCTTTGGGGTGCAGTTGGAGAGTGCCAACGGCCAAGGCGAGGTGACGAAGACTTGGGCAGTGCCTGCGCCGCCGCAGACCTGAGCCTACAAACAAGCCCGGCTGCGGCGCGGCCCGCGCGGCTTACTGCGTTGGGCCCAGGTAGTCCGCCCAGCGCAGCCCGGGCAACGAAGCGGTCGCTGTTGTCGCGCCCGACGGGAAGAAGTCAAGGTCGAACAACAGCGCGCTTTTGGCGCTGAGCAGGATGCTGTCGCCGGCGGCGTCGCGCAGGCGCAGGGTGCCGGTGGCCGGCGGGCCGAGCACGGTGCCCGACATCGAGCCGCTGGCGACCACCGAATAGGTCTGGCCGCCGATGCCGATGCCACCGTCGATCTCAAATGTATTTGTCGAGGTGGTGCTCAGCGCGTAGACATCAAAGTCGTAGACCACCGTGGCGCCGGCCAACGCGACGCTGGTGCCCTGGAAGCTCACCCGCGAACGCTCGCCGCCGGCCGCCGGTTTGGTCCAGAAACGCGCCGCGCCGGTGTAGTTGCCATAACCCGCGAGCGCGAAGTTGTTGAAGCTGACACTCGCATCGATGGCCGTCACCGTGTCGCTGCTGATCTCGACGCCGTTGAGCGTCAGCTTGACGCTGCCGTTGGCCACCGGCGCGGTCGGGTCGAGAACGCAGTTGGTGGCCGCCAGCCTCAGCGAGTCGCCGGCGCTCAGGGCCGTGCTGTTGTCGGCATCGTCGAAAGTGACGGTGTAGCTGCCGCCTACGTTTTCACAAGGCTGCGTGTCGACCGAGATCGCCGAAGGCCTTTCGCGCGCGGCGGCGAATGGCGCACCGAGCCGCAGCACGGCGCGCAGCACATGCGCTGGCATGCCCATCACCAGCGCGCGCGACGTGGTCGCGGTGCCGGTGTTGCTGGTCATGCTCGATTGCGGCGATTCGCGCGCACCGGTGATGTCGAGCACACCTTCGCTGGCCGTGCTGAGCACCGCGCGGGCGAGCCAGCCGCCCAGGTTGCCGAGGTTGGCCGCGGTGGCGTCAGCACCCACCGATGCAGCGACCGCGCGCACCGCGGTCGGTACCGTCACTTGCGGCTCGGAACTGCCGCCACCGCCGCCGCAGCCCGCGAGGGTGGCCGCGAGAGACACCGCAAGCGCGGTCGCAAGCGGCGCTGTGCCGAGGCCGGTGAGACGCCAGGCGCTGCGACGCGGCGTCGCAACGGACCTGACGGGGATGATCGATATCTTTGACATGCGGCCCCTTGGCGATGGCGGCATTATGTCCACACCGACCGACCGACCGACCAGCCCGGTCGGTCACCGCCTGCGACCAGGCGCCGCCGCGGTCAAGGCCGTTGCGCGACCTTGACCCCCAGCGCCGCGATCGTTGCTTTCGGGTTGATCAGGTTCACCCGGCCGCGCTTCTCGGCATGCGCCAGGATCATCGCCTTGACCTGCACGGGGGTCAGCGCGGGGTCCAGCGCGATCAGCTTGGCGGCCAGGTTGCTGACCTGTGGCGCGGCCATCGAGGTGCCAGAAAATTTCATCCGGTCGCCGCCCGGGATCAGGCTGTCGACCTCGTAGCCGTTGGCGTGCACGACGACGGTTTTGCCGAAGGTCGAGAAGTTGGTCTCGTCGCCGCTCTTGTCGACCGCGCCGACGGTGATCAGATTCGGCAGCTCGAAGCCGGCCGGGATGTATTCGACAAAGTCGGCGCTGTTGTCCTCGTTGCCCGAGCCAGCGACAAACAGGATTTCTGGCACCGAGGTGATGGCCGCCTTCAACGCATCGCGTTCGATCGCAAACAGGCTCTGCGCGGTGCGTTTGCGCTCTTCTGCGTCGCGGCCCATGCCGTGATAGGTCAGCGCGGCTTCGTAAAAACTCGGGCCGTAGCGCCAGCTCATGTTGACCACGCGCACCCCGGCGGCCTTGAGGCCGGCGGCGATGGTGGTGTAGTTGGCAGCCGCGCGGCGCGAGCGCTCTTCGCTGGGCCGCGCCGGCTCGCTCTGGTGGCTCCACAACATCGTCACCGCGTAGACTGAAGCAAACGGGTTGCCTTCGACGGCAATACCGGCGACGTGGGTGCCGTGGGTGTACAGGCTGGCCAGGCCGAGGTCTTCCTGGAAGGCCTTGACGTCATCGGCCTTGAGCCCGGCGATGGTTTGTTTCAGCCGGCGCGCGTCGTCGGTATCGAGGGCTGCGCGCAGGTCCAGCGCACCCTTGGTCAGCCCGCGCAGCTGCGGCCAGCGGGATTGCGCGGCGCCGAGCGGGCGCAGCAGGTCGGCCGACGGCCGGCCATCGTCGCCAAAAGCCAGGCCGCGGCCGGGCGCGGTCTTGAACAGGTTCAGGTCGACACCCGAATCCCAGACCGCCACCGCCACCGGCGTGGCCTTGCTGTTGGCGGGCAGGTTGACCAGGCGCTCGCTCCAGATGTCCGCCCGCACCGGTGCAGCTGCAACGTTGCGGTCGATCACGCCAGACAGGCCGGCGACGACCGCCGCGCGCAGCGGGAAGACCTGGTCAAGCTGCATCCGCGCACCGAGCACACCGAGCACAACACCTGCCGGGACCTTCATCTCGGCGTTGCGCGCGACGGTGTCGAGCTGGCTGCGAAACGAGCCGATGACGAGCTCGCGACTGGCGGTCTCCATTTGCGCCTTCAGGCCCTTGAGCGTGTCCTGCACGTCGGCCCAGGGCATCGCGCCATAACGCTCGGCAACGAGCGTCTGCAACCGTGTCGACTGCGCGGCGGTGTCGGCGCCGGCAGCGCGTGCTTGCAGCAGCAGCTCGAGCAGCACACCCGAGGTCAGGCGCGGGCCGGGTTTGTCTTGCATCTCGCGCAAGCCCGCGGCCAGGCGCAGCACAGCGGCATTGTCGCCGCGCAGCATCGCGATCGACATCCGCGCGGCTTGCAGGCCACGCAAGGTGGCCTGGTCCTGGATCTCGAAAGCCGCCAGGTCGGCAGCGATGTCGCGCTCGATCGCGTTGGCGAGCGGCAGCAGCTGCGCCAGCGGCGCTTCGAGCAACTCGCTGGGCAGGCGCGGCAGCTCGTAGCTGCGCCGTGGCAGTTGCTCGGCGCGGGTAATGATCGTTTTGGCCGCCGCGCCCGCCTGGGCCTGGGCTTCGGGCGCCGCGGCGCTCAAACAAACCGCGGCGACAGCGAACGCGATCAACGACAAGGGGCTCGACAAACGATGGGCGATGCGGCGCATGGGGCGGCTCCTGGTGAATGGCTCGGGCGGACTGTAGGCAACTGCCGGCGTCGGCCCCCGGTTGCTGCGACTGATGGCCGGCCGACTGCGACGAATGGCGGCAAGGCCGGCACGAATGGCCAGCACGAACGGCCGGCACGAATGGCTGGCGGCGAACGCTGCGCCGCGGCGGCGTCGCGCGATTTCAGTACGCGAAGATCTTGCCCGGGTTCATGATGTTCTTCGGGTCGAGCGCATGTTTGATGCTGCGCATCATCTGCACCGCGCCCGCGCCGGCCTCGTCGACCAGGTAGGGCATCTTGTGCAGCCCGATGCCATGTTCGCCGGTGCAGGTGCCTTCCAGGCGCAGCGCGCGCTGCACCATCTGCACGCCCAGGCGCTCGATCGTCGCGCGCTCCTGTTCGTCGTCGGGATCGATCAACCAGCTCAGGTGGAAATTGCCGTCGCCGACATGGCCGACGATCCAGTACGGCACGCCAGCAGCATCGGCCTCGGCGACCGATTCGTTGATGCTCTCGGCCAGGTGCGAGATCGGCACACAGGTGTCGGTGCTCTGGCAGCGGCAGCCCGGGCGCATCTGCAGCGCCGCGAAATACGACTGGTGGCGGGCGGTCCAGAGTTTGGTCCGCTCTTCCGGTGTGCTCGCCCACTGAAAGGCCTGGCCGCCATGTTCGAGCGCAACTTCTTGCACCAGTGCACTTTGCTCGGTGACGCCGGCCTCGCTGCCGTGGAACTCCATCAACAACATCGGTGACTCTTGCAGCGTCAGGTGCGAATGTTTGTTGACGCCGCGGATCGCATTCGCGTCGAGCAGCTCGCAGCGCGCGATCGGCACGCCCATCTGGATGATCTGGATCGTCGTGCGCACCGCGGCGTCGATGCTCGGGAAATTGCAGGTCGCCGCGCGCACCGCCTCGGGCAGCGGATAGAGCTTGAGCGTGACCTCAGTCATCACGCCCAGCGTGCCTTCGCTGCCGACCATCAGCCGCGTCAGGTCGTAGCCGGCGCTGGACTTCTTCGCCCGGGTGCCGGTGTGAATGACCTCGCCGCTGGCGGTGACGACGGTCAGGCCAAGTACGTTCTCGCGCATCGTGCCGTAGCGCACCGCATTCGTGCCGCTGGCGCGGGTGGCGGCCATGCCGCCGAGCGAAGCATTCGCGCCGGGGTCGATCGGGAAAAACAAACCCGTGGCGCGGATCTCGCGGTTGAGCTGCTCGCGCGTGACGCCGGCCTCGACGGTTACCGTCAGGTCGTCGGCATTCACGCGCACGATGCGGTTCATGCGCGAGACGTCGACGCTGACGCCGCCCTGCACCGCGAGCAAGTGGCCTTCGAGCGACGAGCCGATGCCAAACGGGATCACCGGCACGGCATGGGCGTCGGCTTGTTGGAGCACGGCCACGACATCGGCCGTGCTCTCGCAGAACACAACGACCTCGGGCGGCATTGCGGCCAGCGCCGATTCGTCGCGGCCATGCTGCTCGCGCACCGCGGTGGCGGTCGAGCAGCGCTCACCAAAATGCGCCCGCAGCGCGGCCAGCATCGCGACGGGGACAAGGCGCGGTTGGTGCAGCAGGTGGTTGGGCAGCGGTGCGTTCATGGGCTGGTCCTCGGTGCGCGGTGGAGCGCGAGTGGCGCGAGTGGGCGTGGGCGGGCGTGGGCGGGCGCGGTTCAAGCCGCATTCTAGGCAGGCGCTGCTAGCATCGCCGGCATGGCCAATCGACTCACACAAATCGCCACGCGCACCGGCGACGACGGCAGCACCGGCCTGGGTGACGGCACGCGGGTTGCCAAGGACGATCTTCGCGTGCAGGCGATGGGCGATGTCGACGAGCTGAACTCCGGTCTGGGCGTGCTGCTGTGCGAGCCGCTGCCCGACGATGTGCGTGCGCTCTTGGTCGTCGTCCAGCACGAGCTTTTCAACCTTGGTGGTGAGCTCTCGATCCCCGGCTACACCTTGCTCAAGGCCGATGCGGTGCTGCGCCTGGACGAAGCGCTGGCCCACCACAACGCAGCGTTGCCGCGGCTCAAGGAATTCATCCTGCCGGCGGGCACCCGCAGCGCGGCGCTGGCGCATGTCAGCCGCACCGTGGCGCGACGTGCCGAGCGTGCGCTGGTCGCGCTGGCCGCGCAGAGCCCGGTCAACGAAGCGCCGCGGCAATATCTGAACCGCTTGTCGGACCTGCTTTTTGTGCTCGCCCGGGTGCTCAACCGCGCCAACCTCGACGGCCTGGGCGGTGACGATGTTTATTGGCGCAGCGAGCGGCTCGCGCGCGACGAAGCGCAGGCCGACAACGGCCCAGCCGCTGCGCCGCCTCAGGCGCCGGGCTGAAGCGCGGTCGACGGCGTCGCAGCCGTGGACCCCGCCCCGCTGATCGCCGCACGCGCAACTTCGGTGTCGTGCATCAGCCGCGCGACGACCAGCCGCATGACGTGGAAGCCGAGTTTGGGGTTGAGGTAGTACAACTGCGCCATGCCGTCGGCCGACAGCGTGTACAGCGTGCAGGCGGTTTCGCAGACGATGGTGCCGGTGCGCCGGTTGTCGGGCGCAAACAGGCCGATCTCGCCGACCAAGTTGCCCGGGCCCAGGGTCTGGCCGTATTCGACCAATGCCAGCCGGCCGCTGTGCACATAGACCATCTCGGTCGCGACATCGCCTTTTTTCCACAACGTCTGGCCGGCGGGTGCTTCGCGACGCAGCATGTGCGGCAGCAGCCAGTCGCCGATCGGCGTATCGGCCTTGGCGTTTTGAATCGCGCGCACCAGCTTGCGGATCTCGAAGACCTTCTTGAGGTTGATCGGGATCATCGCCAGGTACAGCGCTACCGTCGGCCACGAGCCGCCCTGCACCGCGTAGACGATGAGAAAGACGTTGGCCACCAGCGCCACCAGCCGCAGCGGCAGCATGTTTTTCATCAGGTAGCTGGCCACCGTGAGCGCGGCGCCGATGAATCCAAAAACGTAGCCCAACATCGTCATGTTGTCACCCCGAACGCAGTGCGCTGAAAAACCGCCCCGAGTATGCCGAGCGGCGCATCCCCGGTTTGCATGGCTTGACGCCCGCCGCCAACACTCGGCAGACTCGGCTTGCGCCCGCGGTCACGCGCGTTGCCCAAGCACAATTCAAAACTGGCCCGACCATGAATTCATCTCTGCGCTGCTGCTTGCTCGCCTTGGCCGCGATGACGGCCGTGTCGACAGCACAGGCCCGCCTGGTGAACAGCAATTCCGATGCTGTCGAAGGCTCGCAGACCATCACCAAGTGCACCGTGGGGGAGATCACCGGCCCGGCAGGCATCACCGCTGACGGCTGCCTGGGCGATGTCACCGGCACGCAGTCGGCCGCTGATATGCGCTCGAAGATGGACGCCATGTGGGACTTCACCGGCAGCGCCATGCCGCGGGTCTTGCCGCTGAGCACGGCGCAAAAGGACGCGATGCAGGCCTTCGAGGGGGACGCCGACGAAGCCTGGGGCGCATCGGGTTTGCCGCCGCTCGATGTGGTGGCGACCAACTTCAACCGGAATTTCGAGCTCACTTTTGCGCAGGCGGTGCAGGGCCCGATCCTGCTGCAGGTGCGCGGTCCGCGCGGCTGCAACAACTGCCTCAATTCGGAGCTGAGTTACTACTTCTTTGACGCGTCGCACAGCTTTGTCGCCGGCGACAAACTGGTCTTCCGGCGCTTCCAGAACGAGGTGTTTGGTGTCAGCGCCTACCTGCTGCCGGTGCCCGAGCCCAGCATCGGCTTGCTGGCCTTCGGCGGGCTGGCGATGCTGACCGTTGCGCTGCGCCGGCGCCGCCGCTGACGCTGCACCGCGATGAGCACGCGGTCGACGCCCGGCTCGGCGCCGCAGCGCATCGTCGCATCGCCGCATCATTGCCTCCGGCCTATCGACGCGCCCAGGCCGCCACCAGCGCGCGATGCCAGGGGATCTGGGTCAGCAGACGTTCTTGCGCCGTGCTGTCGGGCAACGCCGCGGCAAGTGTCTGCAAGGCCGCATGCGCCGCCGCCAACACTGGCTGCGCCCGCGTATCGCCCGCATCGGCCAGCACCTCGAAGCAGGCCAGCCTGATCCGCAACGGCCGCTCGGTGCCGTCCAGGTGGCCTTGCGCGGCGAGTTGCGCCAGCACCGCTTCGACATGGCCCATCGCCAGCGGCAGGTCGCCCAGCGCCCGGGCACACAGGGCCAAGCCGGCATCGGCTTCGACGGCCAGGTGCGGCATGCCCAACCCAATGAGCAGTTCATGCGCGCACCGGTACGCCGCCTGCGCCGCCGTCGCAACAGCGATGCCAGCAACACCAGCGACAACAGCGACGCCAACACCGGGGTCGATGCGGCCGAGTTCGGCGTGGCCCAGCGCCATCCAGGCATAGGCTTCGTATTCACGATTGCCGATGGCCTGGCTCAAGGCCAGCGCCTGCCGGGCCAGCCCGGCGGCTGTGGCCATCTCGCCGGCTTGTTGTGCCACCGCTGACAGGTTGAGCAGCGCGCCGGCTTCCAGGCCCCGCAGCCCGATCGCACGGCACAGCGCCAGCGCCTCGTCCAGCACCCGACCCGCCGCCGCGGCATCACCCAGCCGCGCCTGGCAGTCGCCAAGGTTGATCAGCGTCGCGCACTCGGAGTTGCAGGCGCCGATCTCACGGTCGCTGCGCAGGCTGTCAGCGTACAGGCGCACCGCGTCGACCAGGTCACCGCGTTCGGTGGCGACGGCGGCCAGGCCGGTGAGCAGTTCGCCTTCGGCGCGGCGGTTGTGGTGGCGGCGGGCAAAGACCAGGCCAGCGCCGGCGACCGCATGCGCATCGGCATGCCGGCCGAGCACACGCAGCGCGCCGGCGCGGGCGACGAAGGCACTCGCGGCGACGGCATCCGCGCCGACGGCAAGCGCCAGATCCAGCGCTTGTCGGGCCGTCGCTTCGGCGGCGTGCAGATCGCCAGCGGCTTCATGCGCGGCGGCGCGGCGCAGCAGCACCAGCGCGCGCCAGTCATCGCGGCCGGCAGCGTCGGCCAGGGTCTGCATGGCATCCAGGTCGGCGCCCTGCGCTGCCAGCGCACCCTGCAGGCGCAGCGAGCGCTGGCGCACGAGCAGCGCGCGCCAGCGGGTGGTGTGATCGCCGGCCGCGGCGAGCGCGAGTGCGCTGCCGGCACAGTCGATCGCGGTGGCGTGGGCAAACAGCGGCAGCGCACGTTCGGCAGCGCGCAAATAATGGTCGGCGGCACGGGCGTTTTCTCCGGCGAGCTCGAAGTGGCGCGCCGCGGCCGCGAGGTAGTCATTGGCGCGCGCGCTGTCGAGTGCGGCCAGCCAGGCGCCGGCGCGGGCGTGGCAGGCGCGCCTTGCCCGTTTGAGCAAGCTGTCGTAGGTGACCTGGTGCAGGATTTGGTGGTCAAAGCCGTATTCGCCCGCGGCGCGTGGATGCACCAGCGCGCGGCGGTCCAGCGCGGGCAGCAGCGGCGGCGCTTCGGCGTCGAGCGCGGCCAGCGCGGCATCCCAAAAAATCATGCCGATCACCGAGGCTTCTTGGAGCGCGGCTTTTTCGCGCACCGGCAGGCCGTCCAGCCGCGCTTGCAGCACGCCAGTCAAGGTGCCGGGGACCTGGGTGCCGATCAGCCGCTCGGGCACGAGCCGCCAGCGCGGCGCTTCGTCTGCAGCCGCCGGCGCGGCATCGTCGGCGTCGGCGGCGATGACGGCAATCGCGCCGTCGTCGATGAGCATCTTGACCAGCTCTTCCATGTAGAACGGGTTGCCCTCGGCGCGGCCGGCGATGAGGTCGCGCAGCGCTGGCGGCACCACGCCGAGCGGCGCGAGCAGGCGGTCGGCGAGCTGCTCGCCGGTGCTTGCAGGCAGTGGCAGCAGATCGATGCGCTCGAAGGCGGCGTCGAAGCCCGGCCGGCGTTCGAACAGGCTTGGCCGCGCGACGGCCAGCACCATGATCGGCACACCGTCAAGGCCCTTGTGCAGCTGGGCCAGGAAGTCCAGCGAGCCGTCGTCGGCCCAGTGCAGGTCTTCAAGCAGCAGCATGCCGGCGCCCTGCAGGGCACTGCGGCGCAGCCACTGCGTCGCGGTATGGAAGGCGCGGTTGCGGCGTTGGCGCGCGTCTTCGAGGATGCCGCTGACATGCACGCTGGCACTGAAATCGATGCCGACCAGATGGCCCAGCACATGCGCCTGGGCCTCGGCCATCGCGGTGCCCTCTTCGGCCTCGAACAGCGGCACGATGCCGCGCACGAACTTGTCGCGCGCGACATCGCTGGTGTCGCTGTCGTTGATGCCCAGCGCGGCCGCGAGCAGGTCGCGCAGCAGGCCATACGGTTGCTGCTCGGACTGCGGCTGCGCCCGCGCCCGCCATACCCGCACTGGCAGCGGACCCGGATGCAACTGCGACTGCGACTGCGACTGCGCTGGGGCCGCTGTTCCGGCCTGAAGCCAGGCCTCGAACTCGGCCAACAACCGGCTCTTGCCCAGGCCGGCTTCGGCAACGATGCAGACCGCGTGCCGCGTGCCTTGGCGCTCGACGTCTTGCCAGCCGGCTTGCAACCGCGCCAGCTCGGCATCGCGCCCGACCATCGGCGTGTGTACCCGCTCGACACCGCGCGTGCCGGCCTGGAAGGCACGCGGCCGCGCGCGGTCGACCAAGTAGGTCTGGATCGGCGCATCGCGGCCCTTGACCTGCAGCGGCGGCTGCTCGGTCACATCGAAGAGGCCACGCACCTGGCGCCAGGTGTCCTGGCTGATGCGCAGCGCACCCGGCGGCGCAGTCTGCTCCATGCGTGCGGCCATATTCACCGTCATGCCGCGGATGCTGCCTTCGTCGTCGACACCGCCACCGAGCAGCACCGAGCCGGTATGCACACCGACCCGCACATCGAAGCCGCGGTGGCCATGCTGCTGCAGCACCGTGGCCGCATGGACTCTGGCTTCACGCAGGATCGCCAGGCCGGCTTCGATGGCCAGCGCCGGGTCGTCCTCGCGCGAAGTCTCGGCGCCGAAGGCCGCGAGCAGGCTGTCGCCGGCGTATTGCAAGACCCGGCCATGGCGCTGTTCGACCAGCGCGGTGAAAGCCTGCAAGGCGCTGTCCATGATCGCGTGGATGTCCTCCGGGTCGAGATGCTGGGCCAGCGTCGTCGAGCCCACGACGTCCATGAACAGCACCGTCACCTGGCGCAGCGATTGCGCTGGCGGCGCCTGCAGGGCGGCCCATTGGGCACGCAGCGGGGCCAGCGCGGTGTCGACGACGACATCACCGAGCAGCGCGCGCTGTGCCTCGAGCGCGGCGATCGTGGCGGCAATCGTGGCAGCGATCGCTGCTGCGGTTGCTGCAGCGGTTGCAGCCGCTGCGGCAGCGTCAGCCGCCATCCCGCCCGAGCCTGGCCGCGACCTCGGGCCGTGCCAGCATTTCCTTGGCGTGCGCGTAACCCTGCTCGACGATCGAGTCGAAGCGGCTCCATTGCAGCAGCCCGACGCGGTGCAGCGGCGGGTTGAAGACGATATCGGCGGCGCGATGCGACTCCGCGCGCCGCGACACGCTGTACAGGATCGTCACGTTCATCAAATAGGCCGCCAGGCTCGGCAGGCGGTAGCGGCGCCCGCTACGGGGCCGCAGTCGGTCGCGCAGCAACGCCCAGGTGCCGGGCACTTCATCAAAAGTCAGCGGTTTGGGCCGCTGGCTGCCGAGGTCGACGCCGATCACGGTGCCAACACCGCGCAGGCCACGCATCACGTCGACCGGGAAATTGTTGAAGGTGCCGCCGTCGCAGAGCAGGTCGCCGCCCAGCACCACCGGCGGCAGCGCGCCGGGGATCGCGGTGCTCGCCAGCAGCGCTCTTTCGAGCGTGCCGCGCTGCAAGGTCTGCTCCTGTGCCTGCGAGTAGTTGGTGGCGATGCAGAAAAAGGGCTTCCACAGGTCTTCGATGCCGGCCGCCGGGCTGCCGAGAAGTTCGACCACCGCTTCGCGCACCGTCTGGCGCAGCCGCCGGCCCTTGATCAGCGAGATCAGCGGCAGCAGGTTGAAGTCACCGGTCGGGTTGCGGCGAAAGGCGTGGCGCGCGATCTTCAACATCGTCGGCAGCGGCTTGTCGGAGGCGACCAGCGCGCCCATCACCGAGCCCATGCTGGTGCCGCCGACAAAGTCGACCTCGATGCCACTTTCCTGCAGCGCACGCAGCACGCCGAAGTGGGCAAAACCACGCGCACCGCCGCCGGCCAGCACGAGGCCGACGGCGCTGCGGCTGAGGACGCGGGCGACGCGGGCATGGTCGGCAGCGGCACCGCTGCGCACATGCAGGTGCCCGGCCAGCGGCCGGCGCGCGAGCCAGGCCTCGGTGGCCACCGGATGCGCCGCATCGGCCGGGTGCAGCAGCACCAGCAGCTCGGCGGCTTCGGTGCGCGGCGGCCGGCTGACGATGCATTGCAACTCCACCGCATGCAGCTGCGGTGATTCGTTAGCCTCGGCGAGCAGCAGCAGCTCGTCGCTGTGGCGCGCGCAAAGATGGGTCCACGCGGTCGGCGTCGGGTCGGCGACGAGCAGCACAAAGTCGTGTTCGGCTTCGATTTCGTCCAGCCGCAAGGCCATCGTGGTGCCGGTTTCGTTGGTCGCCGCAAGCCCGGCGCTGGCCTGCGCCGAGTCGACGATGCAGACGCGGCCGGCTTTGGCCAGCGCTGCCGCAACCTGCTTGGCGAAATGTGCGGCGTCGACAGCGGCCGAGACGGCAAACACGCCGATCGTCACTGGCGCGGCAAAACGCGAGGGCTCGTGCTCGGTTTTCAGCCGATGAACGATCTGCCGCGTCAGCGCCAGCGAGACCTGCGGGCTGAGCGCGATCAGGCGGCGAAAGGGTTCCTTGTCGAGCCGCACCAGCACCGAATCGCGGATCGCCACCACCGTCGCCGAACGCGGCTCGTCGGCGTACATCGCGATCTCGCCAATGATCTCGCCGCGGGCCATCTCGCGCACCATGCGCTGGCTGTTGTCGGCGCGGCGCACGTAGGCGCGCAGGCGGCCGCTGACGATGATGTACAGCGAGTCGCCGGGCTCGCCCTGCTCGATCAGTGTCTGCCCGCCGGCGACCTCGACCCAGCGCAGATGTTCGCCCAGCAGGGCCAATGCGGCGGCATCGAGCTCGCCAAAAACGCTGCGCAAGTGGGTGCCGAGCAGGTGGTCATGGTGGGCGGTGCTCATCGACCGCGACTCTACCCGCCGAAATGGCCGGTTCGGCGGGCAGTGGCGGTGCGTGTGCCGGAGCGTGTGCCGGAGCGTTTGCCGCCGTGCGCCCTCAGCGCTGGCGCCGCGCTTTCACGGCATCGCCGAGGATGCCCAGCACGGCCAGCGAATCGTCCCAGCCCAGGCAAGCGTCGGTGATGCTCTGGCCGTAGGCAAGCTGGGCGGGGTCGTCCTTGCCGGGGCTGAACTTCTGCGCGCCGTCGACAAGATGGCTCTCGACCATCGCGCCGAAGATGCAGCTCGAGCCGCCCGCGACCTGGGCCGCGACATCGCGCGCGACGTCGATCTGGCGCCGATGCTGTTTGCTCGAATTGGCGTGGCTGAAATCAACCATCAACCGGCAATCGAGCTTGGCGGCTTCGATCTCGGCACAGGCCGCGGCGACGCTGGCGGCGTCGTAGTTGGGGGTCTTGCCGCCGCGCAGGATGACATGGCAGTCCTTGTTGCCCTTGGTCTCGACGATCGCGACCTGGCCGTTTTTGTGCACCGACAAAAAGTGGTGCGGCCGCGCCGCCGCCTGGATCGCGTCGATGGCGATGCGGATATTGCCGTCGGTGCCGTTCTTGAAGCCGATCGGCGCGCTCAGGCCCGAGGCCAGCTCGCGATGGACCTGGCTTTCTGTCGTGCGCGCGCCGATCGCGCCCCAGCTGATCAGGTCGGCGATGTACTGCGGGCTGATGGTGTCGAGAAACTCGCCAGCCGCGGGCACCCCGAGCCGGTTGATTTCCAGCAGCAGCTGGCGCGCGATGCGCAGGCCTTCGTGGATGCGGTAGCTGGAGTCGAGATAAGGGTCGTTGATGAGGCCCTTCCAGCCGACCGTGGTGCGCGGCTTTTCGAAGTAAACGCGCATCACGATCTCCAGCGTGTCGGCATAGCGCGCGCGCTCGGCTTTCAGCCGCTCGGCGTATTCGAGCGCGGCTTTCGGGTCGTGGATCGAACAAGGGCCGACGATGACCAGCAGGCGGTCGTCAGCGCCGCGCATGATGTTGTGCACCGCACGCCGGGTGTCGCCGACGAGCGTTTCGACGGGCGTGCCGGCGATCGGGAAAAACCGGATCAGGTGCTCTGGCGGCGGCAGCGGCGTCACGTCCTTGATCCGCTGGTCGTCGATCTGGCTCGTCTTTTCGCTGAGCGCATACCAACCCTCGGCGGTCGGGTTGCTGGGGCTGCGGTTCGGCATGAAGGGCTCCTGAAAAAGTCGCTGGCGCTGAAACGAAAAAACCGCCGGGGCTGCCGGCGGTTTTGGGGGGTGACTCGCGTTGTTTCGACTTACGCGTTTGCCTCTCCAGCCGCCAGACGGGGCGAGAACCAAAAGTACGCAAAATAAAACGACGCGGGGCGATACATGGCTGCAATGTAGCACGCAGCGGTTGTCGGACTGATGACCGCTTGATGCCCACTTGACGCCCAAGGCCGCCCGTCGCAGAGCTCCGGGCCGGCTTGCAGCGCGAAGCCGTTCGCAGGCACGCCTTCACGTCCTCAAGCCGTGCCGCCCACCGTCAGCCGCTCGATGCGCAACGTCGGCTGGCCGACGCCGACCGGCACGCTCTGGCCTTCTTTGCCACACACGCCGACGCCGGTGTCGAGCTGCATGTCGTTGCCGATCATGCTCACCCGGGTCAGCGCGTCGGGGCCGTTGCCGATGATCGTCGCGCCTTTGACCGGGTACTGGATCTTGCCGTTTTCGACCCAGAAAGCTTCGCTGGCGGAGAACACAAATTTGCCGCTGGTGATGTCGACCTGGCCGCCGCCGAAGTTGGTCGCGTACAGGCCGCGCTTGATACTGGCGACGATCTCTGCCGGCGGCGTCGTGCCACCAAGCATGTAGGTATTGGTCATGCGCGGCATCGGCACATGGGCATAACTTTCGCGGCGGCAGTTGCCGGTGGGTTTGACGCCCATCAGGCGGGCGTTGAGGCCGTCCTGGATATAACCACGCAGGATGCCGTCTTCGATGAGCACATTGCGCTGCGTGGCGCAGCCCTCGTCGTCGACATTCAATGAGCCGCGGCGGTCGGCCAGGGTGCCGTCGTCGAGCACGGTCACGCCCTTGGCCGCCACGCGCTGGCCGATACGGCCGGCAAATACACTCGAACCCTTGCGGTTGAAGTCGCCTTCAAGCCCATGGCCGACGGCTTCGTGCAGCAGCACCCCGGGCCAGCCGGGGCCGAGCACGACGGTCATCTCGCCGGCCGCGACCGGGCGGCTCTCAAGATTGGTCAGCGCAGCGTTGACGGCCTGGTCGACATAACTGCCGATCATCGTGTCGGTGAAGTAGCCCAGGCCGAAGCGGCCACCGCCGCCGGCCGAGCCGACTTCGCGGCGGCCGTTTTGCTCGGCGATGACGGTGACGTTCAGGCGCACCAGCGGGCGCACGTCGGCGGCGCGGGTGCCGTCGGCGCGCGCCACGAGCACGACGTCGTATTCGGCGCCGACACTGGCCATGACCTGCGCGACCCGCGGGTCCTTGGCGCGCGCGAGCTGTTCGACCTTGGCCAGGAGTGCGACCTTCTGCGCGCTGTCCAAGGTGCCGATCGGGTCGGCCGGCGCATACAGACTGCGCGCCGCGGCGATGCGCGGCTTGCGCGCCGCGACCTTGACGCGGCGCTGCTCGCCCGCTGCGGCGATGGTGCGCACGGTGCGCGCAGCGTCGAGCAGCGAGGCCTCGGAGAGATCGTCGGAATACGCAAAGGCGGTTTTCTCGCCGGCCACCGCGCGCACGCCGACACCTTGGTCGATGCTGAAGCTGCCACTCTTGACGATGCCTTCTTCGAGGCTCCAACCTTCGTGGCGGGTGGTCTGGAAATACAGGTCGGCGTCGTCGATGCGGTGTTCGCCGATCAAGGCCAGCGCGCGCGCGATCGTGGCCTCGTTCAGGCCAAAGGGCTCGAGCAACAGCGCGCTGGCGGTGGCCAGGCGCTCGATCGTGGGTTCGCGGGAAATCATGGCAGGCGGCTTTGTGGCGTCGGGAGGAGGCCATTCTAGGAGCGCCGAGGCGTGCTGCCGCCAGCGCCGCGGTTCACGCATCTTTACCCGCGCTTCACCTGTCGATGTGCGCGCAGCGCGCGGCGCGGCGTTCAACCAGCGTGGCCGGCATCGGCCGCGTCGAAGCAGCCTCGAACAGACCGTCAACAACGCTCGAAGGAAGACCCGATGAATGCAAACCTCAAGCCACTGATCATTGCAGCGGCATTGGCCGTGCTTTCTATCGCCGCGTCGGCGCAGCCGGCAGACAGCGCCACACCGCGGTTCGACCAACGCCAGGCGAAGCAGGAACAACGCATCGACCAGGGTGTCGCAAAAGGCACGCTGACCGCGCGCGAGACGCGTCGGCTCGAAGGCCAACAGCGTGCGATCAACCCGGCCGAGAACCAGGCCAAGGCGGATGGCACGGTGACTGGCAAGGAGCGGCATCGCCTGCACCATATGCAAAACCACGCCAGCCGCGACATCCGCCGCCAGAAACACGACGCTCAGGCGCAGCCAAAGACCGGCGGCAACTGAGATCGGCTTCAGGGCTCGGCGCTGTCGCCGCGCCAGGCCAGCGCCAGCGCGTACAGCGTGTTGCGCGGCGCGCCGCTCAACTCGGCCGCCAGCGCGACGGCCTGCTTCAGCGGCAGCTCGCGCAGCAGCACCTGCAGCACACGCTGGGTGTCGTCGCTGACGGTCGGTGCCGCGTCAGCCGCTGCCGGCGCCAGGGCATGCAGCACGAGCACAAACTCGCCGCGCAGACGGTTGGCGTCGGCGGCCAGCCAGGCCGGCAGTTCGGCGGCGGTGCAGGTCACGACGGTCTCGAACTGTTTGGTCAGTTCGCGGCACAGCGTGACGCGCCGCTGTGGCGCCACCGCCGCCAGCGCGTCGGCGAGCGACTCGATGCGGTGTGGCGCCTCGAACAAAACCTGCGTCACGCTGTCTTGCGCGGCCAACAGCAAAACCGCCTGCCGCGCCGCGCCTTTGGCCGGCAGGAAGCCGACAAAGCAAAAACCCGCGCCGACGCTGTCGCCGGCAACACTTAGCGCGGCGGTGGCGCTGCTTGCACCCGGTATTGGTACGACGCGAAACCCCGCAGCGGCGACCGCGGCGACGAGCACCGCGCCGGGGTCGGAAACCGCCGGCGTGCCGGCGTCGCTGACATAGGCCACCCGCTGGCCGGCGGCGAGCTGTTTGCACACCCGCTGTGCCGCGTCGGCTTCGTTGTGCGCGTGCAGCGCGAACATCGGCTTGTCGAGCCCGAGATGGCGCAGCAGCGCCCCGCTGCCGCGGGTATCTTCGCAGGCCACCGCGTCGACGATCGCCAGGATATGGATCGCGCGCAGGCTCAGGTCGGCGAGGTTGCCGATCGGCGTGGCCACGATGTACAGCGTGCCGGCGGGATACTGCTGACCGCCGGCAGCGGCCGCGGCGGTGCTCAGCAGTTGGGGGTTGTGGATGGTCAAGGCGGTGGGCGACGAAGCCGAGGCGCGGGCGCTGCAGCACCTGCTGCGCCACGGACTTCAACTGGTGCAGCGCAATTATCGGGTCGCCCGCGGGCCCGGCCGCGCTGGCGGCGAAGTTGATCTTGTGATGCGCGACCGTGACGGCACGCTGGTGTTTGTCGAGGTCCGGGCGCGCGGCGGGCTGTCTCAAGGCGGTGCTGCGGCGAGTGTCGGTGCGGCCAAACAGCGCCGCTTGATCTTCGCGGCGCGCCACTTTTTGTTGCGCCTGCCGACGCTACCGCCTTGCCGCTTTGACGTCGTCGCCATCGACGGCGGCGCGCTGGAGTGGATTCGCGCGGCTTTTGATGCTGGGTGACCGCCAGCGCGGCAGTCGCAATGGCACCAGTGAAGGAGCTGCGGAACCGGCACGCACGAAGCCCTGTCATATGATCCATGTCCATGCTCGAACAACGCATCCAGCAGCAGTTTTTCGAGAGCGCCGACTTGCAGAACCAGGCTGCCGCCAGCCTTGCTCGGCCGGTCGCCGCCGCGGCCCAGGCCCTTGTCGGCTGCCTCACGGCGGGGGGCAAACTGCTGGTCGGTGGCAGCGACGCCGGGGCGATGCTGGCGCCGATTTTTGCCGCTGCCTTCACGGGCCGATTCGAGCGCGACCGTCCGCCGCTGGCGGCGCTGGCGCTGCGCGACGACGGCCTGAGCAATGTCGCACAACAGGTCAGCGCGGTCGGCCAGCCAGGCGATGTGCTGTTGCTGGTAGACACGCTCGGCGCGAGCGAGCGCTTGTTGCTGGCGGCCGCCGCGGCGCATCAAAAGGAGATGACGGTGGTCGTGCTTACCGGCCCTGCGGGCACCGCGTGGGCCGCCGAGTTGGGCGAGACCGACGTCACGATCGCAGTGCCCCACGACCGAGCGGCACGCATCGCGGAAACACATCTTCTCGTGCTGCATTGTTTGTGCGATGCGGTCGACCTTCAACTCATGGGTGAACAGGAAAGTGCATGAACAACTCAAGTGCAAGGACTGGATTTTTGTCGCGCAAAGCCGGCGTGCTGCTGGTGGTGATCAGCGCGGCCACGCTGCTGACGGCCTGCGCGCCGCTGCTCTTGGGCGGGGCGATGGTCGGCGGCGCGCTGATGGTCATCGACCGGCGCAGTTCGGGCGCGCAGGTCGAAGACCAGGCGATCGAGCTCAAGGCCGCGCAGCGCATCCGCGAGGCGACCGGCGAACGTGGCCATGTCAACGTGACCAGCTACAACCGGATGGTGCTGCTGACCGGCGAAGTCGCCAGCGATGCCGACCGCATTGCCGCTGAGCAGGCCGCCACCCGGGTCGAGAACGTGCGCTCGCTGGTCAACGAACTGGCCGTGATGGGCAACAGCTCGCTCACCGCGCGCTCCAGCGACGCGATCATTTCCGGGCGTGTCAAAGCGGCCTTCATCGACGCCAAGGACTTGCAGGCGAACGCGCTGAAGGTGGTCACCGAGCGCGGCGCGACTTACCTCATGGGGCGGGTGACCGAGCGCGAAGCCGGCCGCGCCACCGAGGTCGCCCGCGAGATCACCGGGGTGCAGAAGGTGGTGCGGGTGTTCGAGCTGATGAGCGAGCAGGAGCTCGCCGACCTGCAGAAAAAGGCCGCGCCGGCGCCGAAGTAGCCGCAGCAAGGCGCCCAGCCAGGGCCGTCACTTCAGCCGGGTGACCAGGCTCGAGGTGTCCCAGCGGCCGCCGCCGGCGGCCTGCACATCGGCATAAAACTGGTCGACCAGGGCCGTCACCGGCAGCGTGCTGCCGTTGCGGCGGGCTTCGCCGAGCACCAGGCCGAGATCCTTGCGCATCCAGTCGACCGCAAAGCCGAAGTCGAACTGGCCGGCGACCATGGTCTTGCCGCGGTTGTCGAGCTGCCAGCTCTGCGCGGCGCCCTTGCCGATGACGTCGAGCACCAGGTTCATGTCCAGGCCGGCGTGGCGACCGAACGCCACCGCCTCCGCCAGACCCTGCACGAGGCCGGCGATTGCGATCTGGTTGACCATCTTCGCCAACTGCCCCGCGCCCGGCGCGCCCACCAGCGTTACTGCGCGCGAAAAGGCCATCGCGACCGGGCGCATGAGGTCGAAAGCGTCGTCGTCGCCACCGCACATGACTGTCAGCGTGCCGTTGACGGCACCGGCCTGGCCCCCCGAGATCGGCGCGTCGACAAAGTGCAATCCGCGTCCGCGCGCTTCGGCATGCAGCTCGCGAGCGATGGCGGCCGACGCGGTGGTGTGGTCGACAAAAACCGCGCCTGGCTTCATGCCGGCGAAGGCGCCATTGGCGCCGACGGTGACAGCCCGCAGGTCGTCGTCATTGCCAACACAGGCAAAGACGATATCGGCGTCGATCGCCGCCTGCGCCGGCGTCGTGGCGCTGCGGCCGGCGTGGTTGGCGACCCAGGTGTCGGCTTTGGCTGACGTGCGGTTGAAGACCGTGACCCGGTGCCCGGCGCTTGCCAGGTGGCCGGCCATTGGATGGCCCATCACACCCAGGCCCAGGAAAGCCACTTTGCGTGCGTCGATCGGGTCGTACTGTCGTGAGCTCATGGCCGCCATCGTGCCATGGACTGTTAGCTTGGCGCCGACATCCCGCCGACACCGGGTGGTGCCACCAGCGGCGCCAGTGCCGCTAGAGGATCGTCAGGTGCTGGGTCCCAGCAGCGAGATCGGGGCTGCGCGCGCGCTGGCTGTTGAGCTTGATCTGCAGGCGCAGGTCGTTCAGCGAATCGGCATTGCGCAGGGCATCGTCGTAGGTCACCAGATCGGCTTCATAGAGGTCGAACAGCGCCTGGTCGAAGGTCTGCATGCCGAGCTCGCGCGAGCGTTTCATCAGCTCCTTGATTTCTGGCACCTCTCCTTTGAAGATGAGATCGGCGACGAGCGGCGTGTTGAGCATGATTTCGACCGCCGCGACACGCCCGCGGCCGGCCTGGCGTGGCAGCAGGCGCTGCGAGACGATCGAGCGCAGGTTCAGCGAGAGATCCATCAACAATTGCGCGCGCCGCTCGTCGGGGAAGAAGTTGATGATGCGGTCGAGCGCTTGGTTGGTGCTGTTGGCGTGCAGCGTGGCCATGCACAGGTGGCCGGTTTCGGCAAAGGCGACGGCGTGGTCCATCGTCTCGCGGTCGCGGATCTCGCCCATCAGGATCACGTCCGGCGCCTGGCGCAAGGTGTTTTTCAGCGCCGCTTCCCAGCTGTCGGTGTCGATCCCGAGTTCGCGCTGGGTGACGATGCAGTTCTTGTGCGCGTGAACAAACTCCACCGGGTCTTCGATGGTGATGATGTGACCGTAGGAGTTTTCGTTGCGCCAGTCGACCATCGCCGCCAGCGAGGTGCTCTTGCCTGAACCGGTCGCGCCGACAAAGATGACCAGCCCGCGTTTGGTCATCGCGATGTCTTTGAGCACCGGCGGCAGGTTCAGCGAATCGATGGTCGGCAAGGTTTTGGGGATCGTGCGGAAGACGAGCCCAACGTTGCCCTGTTGCATGAAGGAATTGACACGAAAGCGCCCAATGCCCTGGGGCGAAATCGCAAAGTTGCATTCCTTGGTGCGCTCGAACTCGGCGGCTTGCTTGTCATTCATCACCGCGCGAGCGAGCTGCAAAGTGTGCTGGCCGGTCAGCGCCTGCGGGCTGACCTTGGTGATCTTGCCGTCGACCTTGATAGCCGGTGGGAAGTCGGCAGTGAGAAAGAGATCGGAGCCGTTGCGGCCGATCATCAGGCGCAGCAGGTCGTTGACAAACTTCGAGGCCTGGTCGCGTTCCATCCGGTTCCTCCTCGCCGATCAACCCGGGAAATTCTCGGGGATCTTGGCCTTTGAGCGGGCCTCGGCAGGGGAGATGATATTGCGCCGAACGAGGTCTGAGAGATTTTGATCGAGGGTCTGCATGCCCAGGCTCTGCCCGGTCTGGATCGACGAGTACATCTGCGCGATCTTGTTCTCGCGGATCAGGTTGCGGATGGCCGAGGTGCCGAGCATGACCTCGTGCGCCGCGACGCGACCAGAGCCGTCCTTGAGCTTGCACAGGGTCTGAGAGATGACGCCAATCAGCGATTCCGAAAGCATCGCGCGGACCATGTCCTTTTCCGCCGCCGGGAAGACATCCACCACGCGGTCGATGGTTTTGGCCGCGCTGCTGGTGTGCAGGGTACCAAAGACGAGGTGGCCGGTTTCGGCGCCGGTCAAGGCCAGCCGGATCGTCTCGAGGTCGCGCATTTCGCCGACCAGGATCGCATCGGGGTCTTCGCGCAAGGCTGCGCGCAGCGCGTTGGAAAAACTCAAGGTGTGGGGGCCGACCTCGCGCTGGTTGA
Organism: Rubrivivax sp.; assembly: GCA_031431555.1. GTDB lineage: Bacteria > Pseudomonadota > Gammaproteobacteria > Burkholderiales > Burkholderiaceae_C > Rubrivivax. Next base: position 21,302 of record JANPDN010000292.1, read on the forward strand.
CGAGGCATTTTTTGCTCTCGTGCACAAACTCGATTGGGTCCTCGACCGTGAGCACATGGCCGTACTCGTTTTCGTTGAGGTGGTTGACCATCGCCGCCAGCGTCGTGCTCTTGCCTGAGCCAGTCGGGCCGGTCACCAGGACCAGGCCGCGCGGCTTGAGTGCGAGGTCAGCAAAAATCTTGGGCGCGTTCAACTGCTCCAGCGTCAAGATCTTGCTCGGGATGGTGCGGAAAACGGCCCCGGCACCACGGTTCTGGTTGAAGGCGTTGACGCGGAATCGCGCCAGGCCCTGGATCTCGAACGAAAAATCGCACTCCAGGGTGTCCTCGTAGTGCTTGCGCTGGGCGTCCGACATGATGTCGTACACCATGTCGTGGACCTGCTTGTGGTCCAGTGGCTCGACATTGATCCGGCGTACGTCGCCATGAACCCGGATCATCGGCGGCAGGCCAGCCGAAAGGTGCAGGTCCGAGGCCTTGTTTTTGACGGAGAAGGCCAGAAGTTGGGTGATGTCCATGGGGCCCTTGGGTTGGCGGCGCGTGAGCTTAAGCTCGGGCCATTATGGCGAGCATCGACCAGCGTCTGCAACAAGTGAAGGAGCGAATCGCGCGGGCCTGCGCGCACGCCGTCCGCGACGTGCGAAGCGTCACGTTGCTGGCGGTGAGCAAGGGCCAGCCGGCGCAGGCGGTGCGCGAAGCCTACGCTGCCGGCCTGCGCGACTTCGGTGAAAACTATGTCCAGGAGGCGCTTGAGAAGATGAACGCGACCGCCGATTTAAGAGCCGATCTGCGTTGGCATCTGATCGGACCGCTGCAGAGCAACAAAACCCGCGCCGTAGCGCAGCACTTCGACTGGGTGCACACCGTCGACCGGCTGCGGGTCGCACAACGGCTGTCGGAGCAGCGGCCACCGACGCTGGCGCCGTTGCAGATCTGCTTGCAGGTGAATATCGACCGCGAGCCCAGCAAGGCCGGGTTGGATCCTGATGCGGCGGCTCTCCTCGCGAGCGAGGTGATCGCGCTACCCGGGGTGCGACTTCGCGGGCTGATGAGCATTCCAGCGCCGCGCGCGGGCTTCGACGCTCAGCGCCAGCCCCACCTTGCACTGGCGCGGGTGCTGGGCCAAGTCGCCGGCGATGCCGATTCCCTGGATACGCTGTCGATGGGCATGAGCGTCGACCTTGAAGCCGCGGTCGCCGCTGGCGCCACGATCGTGCGTGTCGGGACGGCAATTTTTGGGCCGCGCTGAGACTGACGGTTTGCAGCATGTCGGACAATTGTCGGCGCGCGCTGACGACGACCCCTGGGGCGAACCCTCTGTGCCGCGACCTTCCCAGCCTGCCACGATCGCATTACCATTCATCGAGGTGTCCGCCGGACACCGAGAACGCACGATAGTCAACGACCGACATCTGGAGAAGTCAAAAAATGGCAACTGCAAAGAAGGTGGCCGCCAAAGCCGCACCTGCGAAAAAGGCGGCGCCGAAGTCCTCGATAAAAACGGCTCTGCCGGCTGCGAAAAAGACAGCGCCGGCAAAGAAGCGGGCGCCGAGTGCGGCTTTCATGAAAGCAATGACACCGAGTTCCGCTTTGGCCGCAGTCATCGGGGACAAAGCGCTGCCGCGCACCGAGGTGACGCGAAAGATCTGGGAGTACATCAAGAAGAACGGGCTTCAAGACAAAGCCAAGCGCACGATGATCAACGCCGATGCCAAACTGAAGGAGGTCTTCAAGAAGGCCCAGGTGTCGATGTTCGAGATGACAAAGATCATCAGCACTCATCTGAAATAGTTGGCTGCACGCCGAGGCCGAGGGTGCTGCCGAGTGCCAGCGGCACATCGCGTCTGTCCGGGTTCAGAAAATGTCCCGTATGGCTTGAGGGGCACTGTGCGAGCTGAGCGCTGGTGCCAGCGGCCACCAGTTGGCCGCCGGCATTTCCGCCTTCCGGGCCCAGGTCGATGAGCCAGTCTGCGCAGCGGATGACATCCAGGTTGTGCTCGATGACGACCACCGTATTGCCCGCGTCGCGAAGCTGTTGCAGCACCTGCAGCAGCAATCGGATATCGTGAAAGTGCAGGCCGGTGGTGGGCTCGTCGAGGACGTACAGGGTTGTACCGGTATCGCGTTTGCCGAGTTCCAGGGCCAGCTTCACGCGTTGTGCTTCGCCGCCCGACAGTGTGGTGGCGCTCTGCCCCAGGTGGATGTAGCCCAGCCCGACATCGAGCAAGGCTTGTAGCCGGCGCGCTAGCGCCGGCACGGCGGCAAAGAATGCCCGGGCGTCCTCCACGGTCATCTCGAGCACTTGCGTGATGTTGCGGCCGCGGTACTGGATTTCGAGCGTTTCGCGGTTGTAACGCTGGCCGCGGCAGTTGTCGCAGCTGACGTAGACATCAGGCAGAAAGTGCATTTCGACCTTGATCACCCCGTCACCCTGGCAGTCCTCGCAGCGCCCGCCCTGGATGTTGAAACTGAAGCGGCCGGCGCCGTAGCCTCTTTCGCGTGACGCCGGCAACTCGGCAAACAGCTCGCGAATCGGTGTAAACAAGCCGGTGTAGGTTGCCGGGTTGCTGCGGGGGGTGCGGCCGATCGGGCTCTGGTCGACGTTGATGACCTTGTCAAAGAGTTCCAGGCCGTCGATGTGATCGTGGGGCGCGACGTCGACGTGGCTCTGGTACAGCTTGCGCGCTACCGCGGCGTACAACGTATCGTTGACAAGCGTGCTCTTGCCCGACCCCGAGACGCCGGTCACGCAGGTAAAGAGTCCCACCGGAAACTCCACCGTCAGGTTTTTCAGGTTGTTGCCCCGCGCGCCGACGATGCGCAGCACTTTTGGGTCGGCGCCGTCGACCAGCGAAGGGGGCCGCGCTGGCGGCTCGATGCGCCGCCGGCGCGCAAGGTAGTCGCCGGTCAGCGAGCCGGTGTTCGCAGCGATCTCGACCGGCGTGCCTTCGGCCATGACGCGGCCGCCGTGCACACCAGCACCCGGCCCGATATCGATGACATGGTCGGCGGCGCGAATCATCTCCTCGTCGTGTTCGACCACGAGTACCGAGTTGCCCAGGTCCCGCAGATGTTTGAGGGTGCCGATCAAGCGTTGGTTGTCGCGCTGGTGCAGGCCGATGCTCGGCTCGTCGAGCACATACAAGACGCCAGTCAGCCCGGCGCCGATCTGGCTCGCCAGCCGGATACGTTGGGCCTCGCCGCCCGACAGCGTGTCGGCGCTGCGGTCCAGACTCAGGTAGGTCAAGCCGACGTCGTTGAGAAAACGCAGTCGCGAGCGGATCTCGCGCACGATTTTGTCGGCAATTGTGGCTTTGGCGCCGATCAGAACCAGCGCGTCGAAATACGCCAGGCATTGCGCCAGCGTGATGTGTTCGATCTCGAAGATCGGTCGCCCGGGCGCAGTCTCGCCGGCAGCTTGCAGCAGCACATGACGAGCCTCGCGCCGCAGGCGTGTGCCGGCGCAGTCGGTACAGGGCCGGGCGGCCTGGTAGCGCGCCAGATCCTCGCGCACCGCAGCCGATTCGGTCTCGCGGTAGCGGCGCTCGAAATTCGGGATGATCCCTTCAAAGGGGTGGCGACGCTTGACGCTGCGCGATCGGCCTGAGGCCGATTCGGCGCGGTAGACAAACTCGATATCCTGCACGCCGGAGCCGTGCAGTAGCAACTGCTTCGCTGACGCCGGTAGTTGCTCAAAAGGCTGGTCGATGTCGAAGCCGGCGTGTCGTGCCACGCTCTCGAGCATCGAAAACGTATAGCTGTTGCGCCGGTCCCAGCCTTTGACGGCACCGGCGGCCAGGCTCAAAGACGGGAAAGCGACGATTCGCGCCGCGTCGAAAACCGTCACCTGCCCCAAGCCGCTGCAACTCGGGCAGGCGCCGACCGGCGAATTGAAGGAAAACAGCCGCGGCTCGAGTTCGGCCAGCGAATAGCTGCAGGCCGGGCAGCTGAATTTGCTGCTGAAAAGATGCTCGCGCCAGGCGTGCCGGACAGCATCGGCGCCACTGCGCCCACGCGGTTTTGGTGACGCCTCGGCAGCGGTGTCGACGGTCACCTCGGCCGCCAGCGCCCGCCCATCGGCCAGGCGCAGCGCGGCCTCAAAACTCTCGGCCAGGCGTTGTGCCATCGCCGGCCCGGTGCGCACACGGTCGACGACGACGTCGATATCGTGTTTTTCGTTTTTCTTCAGGCTCGGCAGCGCACCGGCTTCGCAGACCACGCTGTCGATGCGGAATCTCACGAATCCCTGGGCCTGCCACTGCGCGAGTTGGTCAGTGAACTCGCCCTTGCGCTCGCGCACGGCAGGCGCCAGCACCAGCAGCCTTGTGCCCTCGGGCAGCGCCAGGCAGGTGTCGACCATCTGGCTCACGCTCTGCGCTTGCAAGGCCAGGCCGTGATCGGGGCAGTACGGCGTGCCGGCGCGGGCATAGAGCAGGCGCAGGTAGTCGTGGATTTCGGTGATCGTGCCGACCGTCGAGCGCGGGTTGTGTGACGTCGCTTTCTGCTCGATGCTGATGGCGGGCGACAGGCCCTCGATGACATCCACATCGGGCTTGTCCATCAGCTGCAAAAACTGCCGCGCGTAGGTCGACAGACTCTCGACATAGCGACGCTGGCCCTCGGCATACAAGGTGTCGAAAGCCAGGCTCGATTTGCCCGACCCCGACAGGCCGGTGATCACCACGAGCGCGAACTTCGGGATATCGAGGTCGATATTTTTCAGGTTGTGCGTGCGCGCGCCGCGGATGTGGATCGCTGGCGGTTCGCGGGTCTGTGCTCGATCGGGGGAATCTCGGTTGGCTGGCATGGGTGCGTCGGGCGGCGGCAAACCGACCATCATATCGAGCGCGGCGATCGCGCTGGTGAGACCCCAGAGCGCCAGAAACCGCTCGCATGCTCAGCGCAGATCAACGCCCTCGAGCACGCGAAGGATCTCTCGGCCGTAGGCGTCGAGCTTCTTCGCGCCGACGCCGCTGATGCCCGCCAACGCGTCGATCGAGGCCGGGCACTCTCGCGCCATCTCCGCCAGCGCCGCGTCATGGAACACGATGTACGCCGGCAGGTTGTGCTCGCGGGCGACCTCGGCGCGCCAGGTCTTGAGTGCTTCGAAGCGCAGCAGGCCCGCCTCGTCCAGCGGCAGCGGCGCCGCTTTCGTGCGCCTGGCGCCAGGTCCGTCAGTGCCGAAAGCACCACGCGCATCCCGCTTGCGCTCGCCTCGTTCCTTGCGCACCGGCGCCGTCGGCGCGGCGGCCACGCGCAGCAGGATCTGCACCTCGCCGCGCAGCACCGCGCGTGCGCTTGGCGCCGGCTCCAGGGTATTGAACTCGCCCTCGGTGCCGAGGTGGCCGAGCGCGATCAGCTGGCGCAACACGCTGCGCCATTGCGCTTCGCTGAGTTCGGCGCCGATGCCAAAGGTGCTCAGGCTTTCGTGGCCGTACTGGCGGGTTTTGTCGGTGACCTTGCCGCGCAGCACATCGACCAGGTGGCCGGCACCGAAGCGCATCCCGCCCTGCTGGCGAAACCGCAGGATGCAGCTCAGCGCCTTGCGTGCCGGTTCGGTGGCGTCCCAGGTCGCCGGCGGCGCCAGGCAGTTGTCGCAGTTGCCGCAGGGAGCGCTGGCCTCGCCGAAATAAGCCAGCAGGCGCACGCGCCGGCAGTCATGAGCCTCGGACAGCGCCAACAGCGCGTCGAGTTTGCCGCGCTGCGCGCGTTTGAATTCGTCGTCGGCACCACCATCGTCGATCATGCGCCGCTGGTTGACGACATCGGCCAGGCCATAGGCCATCCAGGCGTTGGCACTCGCGCCGTCGCGGCCGGCACGGCCGGTCTCCTGGTAGTAGCTTTCGATGTTTTTCGGCAAGTCCAGATGCGCGACAAAACGCACATCGGGTTTGTCGATGCCCATGCCAAAAGCGATCGTGGCCACCATCACCAGGCCTTCTTCGCGCAAAAAGCGGTCCTGGTGGCGGCGCCGCAAGGCCGAATCCAGCCCGGCGTGGTACGCCAGCGCGGGGATCCCTTCAGCCTCAAGCCAGGCCGCGGTCTCTTCGACTTTCTTGCGGCTCTGGCAGTAGACGATGCCGGCGTCGCCCTCGTGTTCGTCACGCAAAAAACGCAGCAGCTGTTTGCGCGGATCGTCTTTTTCGACGACCTGGTAGCGGATATTGGGCCGGTCGAAGCTGGCCACAAACAGGCGGGCCTCTTCCAGCGCCAGCCGATGGATGATGTCGGCGCGGGTGTGGTCATCGGCGGTAGCGGTAAGCGCGATGCGCGGCACGCCGGCATAACGCTCGTGCAGCACCGACAGGCCGAGATACTCCTCGCGGAAATCGTGCCCCCACTGGCTCACACAATGCGCTTCGTCGATCGCAAACAGGCTCAACTGCCCGCGTTCGTGCAGCGCATCGAGCATCGCCAGAAAACGCGGCGTCAGGATGCGTTCCGGTGCGGCGTAGAGCAGCACCAGCCGGCCCGAGAGCAACTCGCGCTCGACCTGCCGCGCCGCGTCGGCGTCGAGCGAGCTGTTCAAAAACGCGGCATGCACGCCGGCCTCTTCGAGCGCGCCGACCTGGTCGTGCATCAGCGCGATCAGCGGGCTGACGACCACCGCAACGCCCTGCCCGGCGCGGTGGCGCACGATCGCCGGAACCTGGTAACACAGGCTCTTGCCGCCGCCGGTGGGCATCAGCACCAGCGCGTCGGCACCACCCACCACTTGCTCGACCACCGCCGCCTGCTGGCCGCGGAAAGCGGCGTAACCAAAGACCTCGTGCAGCACCTGTAGCGCGGGGTCGGTTTCGATGGCGGGGGTGTGGGCGGAGGTGCGGGCGGTGGAGCGGGCGGTGGAGGCAGACATGGGCGGCGTCGATGGTAAGCCCCGGGCCAGAATCGGTAGCACCCAAGCGGCGGCACCCAAGCGGCGGCACCCAAGATGACGATCGCGACTCCCGCTTCGGGGCGCTGGGCTCAGCGAGTGGCGTCGGTATCATCGCTTCACCGGATTCGACGTCGTACCCGCAGCGCCGGCAGCAGCAGCGACGCCCGCCGATACGGCATCTGAAACGCAACCGCTAAGCACCCGCAACACACCCGCAAGGAGAGCCCAGCATGGCCTCGGTCAACAAAGTCATTCTCATCGGCCATCTCGGCCGCGACCCCGAAGTCCGCTACGCACCCAGCGGCTCGGCGATCTGCAACGCCACCATCGCCACGTCACGCAGCTGGAAGGACAAAAGCTCCGGCGACAAGGTCGAAGAAACCGAATGGCATCGCGTCGTTTTCTACGACCGCCTGGCCGAAATCGCCGGCGAGTACCTTAAAAAAGGCAAGCAGGTTTATATCGAAGGCCGCTTGAAAACGCGCAAGTGGACCGACAAAGACGGCGTCGAAAAGTACACCACCGAAATTGTCGCCAGCGACATGACGATGCTTGGCAGCCGTGAAGGCATGGGGGGCAGCAGTGGTGGCGGCGGCAGCGGCGGCAGCGACGAAGGCGGCGGCGCGCCAGCGCGCAGCCAGAGCCCGAACCCGCAACGCAGCGCACCAGCATCCAAGCCGGCGGCCAAATCGGCGACCGGCTTCGACGATATGGACGACGACATTCCGTTTTGATCGCGACCCGCGGACGGGGCTTTGCTGCGGCCGCGTCTTTGTAGCCGACGAGCGGCGATCGGCGCAGCGCCGCACGAAACCGCGGCCAGGAAAACCGTCGCAACTTACGCGGTCAACGGCGGCGCGGCATTTTGCAAATGCCGCGCGTCGGCCCAGCCCAGCACTTCGAGCGTGCCGGCACGCCAGCGCAACCGGTTGATGCCGGTATTCGGGATTTCACATTCGCGCAGGCCGTCCAGCGGCAGGCCGTGGGCGGTGCGCCAGAGCATGTCGAGCACACCGCCGTGGGTGACCACGGTCAGCGAACGGTCGGCATGGGTGTTTGCATTCGCCTCGGCGAGTTCGCGCACCGCATCCACCACGCGGCGGTGAAAGGTGCGCAGGCTTTCGCCGCCGCCCGGCAAGGCGTAGTCGGCGCGGTGTTCAAGCCAGCGTGACCACAGCTCGGGGTGCTGCTCGCGGATCGTCGGTGCGTCCAGGCCCTCAAGCACACCAAAAGCCTGCTCACGCAATCCCGCGTGCAGCAAGGGCGTCGCGCCCCAGGCGGCGGCCAGCGGCGCCGCGGTCTGCTGAGCGCGCGCCAAGTCGCTGCTGAAAAAGCCGTCGGTTCGGGCGCTGGGCCCCAAGTGCGCGGCGAGCAGCTTGGCCTGGGCCTGGCCAGCAGCGTTCAGCGGGACATCGATCTGGCCCTGAAAACGCTGCTGCCGGTTCCAGTCGGTTTCGCCGTGGCGGATGAAGATGAAGTCGGTCATGCGCCGATTGTCGGATGACGTGATGTCCACATGTCGACGGGCAATTTGCGCAGCCGCCGCGCATCAACTCCCGGCGACACCCGGGCCGCCGCCGACAATGGTCGCGATGCGACGCACTGCACTCCTCACCGGCCTGCTGCTGACCGCTGCGGCGATCGCCACCGCGGCCGACGCGCCCTGCGGCGAGCTGCCGCCCGACTGGCGCACCAAGCTGCTGCTGGCGCTGAACCGGCTGCGCGCCGAGGGCGTCGACTGCAATGCCGGGATGCACAATCGCGGTGCGCCGAGATTGTCCTGGCACGACACACTCGACGCGATCGCGCAACGGCAGGCAATCTGGGTTGCGCAGTCCGGCCAGGCGCAGCACTGGGGCCCGGCTGGCGAGTCGCTCACGCAGCGTGCGCTGGCAGCCGGCTACGCGCCCGTCGCGGTGGCCGAAAACGTTGCGCTTGGTCTGCCCACGATCGACGCCGCCGTGCAGGCTTGGCTCGACAGCGCCACGCACTGCAAAAACATGATGGACCGCCGGCTGCAAGACGCCGGCGCCGCCTGCGTGATGTCCGCCGCCGGCCCGGCCTGGGTGCTTACGCTGGCTGCGCCGCGGGCAGTGACGAACTCGACGCCGACGCCGACGCGATAACCCCACCGCCGAGGCAAACCGCGCCGTCGTAAAGCACCGCCGACTGCCCTGGCGTGACCGCCCATTGCGCCTGCTCAAAATCGAGCGTGAAACCAGCCGCGTCGCTGGCAAACCGGCAGGCCGCATCGGCCTGCCGGTAACGTGTCTTGGCGGCCAGCGCAGCCGCAGCGGGTGGCGCGCCGGCGACCCAGCTCAGGTCATCCGCGTGCAGCGCCAGCGACAACAGCGCCGGGTGCGCGTGGCCTTGCACGACGAGCAAGGTATTGCGCTGCATATCCTTGCCCGCCACGTACCAGGGCGCGTGTTCGCCGCCGCCCTCGCGCACGCCGCCAATCCCTAAGCCCTGGCGCTGGCCGAGGGTATAAAAACTCAGGCCCACATGGCGCCCGACTTCGCGCCCACGTTCGTCGATCATCGGCCCAGGCGTTTGCTGCAGATAGCGATTCAAGAATTCGCGGAAAGGCCGCTCACCGATGAAACAGATGCCGGTCGAGTCTTTTTTCGTCGCATTGGGCAGGCCGGCTTCTGCCGCGATGCGGCGCACTTCGGTCTTCGGCAGTTCGCCAACCGGGAACCAGGTCTTGGCCAACTGTGCCTGGTTCAGCCGGTGCAAAAAATAGCTCTGGTCCTTGGCCGGATCGAGGCCCTTGAGCAGCTCGAATTTCGACCCCGCCGCAGCGCGCACCCGCGCGTAGTGGCCGGTCGCGATGCGGTCGGCGCCCAGGCGCAGCGCATGGTCGAGAAAGGCCTTGAACTTGATCTCGGCATTGCACAACACGTCCGGGTTCGGTGTGCGCCCGGCGCTGTATTCGCGCAGGAATTCGGCAAAGACGCGGTCTTTGTACTCGGCCGCAAAGTTGACATGTTCGATCTCGATGCCGATGACATCGGCAACTGCTGCGGCATCCACGAAGTCCGCGTTCGACGAGCAGTAGTCTGATCGCGCGGGGTCGCCTGCCGCGCCGTCGTCGTCCTCCCAGTTTTTCATGAAGATGCCGACGACTTCATGCCCCGCTTTTTTGAGCAGCCAGGCGCTGACGGCCGAATCGACGCCGCCGCTCAGGCCGACGACGATGCGCTGCTTTTTGGTCGTTGTTGCTGCGGGTGCCACCCGCGGATTGTCGCGGAACGCTCAGATCTCAGCAGGCTGTCAGCGCGCCGCGATCGCCTTGCGGAACTGGCCCAGCGTGTCCTTGATGACCACTTCTTCGTTGCTGATCATGTTGTCGCGGCCCTGGCCGGCGACAAACAGGCCCTCTTGGGTTTCGTAGTCAAAAGCGGCAAGCACAAAAACCCGGAAGCGGTACCAGACGTCCCAGATGCTGACGTAGTTGAAGCGCACGACCATCTTGTCGCGGCGCTCGGTATCGGGCCCGACGATGCCGGCCTGGATCTTGGCCACCGCCTTGCCGGCCACGTCCAGCCCCGCGGCCTTGTTCTCGAAGGTCAGCGCGGCCTGCGCGCGCGGGTCGGCGGCCTTGATGAAGGCCAGCATCGGTGCGGCCTTGATCGCAAAGTTGATGTTCTGCGGCAAGGCGCCGCCGGTGGCTTGCGCCACCGCGCTCGGGTTGATCGTCTTGTTGACCACACCGATGACCTGGCCGTCGCGGTCGAGCAGCGGGCCGCCGCTGTTGCCGGGATGGATCTCGGCCGAGACCTGCACTTCCTGGTCGTTGTCGCGCAAGCCCGCGGTGGCCGAGAGCAGGCCACGGCTCATGCGCGCGGTATTGCCCAGCATGCGGCTCAAGGGATAGCCGATGGTGTAGACGTCTTCGCCCATCGTGGCGACCTTGACCTCGGTGCGAAAGCTCAATACCGGACTGCCGGGGGGCAGCTTTTCGCGCAGCTGCAGCAGCGCCAGATCGGCCTTTTTGTCGATCTTCACGACATCGGCGATGAGGCGTTTGCCGTTGAGGGTGACGGTGGCTTCCTTGAGGTCTCCCAGCACATGCGCGCAGGTCAGCAGCCAGCCGTCGGCGCCGATCACGAAGCCGGTGCCCTGCGAGGCTTCGATCGGCTTGGTGGCGTCCATCACCTGGACCTTGAAGCCCATGCTCTCGATCTCGCTGACCACGCGCGGCACGAGCGCGCGCGGGTCGTCCTTGGGCGGGATCAACAACACCTCGCGGTAGGCCTTGAAGCTCTTGGCCTTGACGGTGTCGGATGCGCGCTGGTTGGTCACCAGCTGCGTCGAAGCGGCGCAGCCGCCGAGCAGCACGCCAGTCAGCAACAGCAGCGGCAGCGTGGTTCTGTTCAAGGATTTGTTCATGCTCGGGGCTCCTTGACCTCCGGGTGCAACACGGTCGGGTCGGTCGTCAGCACAGCCAGCGGGTAGCGCCGCCCGACGAGGTGATCCTCAATGCATTGCAACACAAGCGGGCTGCGATGAAGCGCGCGGCTGGCACGTATTTCATCGACTGTTAGCCACAAAGCCCGCACGATGCCCGCGTCGAGCCCACGCCCCGGGTCGGGTGCGCCGGCGCGGCCGACAAACGCCAGCCGCAGGTAGGTCACATCCTCGCCGCTGGCCGGCCGCCAAAAGCGCGACAGGTAGACGCCGAGCAGCGCCTGCGGTTCGAAGCGGCGGGCGGTTTCTTCGAGCACCTCGCGGCACACCGCTTCGAGCGGCGATTCGCCTTGTTCCAGGTGCCCGGCCGGGTTGTTCAAGCGCAGACCTTCGGCGGTATGTTCTTCGACGAGCAGGTAGCGGCCGCCGTCTTCGATGATCGCGGCGACGGTGACGCTGGGTTTGAAGCGCGCGGCGGCGGCCGCGTCGGCGGCGCCGGTGGGGTTGATGGGAGACGTCACGTCGTGGCCTCGCGCGGTTGCAGTCCGCCGAGCACCAGGCGCTCGATCAGCGCCTGCGCGGCGTCGAAATCAGCCGCGTCCAGGGCTGGCTTGCCGAGCAGCAGCGCAAACTGCGGCGCCAGGTCGGCGTAGGCCTGCGTCGCCGCCCAGATCACGAACATCAGGTGCGTGAAGTCGACCCTGTTGATGCGCCCCTGGCGCGCCCAGCGCTCGAAGACCTTGACATCGGTGGCCAGCACCGGCTGCACCCGTTGGGTTATCGCATCGGCATACCGAGGTGCGCCGGCGATGACCTCTTTGCTGAACACCCGCGAGCCGTCGGGGCGGTCGCGCGACGACTGCATCTTGGCGCCGATATAGCGGCGCAGCGCCGCGCCAGGGTCATCACCCACGGCCAGCGCGCCCATGCCTTCGAGCCACTGCGTCATCACATCGTCGAGCACACGGCGGTACAGCGCGTCTTTGCTCGGAAAGTAGTACAGCAGGTTGTGCCGGCTGATGCCCGTGGCGGCGGCGATATTTTCCAGCGATGCACCTTCGAAGCCGAAGCGCGCGAACTGGGTTTCGGCCTCGCGCAGGATCGCCTGCTCCTTCTCGATACGCGCCGCGCGCGGCGGGCGGGCAGGCTGTGGCAGGGCGCTTTGCGCCGCCTCCGGCCGCTTCTGCGAGGTTGGCTTGGGCGACGCTCGGCGGGGCGTTCTGGCGGCAGCTTGCATGCTCCCCAAGGTGCCGCCTGTGGCGCCGGCTGTCACGCGGGAAATTACCAACTGGTCAAACTTTACCAAGCGGTCAAAACTTTGTGCCCCGACCTGGCGCCTTCCTTGCTAGGTCGTGTTCAGCCACCCGCCATGACCATGCTTAGCCCCGACCCCTCATCGCGCGCCTGCGGGCTGCATGCCGGCCGCCTGAACCTGGCCGAACTGGCACACAACTTTAACGACGCGCATCCGCCGCTGACCGCGGCGCAGGCGCTGATCGAAGCCGAGCGCTGTTATTACTGCCACGACGCGCCCTGCATCACCGCCTGCCCGACCGGCATCGACATCCCGGCCTTCATCGCCCGCATCGCGCAGGGCAACAGCCGCGGCGCGGCGCACGCGATTCTCGAGGCCAACCCGCTCGGCGGCATGTGCGCGCGCGTCTGCCCGACCGAAGTGCTGTGCGAGCAGGCCTGTGTGCGCCACACCAACGAAGACAAGCCGGTCGAAATCGGCCTGCTGCAACGCGCTGCCACCGACGCCTATTTCGCCGCGCCGGGCGCGCCGCTGTTCACGCGCGCGGCGGCCACCGGCAAACGCATTGCGGTCGTCGGCGCCGGCCCGGCCGGGCTGGCTTGCGCGCATGGGCTGGCGCGGCGTGGGCATGCGGTGGTCCTGTTTGATTCGCGCGACAAGCTCGGCGGGCTCAATGAATTTGGCATCGCGGCGTACAAAACCGCCGGCGGTTTTGCGCAGCAGGAAGTCGCCTGGCTGCTGTCGATCGGCGGCATCGAGGTGCGCACCGGCTGCACGCTCGGGGCCGAAATTTCGCTGACCACCCTGCGCGCGGACTTCGATGCGGTCTTCATCGGCGTCGGCCTGGCCGGCGTCAACGCGCTGGGCATCGAAGAGCCCGCCAGCGATGCGGCCCGCGCCGCCGTCGATTTCATCGCCGATCTGCGTCAGGCCGCCGAACTGTCGGCATTGCCGGTCGGCCGGCATGTGGTGGTCATTGGCGGCGGCATGACGGCGGTCGACGCCGCGGTGCAGTCGCGACTGCTCGGCGCCGAGACGGCGACGATCGTCTACCGTCGCGGGCCGGCATCGATGTCGGCGTCTGAACACGAACAGCAATGGGCGCAGACGAATGGCGTGGCGATCCGCCATTGGGCCGCACCGCAGGCGGTGCTGGTGGACGACGGCGCGGTCAGCGGCATGCGCTTTGTCGGCACGGCGCTACAAGACGGCAAGCTCGTCGAGACCGGCGAGCAGTTCACGCTCGAAGCCGACATGGTCCTGCGCGCCATTGGCCAGACCTATGTCGACGCGCCCCTGGGCGGCGCGCTGAAGCTCAAATCCGGCCGCATCGAAACCGACGCCGACCGGCGCACCAGCCTCGCGGGCGTCTGGGCCGGCGGCGACTGCTGCTTCGGCGGCCGCGACCTCACGGTCGAGGCGGTAGAACATGGCAAACGCGCCGCGATCTCGATCGACGCCGCGCTGGCAGCGCCAGCAACAGCGGCAACCGCAGCGGCAGCAGCGTCAGCAAACGGGAAAACGAACCGGGGCGATTGAAATGGCCAACCTGCACACCGATTTTCTCGGCATCCAAAGCCCGAACCCGTTCTGGCTGGCCTCGGCACCCCCGACCGACAAGGCCTACAACGTCAACCGCGCTTTTGAAGCCGGCTGGGGTGGTGTGGTCTGGAAGACGCTCGGCGAAGACGGCCCACCGATCGTCAATGTCAGCGGCCCGCGTTACGGCGCGATGCATGCGGGCGACCGGCGGGTCATCGGCTTCAACAATATCGAACTCATCACCGACCGGCCGCTGCGCACCAACCTCGAAGAGATCGCCCAGGTCAAGCGCGACTGGCCCGACCGCGCGCTGGTCGTATCGCTGATGGTGCCGTGTGAAGAAGCGGCCTGGAAAGCGATCTTGCCGATGGTCGAAGATACGGGCGCCGACGGCATCGAACTCAATTTTGGCTGCCCGCATGGCATGAGCGAGCGTGGCATGGGCTCGGCGGTGGGCCAAGTGCCCGAATACATCCAGATGGTCACGGCCTGGTGCAAACAATATGGCCGGCTCCCGGTGATCGTCAAGCTCACGCCCAACATCACCGACATCCGCCAGCCTGCGCGCGCGGCCAAGGCCGGCGGCGCCGATGCGGTGAGCCTGATCAACACCATCAGCTCGATCATGGGCGTCGACTTGGAGCGCATGACGATGAGCCCGGCGGTCGACGGCCGTGGCTCGCACGGCGGTTATTGCGGCCCGGCGGTCAAACCGATCGCGCTGAACATGGTTGCCGAAATCGCGCGGGATGCGGCCACGCACGGGCTGCCGATATCGGGCATCGGCGGCATCACGAACTGGCGCGACGCGGCCGAGTACATCGCACTGGGCTGCGGCACGGTGCAGGTCTGCACCGCGGCGATGGTCTACGGTTTCAAGATCGTGCAGGACATGGTCGACGGCCTGGCCAACTTCATGGATGAAGAAGGTTATGCGACGGTCGCCGAGTTCCAAGGCAAGGCCGTCGGCAGCGTCACCGACTGGCAGAACTTGAACCTGAACTACACCGAAAAAGCGGTCATCGACCAGGGCCTGTGCATCCAGTGCGGCCGCTGCCATGTCGTCTGCGAAGACACTTCGCACCAGGCCATCACGGCAAGCAAAAACGGCGTGCGCTGGTTCGAGGTCAAGGACGACGAATGTGTCGGCTGCAACCTGTGCACGAGTGTCTGCCCGGTGCCGCAGTGCATCACGATGAAGCCGCTCGCGCCAGGGCAGCTCGACGCCCGCACCGGCCAGTTGGTATCGGCCGACCACGGGCCCTGGACCCGACACCCGAACAACCCGATGCGGGCATGATGGCGCCTCGGCAGATTTGCAGGAGATCACGCCATGACTGAAGCCCTTTTGATCCGCGGTGGCACCGTGGTCAACGCCGACCGCGAATTCAAAGCCGATGTGTTGTGTGTTGACGGCAAGGTCGCCGCTGTCGGCGCCGCCGCTGCGACACAGGCGCCGGCCGGCACGCACACGCTGGACGCCAGCGGCCGCTACGTGATGCCGGGTGGCATCGACCCGCACACGCATATGCAGCTGCCCTTCATGGGCACCGTCGCGGCCGACGACTTCTTTGCCGGCACCGTGGCGGGGCTGTCCGGAGGCACGACATCGATCATCGACTTTGTCATTCCCGACCCGAAGCAGCCGCTGATGGACGCCTTTCGCACCTGGCGCGGCTGGGCCGAAAAGTCGGCCAGCGACTACGGCTTTCACGTCGCCGTGACCTGGTGGGGCGAGCAGGTGCACGCCGATATGGGCACGCTGGTGCGCGAAGAAGGCGTCAACAGCTTCAAGCACTTCATGGCCTACAAAAACGCCATCATGTGCGACGACGAAACGCTGGTGAACAGTTTCCGGCGCGCGCTCGAACTCGGCGCGATGCCGACTGTGCACGCCGAAAACGGCGAGCTCGTTTATCTGCTCCAGCAAGAGGTGGTGAAGATGGGCATCACCGGCCCCGAAGGCCACCCCTTGAGCCGGCCGCCGATGGTCGAAGGCGAAGCCGCCAACCGCGCCATCGCGATCGCCGATGTGCTCGGCGTGCCGATCTACATCGTGCATGTGAGCTGCATCGAATCGGCCGAGGCGATTGCCCGCGCCCGTGCCCGCGGCCAGCGGGTTTATGGCGAGGTGCTGGCCGGGCATCTGGTCATCGACGACAGCGTGTATCGTCACCCTGATTTTGCGACCGCAGCGGCTTATGTAATGAGCCCGCCGTTCAGGCCGAAGGCGCATCAAGAGATGTTGTGGCGCGGCCTGCAATCGGGCCAGCTGCACACCACCGCGACCGACCACTGTGTTTTCTGCGCGCCGCAAAAAGCGGCCGGGCGCGAGTCGTTCACGCAGATCCCCAACGGCTGCGGCGGCGTCGAAGACCGCCTGCGCGTGATCTGGGATGCCGGCGTCAATACCGGCCGCCTGACACCGAGCGAGTTTGTCGCCGTGACCTCGGCCAACTGCGCCAGGATCTTCAATATCTACCCGCAAAAAGGCTGCGTCGTCGAAGGCGCCGATGCCGACTTGCTGCTCTGGGACCCACAAGCGACCAAGACCATTTCGGTGAAGACCCAAGTCAGCAAGGGCGACTTCAATATCTTCGAGGGGCGGCAGGTGCGGGGCAATGCCAGCCACACCATCAGCCGCGGCAGGCTGGTCTTTGCCGATGGCGACATTCGCGCTGTGCAAGGCGCTGGCCGATATGTCAAACGGCCGGCCTTTGGCGCGAATTTCGACGCCGTGGCCAAGCGCAGCGCGGTGCTCGCGCCGACAGGGGTGCAGCGATGAACACGACGATCAATCCGATCGCGACCTCGCCGGCCGCAACATCTGCAATCGCCGGCCTGCGCATCAACGGCGAGCGCCTCTGGGCCAGCCTGATGGAGCTGGCGCAAATCGGCGCCACGCCCAAAGGCGGCGTATGCAGGTTGACCCTGACCGACCTCGACAAACAGGGCCGCGACCTGGTCTTGCGCTGGGCGCGCGAAGCCGGCATGGACATCACGATCGACAAGATCGGCAACGGCTTCATGCGCCGCCCGGGGCGCAACAACAGCTTGGCCCCGATCGTCACCGGCAGCCATATCGACACCCAACCCACCGGCGGTAAATTTGATGGCAACTACGGCGTGCTGGCCGGCATCGAGGTCGCGCGCACGCTCAACGACCACGGCATCCAGACCGAAGCGCCGATCGAGGTCGCGTTCTGGACCAACGAAGAAGGCTCGCGCTTCGTGCCGGTGATGATGGGCTCGGGCGTCTTTGCAAAAGCTTTCACGCTCGAACATGCCTACGCGGCGACCGACACCGAAGGCAAGACGGTGCAGGGCGAGCTGCAACGCATCGGTTATATCGGCACGCAAGAGCCCGGCGACCACCCGATCGGCGCCTATTTCGAAACCCATATCGAACAAGGCCCGGTGCTCGAAGACCACGACATCACGATTGGGGTGGTCGGCGGTGTTCTCGGCATCCGCTGGTACGACTGTGTGGTCACGGGCATGGAAGCGCATGCCGGCCCGACGCCGATGGCGCTGCGCAAAGATGCGCTGCAAGTCGCCGCCAAGCTGATGCAGGAAGTGGTTGCCTGCGCGCACCGCCACCCGCCACATGGGCGTGGCACGGTGGGCATGGTGCAGGTGCATCCGAACAGCCGCAACGTGATCCCGGGCCGGGTCAAATTCAGCATCGACCTGCGCAACGCCAACGACGCGCTGTGCGACGCGATGGATGCCGATATCCGCGCCGTGGCG
>JANPDN010000293.1:0-3373 GCA_031431555.1 Rubrivivax sp.
CCGGCGTATTGCGGCTCCAGATCCATCAGGTCGTAGAAGCGGTCGACCAGGGCGCGCACCGCCGTCTCGCCGCCGAGCAGGTCAAAAGCGCTGGCCTGGGTGGTTTGTGATTTTGGCGACGGCACTGGCGCGGTGGAGACCACGTCGCGGTCGGTCATCGCAGCACCCAGTCAGCCGCCGCACAGCCGCGTGGCCAGCGCGGCGATGGCCGCCGATGCCGGCGCGCCGGGGGCCATCTCTAGCACCAGTTCGCGGCGCGCCACGGCATCGCGCACCGCCGGGTCGGCGGGCACTTCCCCGAGCAGCTCGATGTGCATCGGCGAATCCAGCCCCGGGTTGACGTAGCGGTCGAACACCAGCTGCAGCTGGTGGCGCACGGTGCGGCCCTCGCCACTCTTGCGCACCTGGTTGACGACGAGTTGCACGCTGCGCCGCGACTGCGTCGTGGCCAGCACCTTGATCGTGGCGTAGGCATCGGTCATCGAGGTCGGCTCGGGCGTGGCCACGACCAGCACCTCGTCGGCCAGCGAGACGGTGTAGAGCACGACGTCGGAGATGCCGGCACCGGTGTCGAGCAGCACCCGGTCGAAACGCGGCAGGACATCCTGCACGACCTTTTGCAGCTGGTCACGCACCTCGGGCGTGAGGCGTGAATACTCGACCATGCCCGAGCCGGCGAGCAGCACCGAAAAACCACCCGGCGCCGGCAGGATCGCGTCGTCGAGCGAGCACTTGCCGGTGAAGACATCGTGCAGCGTGATCTTGGGCTGCAGGTTGAGCACCACGTCCAGGTTGGCCAGCCCGAGGTCGGCGTCGAGCACGAGCACGCGCTCACCCTGGCGCGCCAGCGCCGCGGCGAGGTTGGCACTGACAAAGGTCTTGCCAACACCGCCCTTGCCGCTGGTCACCGCGGTGATGCGTGCGCTGGCAGCCCCGGCACGCGCTGTGCTCGAAGCACCCGATGCCTTCGGTGCTGGCGCTGCAGTCGCGCTGCGCTTGGCGGAAGCCCGCGGCAGGTTCATTCGAAGTCCTGGAATTGCGAAGTGGCGAACAACATGCCCTTTTCTTCGGCACTGACGACGCTGACGGCACTCGGCTCCAGGCACACCAGGTTGCGGCCCGACGACTTGGCGCGGTAGAGCTGGCGGTCGGCGCGCTCGCGCCAAAGGATCGGCGAGGTGCGCACCCATTGCGGTGCAAAAGCGCCCCCGATGCTGATCGTGACCGGCACCTGCTGGCTGGGTGAGACATGGATCAGAGCCCGTTCGACACGTCGGCGCAGGCGCTCGGCGACCTGCTCGGAAAACGAGGCCTGGCAGTTGGGCAGGATGATCGAAAACTCTTCACCGCCCACCCGCGCCACCACGTCCATCGGGCGCACGGTCTCGAGCAGCGCATCGGCCACCGCCTTGAGCACCAGGTCCCCAGCGGCATGGCCATGCTGGTCGTTGATGCGTTTGAAATGGTCGATATCCAGCGCCAGCAACAGCGCCGGCTCGCCCGACCGCGCCACACGGTCGATCTCGCGCGCCAGTGCGACGTCAAAACTGCGGCGGTTGGCCAGGCCGGTGAGCGCGTCGCGGCTGGACAGATCGACCAGGGCGTCGATCAAGCCCTGCAACCACTCGTTGGACCCCGCCTTGCCGGCTGGCGCAGCATGCCCTGACTGGCGCAGCAACTGCAGCGCCACGTCCAGTTGGAGGGCGGCGGCCGGCGGAATGGCGGGGCGGGTCACGTCGAGGTGCGGTGGTGGCGCCGGCGGCGTTGGTCACGCCGGCAGCGGATCGAGGCCTTCGCGGGCGGTTCAAACGGTCAGTTAAAACGTGCCGTTGAAGCGAGACAACGACAACAAGCGGCAACGTCAGTCTAGCAGCGCGACCGGGGCCGCTCAGCGTCGAATTAGCACGTCATGCGCGCTCTTCTTTCGGGGCGCGCGGCCGCCGACTTGAAAGCGCACGCTGTCGCGCTGCCAGCCCGCCTCAGCGCCTCATCGCGTGCAGCGACGGTTGGGCGCTCGCGCCTGCGAACCCTCGAAATTCTTCAAGGGGCCCGAAGTGCCGATGCGTCAATGTGCGCGCCGCCGCCTTGCCACCGCCAATGCGCCCAGTCCCATCAGCACCAGCGCCGCCGCCCCGGGCTCCGGTACGGCGGGCACATCGCCGGGGCGCACAGCCAGCATCGCATACAACGCGCCGTCCTCGTCGGCGTACGCCTGGCGGCCGTAGCCGGTATTGAAGTACCACGCGTCGCTCGAACTCGGCGCGTACTCCAGACCGGACCAGTAGTCGGCGGACTGCATGTTCTGAAAGTCACCTGTGTTGGTCAGACCCCAGCCGGTTTGCGGGCCACCGGCACAACCCGCGCCGCCTGGCGGGCAGTAGGCTTTGATGCCCAGCGCCACGTAGAACAGGTGCGCCATTTTCGCTGAAGATCGTGCTTCCGGTTTTGGTCTGCACGTTGTAGCCGCAGTCGGTGACGCCGGCATAGCTGAAGTCGCAACCCAGCGCGTCGGTATCGACCATCGTCGGCAGCCGCCAGTCGCTGTACGCGCCAACCACGAGGTTCGCCGCCCAGGCGTTTGCATCGTCCCAGATCATCGTGCCGTTGGCGTTGGCATTGCGCAGCCAGGTGATGTCGAGTTCGGTGTCGTAAAAGACGTCGGTGACGCTGTCGCCGTCAAGGTCACGCGGTTGCAGGGTGGTTTCCCACGTGCCCTGGCCCGATACACCGGCCGCGCCGGCGCTTCCGGCCGGCACCAGCACAGCGATGGCGGCCCAGGTCTTCAATGCCGTCTTCGTGGTGAAAATCTCCCGGTTCGGAATCGCACGAAAGATTGGATTGAAGCGCCCCGCCGGTCGTGCCGCCGTCAAAGCTGGCACGAATCGTGGGGGGCGTTGCTTGTCAACGCCCCGAATCCAGGGCCGGGAGAACCGCTGGCGAGCCGGCGGCGTGGCGGTGGCAAGGCGGCGACGGCTCGCGTGGCCGGACGACAAGAAAAAATTGCGCCGCCCGCAGCGGCAGCCAACGTTGGCAGCTCAATTCGGCGGCAAAAACAGCGCCTGCAAGTCCGATAAAAAATCAAAGCCGCGCGCGCTCGGCCGCACCCAGCTTGCGCCCGGCAGCGGAGGCGAAGCCGCCGCCTGCGCAGCGGCATGCGCTGGTGCGGCGTCGCGTTCGATGAGGCCCAGCGCCTCGGCGCGGCCAAGCGTGGCCTCGATCGACGACAGCGGCAACCCGGTGCGCGCGCTGTAGTCGGCGAGATCAAACCCTTCGCGCAGGCGCAGCCCGTTGAGCATGAATTCAAACGGCAGGTCGCGGCGAGCGACTTCATGTTCGTTGGACACCGCGCGGCCGATCAGCGCTTGTGTCATGT
>JANPDN010000294.1:0-1826 GCA_031431555.1 Rubrivivax sp.
CCGATCCTGTACGAGCAGCGCACCCGCACGATCCGCATCCACGGCGTGCTGACCAGCATCCGGCTCGAGAACATGGTGTGGGACATCCTGGCCGAAATGGCCGAGTCGGAGGGCTGCACCACCAACAGCTTGATCGTGCAGTTCCACGACGAGATCCTGGCGCACCGCGGCGAGGTGCCGAACTTCGCGTCGTTCCTGCGCGTGACCGGCATGCGCTTCCTGCGCCGCCGGTTGACGGAGGCCGAGCGTGCGGCACCTGACCATGCCCCGGTGGTGATGCGCCCAAACGCCGCGCCGCGCGCGCTGCCGCGGGCAGCGCCGCATGTCGTGCCGCTGGCCGCGCGGCCCTGAGCGGCGCGGCGATGGCCAAGATCATCCACAGCATGGTCCGCGTGCTCGATCTCGAGCGCTCCCTGAAGTTCTACGCCGACGTGCTCGACCTGCACGAAGCGCACCGGCTCGACTTTCCCGACTTCGCGCTGGTCTACATCCGCAACGCCGAGAACGACTGCGAGATCGAACTCACGCTCAACAAGGGGCAGGCCGAGCCTTACACCCACGGCAGCGGCTACGGCCATGTCGGTGTTGTCGTGGCAGATGCGGCCGTGGCGCACAGCGCGCTGGTCGCCAAAGGCTACGCGCCCCTGCCGGTGAAAGAGTTCAAGCGTGGCGACGAATTGCTGGCGCGCTTCTTTTTCATTCAAGACCCCGACGGCTACAAGATCGAATTGCTCGAGCGGCACGGCCACTACCAATAACCCACCACCACCACCCAGAGGAAACAGCCCCATGAAGTACCCGATTCTCTCGTCCGCCGCCTGCGTCGCCGCCGCCCTGTTGGCCGGCAATGCCGCCGCGCAGAACATCGAAAAGCTCAAGCAAATGAAGGTCGCCACCGCCGACCTGAACATCCCGGTCGTGCCGCAGACCGGCAAGAATGCTGACCAGCTGCGTGAGAACCTCAAGCGCGTCAAGCTGCCGGCCGGATTCAAGATCGATCTGTACGCGGTCGTGCCCGACGCGCGCCACATGGCGATTGCGCCCTCGACCAACATGCTCTTTGTCGGCACCCGCAAGACCACCGTCTGGGCCGTGACCAACCGCAACAGCGGCGACACGGCGACCGAGGTCAAGTCGTTCGCGCCTTCGCTCAAGTTCAGCAATCCGAACGGTGTGTGCTGGACGAAGGACGGGTTCCTGGTCGTTGCCGAGCACAACCGCGTGCTCAATTTCCCCGCGGCCGAATTCTTCTACGAAGGGCCCGACGTTGCGGTGATCGAGGTCGTGCCGCAGGGCGGCCTGATCCCGGTGGAGGAAGAGTCGTACAACCACGGCGCACGCACCTGCCGCGTCGGACCGGACGGCATGCTCTACATCACGCTCGGCCAGCCGCACAACGTGCAGCCACGCGACAAGCTCGCGCTCTACACCAAGACCGGCATTGGCGGCATCGTGCGCATGAACGCCTTCGACGGCAGCAAGCGCGAGGTCTACGCGACCGGTGTGCGCAACTCGGTCGGCCAGGACTTCAATCCGAAGGACAAGACGCTCTGGTTCACCGACAACCAGACCGACGGCATGGGCGACGACATCCCGTTGGGCGAGATCAACCGCGCCACACAGCCGGGCCAGTTCTTCGGCTACCCGTATATCGTCAGCAAGACCCGCATCACCGACAACGGCTACGACAAAGACCCGCTGCCGGCCAACAGCGTGAACCCGCAGGTCATGACCGACGCCCACGCCGCCGATCTCGGCATGGCGTTCTACACGGGCAAGAGTTTCCCGGCCAAGTACCAGGGCGGCTTCTTCTCGGCCCAGCACGG
>JANPDN010000295.1:0-4047 GCA_031431555.1 Rubrivivax sp.
GGCTTCGATGACGCTCCACTTCGACGAGTCGATCATGATCGGCACGCGCGCGATCTCGGGCTCGCCGGCGATCAGGTTCAGGAAGCGCACCATCGCCGCCTGGCTGTCGAGCATCGCCTCGTCCATATTGATGTCGATGACCTGGGCGCCGCTTTCGACCTGCTGCCGCGCGACGGCCAGGGCCTGCTCGAAGTCGCCCGCCAGGATCATGCGGGCGAAGGCCTTGGAGCCGGTGACATTGGTGCGCTCGCCGATATTCACGAACAGCGCACCGGCGTCCAGCGTCACCGGTTCCAGTCCGGACAGGCGCAGTGGTGGCGGTGGTGCTGGTGCTCGCTGCATTGTCGAAGTCGCAGGCGCAGCGGCGGTGGGGGTTCGGGCAGCGGCGGTCATGACGGGTTCACTCCAACAGGGGCGAGCGCCGTTGCCAGCCGCGCTCTTGCGGCGCGGGCCCCGAGCCTGGTGGCCTCAACCTGCAGGCCACTGCAACGCTCCTCGGGAACCTTTGATTTTATGCGGCCCCGCACGCGCCGCGTCGCGTGGCGCGCGGCATCGGTCAGCGGCTGTGTGAAGTCATGCGCGCCAGCGGGCCTGCTGCGCTGATGCCCGGGCCGGCGCGCAGCGCTGGGGTCGGCTCGGTTTCGCTGCCGGCGCGCGGCAGCGTGTCTTCGTCGAGCCCCGAAGTGGCCTGCTCGGGCAAGGCCGACCCCGCACCCCGCCGCATCGCCACGCCGACGGCGAGGATGTCGATCACCAGCAGATGCAGGATGCGGCTGATCATCGGCACCTGCGTGGCGACGTCCTCGTCGTGGTCGACGATGAGTGCCACGTCGGCGCGTTTGGCCAGTGGCGAATGGCTCGCGGTGATCGCGACCACCGTCGCGCCACGTTCGCGCGCGATATCGGCAACTTCAAGCAGGTCGTCGATGCGGCCGCTGGAGCTGATGATTACCGCCACGTCTTGCGCCTTGAGCACCTTCGCTGCAAGCAGGTGCACCCGCTGGTCGGTGAACGACGCGCTCGAGACCCCGAAGCGCAGAAACTTGAACATCGCATCGTCGGCCACCACGCGGGAATGGCCAACGGCGTAGAAGTCGATCCGGTTGGCGGCGGTGAGCAGGTCGATCGCGCGGTCGATCATGTCGCGGTTGAGATGGTCGCGCACCTGAAGGATTGCCGAGGCGGTGTTGCCCAGCACCTTGACGCCGAGCTCGAGCATCGAGTCTTCGCCCGTGACCTGGGTATGGGTCACGGGGATCGTGCCGGTCAGCCCCGACGCCAGGCGAAGCTTGAAGTCAGACAGGCCTTCGCAGCCGAGCGTGCGGCAGAAGCGGATCACGGTCGGCTGGCTCACCGCGGCGGCCTTGGCGATCACCGCGATCGGGTCGTTCAGCGCCGAGCGCGGATGCGCCAGCACATGGTCGGCGACCCGCCGCTCGGCCGGCGACAGGTTGGTGCGCGAGCGCTGGATCTGGCCCAGGATCGTCGACGACGGCCCGGCGCCCGAAGCCGACCCCGACCCCGACCCCGAATGCAGCCGGCGCAACTGCTGCGCCAGGATCGCCGATGCGCCGAACATGGTGGCCTGTTCGGCCGTCACCACGTAGGTCGGGATCGCCTTGAGGTAGTCGGAAAAACGGCCCTTGTCCTCGAAGCGCGCGCGGAACGGCGAACGGTCGAAATATTCGCCCAGGCGGGGCACGATGCCGCCGCCGATATAGATGCCGCCCATGGCCCCCAGGGTCACGCCTAAGTTGGCCGCCGCGGTGCCCAGCACGGCGCAGAAAACTTCGAGTGTCTCGACACAGTCGGCATCGCTGGCGTCGAGCGCATGGGCGGTGATCTCCGGCGCGCTCAGGGTCTTGGCCGGCCGGCCGGCGCGCACGCGCAGCGCGCGGTGGATCAACTCGATGCCCGGCCCTGACAGCAGGCGCTCGAAAGAGACATGCGAAAACTGCGTCAGCGCGTACTGCAGGATCGCCATCTCGCACTCGTTGCGCGGCGCAAAACTGGTGTGGCCGCCTTCGGTGCCGAGTGCGATGTAGCCATCGTGGGCAGGAATCAGCCCCGACATCCCCAGACCGCTGCCCGCGCCGAGCAGACCGATGACGCTGCGCTCGCGGGGCGAGCCGCCACCCACCTGTCGCCGCTGCGTCGGCCCCAGGCGCGGCAGGGCCATCGCCAGCGCCGTGAAGTCGTTGACCACGACCAGCGTTTCGAAGCCCAGCTGCTGGCGCATCTGTTCGCTCGAAAACTGCCAGTGGTAGTTGGTCATGCGCACCTGGTCACCTTCGACCGGGTTCGCAATCGCGATCGCCGCGTGCTGCAAGTGGCCTGGCGGCAGGGTCGCCAGGTAAGCCGTCACCGCGGCGTGAAAGTCGGCGTGGTCGGCACAGCGCAGCGAGGCCGCGTGGGTAAAGCGCCCCGGCGCCTCCTCGGTCACAAATCGGGCGTAGGTGCCGCCGATATCGGCGATCAGGCGCGGGCTGTCAAAGGTGTTCATGCGATCAATGAGCTGCGCCGGGATCGTAGCTTGACTACAGGTTCCAACCAGAGGTGCTTCCCGCATGGCTAGGAGCAGGTCCCGATTCGAGAGCACCACGCTTGCTGGTAAGCTGTAGTTTTGCTACCTTTTGGCGCCCCGCCTTCGATGATCGACCCTGCCATCGGCCTGCCGGCCGCACCCCTGGACGAAGCCGCGCTGGGCCTGCCCTGGCTGGTGGCGGACGTCGGCGGCACGAATGCCCGCTTCGGCTGGGTGCCCAGCCTGCGCTCGGGCGTTTGCCATGTGCGCAAGTTGCCGGTGGCGCAATTTGCCGGCCCTGCGGCCGCGGTCGCGGCCTATCTCCAAGACCTGCAGCCGCTGCTCGGCGGTGCCGCGGCGACACCGCGGCGCGCCGCGATCGCGGTGGCGACCGCAGTCGCCGGCGACCAGGTGTCGATGACCAACAGCCCGTGGAGTTTTTCGCGCCAGGGTTTGCGCGATGAACTCGCGCTCGAAGCGTTGTTGGTGCTCAACGATTTTGAAGCCCTGGCGCTGTCGCTGCCACGACTCGGCGCAGCGCAGTTGCGCGCGCACCGCGACCTGCCGCTGCACCAAGGCACGCTGGCGGTGATCGGCCCCGGCACCGGCCTGGGCGTAGCCGGCGTGGTGCAAACCGCGCATGGCTGGGTCGCGCTGCCCGGCGAAGGCGGTCATGTCACGCTGGCCGCGACCGATGACTTCGAAGCCGCCGTGCTCGGCCGTGTGCGCGCGTCGTACGACCATGTTTCCGCCGAACGCCTGCTGTCGGGCATCGGGCTGCCGGTGCTGCACCAGGCGGTGGCGGCGGTACGCGGCCAGGCCGCGGCGCCCTTGAGCGCCGCGGCCATCGTCGAGCGCAGCCTGGCCACCGACGACGCGTTGTGCCACCAGACGATGGAGACCTTCTGCGCGCTGCTCGGTGGTTTTGCCGGCAACGTTGCACTCACGCTCGGCGCGCGTGGCGGCGTGTATATCGGCGGCGGCATCGTGCCGCGGCTGGGCGACGCTTTTTTCAACTCGCGCTTCCGTGAGCGCTTCGAGAGCAAAGGGCGCTTCCGCGCCTACCTCGAAGCGATCCCGACGGCGTTGATCACCGACACCCTGGCTGCGCTGACCGGTGCGGCGCTGGCGATCGAGCAGATCGAGAAAATCGCGCCCGACACGGCCGCGGCGCGTCCCGCCAGCCCGTGACTGTGCGCCCGCGCCCGCTGGCGCTGGTCACCGGATCGCACGGCACCCTTGCGCCGCGGGTTGCGGCCGCGGCGCGCTGGCGCGGGTTTGACGTCATCGGCTGGGACCGCTCGCTGCTGCCGACCGACGGCACAGACGCCGAACAGCGCGGCCGCGAATGGCTGGTGCAGCAGCGCCCCGACGCCATCCTGCACCTGGCCACCGGCAGCGCCGGCTGGGCGGCGCGGCTGGCCGCCGACGCCGCCGCGCGCGGTGTGCCGATGGTCTTCACGAGCACCGCAATGGTCTTCGACCACGACCCCGATGGCCCGCACCAGACCAGCGACAACCGC
>JANPDN010000296.1:0-1590 GCA_031431555.1 Rubrivivax sp.
CAGCGTCGGCAACATCGCCGCGGTGAGCTGCGGGTCGTTCACCGTGACCGGGTAGTGCTTCTTGATGCACACCGTGCAGCCAGCCCGCGAGCCGCGCGCGATCGACTCGGCAAGCGTCGTGACCCGCTCGTGCACATCGTCGCGCATGCCTTCGTCGAAGGTGCGGATGGTACCGGTCATGCGCACTTCGTCGGGGATGATGTTCTGGCGCACGCCGCCGCGGATGGTGCCCAGCGTGACCACCACCGGCTCTTGCGTGATGTCCATCTGGCGGCTGACCACGGTCTGCAAACCGAGCACCACTTGCGCTGCGGTGACGATCGGATCGACCCCCAACCACGGCGCGGCGCCATGCGTCTGGCGGCCATGCACGGTGATGTCGAGCGAATCGGAGCTGGCCATCGTCGCCCCCGGCCGGTATCCGAGCACACCCACCGGTAGCCGCGACGTGACATGCAGGCCGAAGATCGCGCGTGGTGTCGGGTTCTGCAAAGCGCCTTCGGCAATCATCATTTTTGCGCCACCGTCTTCACCTTCTGGCGGCATCTCTTCGGCCGGCTGGAAGATAAAAACCACCGTGCCACGCAGGCTTGCGCGCAGGCCGGTGAGGACCTGCGCCACGCCCATCAGGATCGCGACATGCGCGTCGTGGCCGCAAGCATGCATGACACCAACTTCTTCGTTGTTCCAGGTCGTGCGCGCCTTTGATGCAAACGGGATGTCGACCATCTCGGTCACCGGCAGCGCGTCCATATCGGCGCGCAGCGCCACCACCGGGCCGGGCAGCGCGCCCTTGAGCACGCCGACGACGCCGGAATGCGCGACCTCGGTGCGCACGCCGTCCAGGCCGAGCGCGCGCAGGTGCGCGGCGACGACACCGGCGGTGCGGAATTCGCGGTTGCCGAGTTCGGGATGTTGGTGAATGTCGCGCCGCCAGCTGATGACCTGGGGTTCGACGGCACGCGCCGCGGCGTCGATTTGGCTGGCGATCGAGCTGGCGCTGACGGGGTTCTCGAGCATGCGGCTTCTCCGGCGGGTTGCGGCGGGTTGTGGTGTGTGGCGCCGCGGTGCGGCGTGATGTGGTCTCTCGCGGCCATCTAGCACCGCGACAGCGCCCGGTGGGGGCGCCACGCGACGACGTTACCAGAGCACGCGCGGCAAAAGCTTCTGGTGTTCCAGCAGGTATTCGTCGATCGGCCCGGCATGCTGCACCGCGCCGGTGAAGCCGAGTTCGCTGCCGAAATAGACCCAGGCTTCGATGGGTGCAGCGGCTGGCGCTGTGCCGGGACTCGATGCAGCGCGCGGCAGCACGCTGATGCGGCGGCGCTCGTAGTAGCCCGGCTCGTCGATGCGCTCGAGCTGGTCCATCAAGGCCAGCGCCTCGTCGTCGACGCTGAACAGCTGGCCGACCACCGGCAGGCCTTGACCTGGGCGCTGCAAGAGCCAGGGCAGGCCACGGTCGCCGGCGACATACAACGGGTGCGGCAAGGCGGTCACAAAGTCGCCCGGCACACGCTGGCCGCGGTTGATGTGGAAATTGCGAAAGCCTTCTTTGAGAGTGCCGAAGACGAAGATCAGATGAGGCATGGG
>JANPDN010000297.1:0-2505 GCA_031431555.1 Rubrivivax sp.
CAGCGCATCGCGATGCTCGACGCCAAGACCCGCGCCGCGCGGCAATATCTCTACCACTGCGCCTGGTCTGTGACCCAGGGCCACGATGTGGTGCAGGACGTGTCGCTGCTCAAAGCGCTGACCGGCGAGCTCGTCAACGAGGTCACGCAGGGCTGCCAGCAGCTGCATGGCGGCATGGGCTACATGCTCGGCACGCCGATCGAGCGCCTCTGGCGCGACGCCCGCGTGCTGGCCATCGGCGGCGGCGCGACCGAGGTCATGCTCGACGAAGCCGCCAAACGCTATTGATGGCGTACTGAAGGGTTATTGAGGGCCTTGACCATGGACCGATCACTGCACGACCACCTCGCTACGCTCGCGCGCTACAACCTCTGGGCAACGCGCCAACTCTTTGTGCATGTCGACGCCTTGCCGGAGGCCGACTACCGCCGCGACGCCGGCCTGTTTTTCAAATCGGTGCACGGCACCTTGAACCATTTGCTGGTGACCGAACACCTGCTCTGGTTCCGCCGCTTTGCATTTGCCGAATCCCCAGCGGTGAAGCTCGACGCCGAAGCCGAGCCCGACCGCTTGCGCCTGCGCGAACGCCTGCTCGAAGGCGCGCAGGCCTGGCTGCCGTGGATCGACGGGCTCGGTAATCAGCCGCTCCCGGCAGCGATCAGCTATCGCCGCACCACCGGCGACGCCATGACGCTGCCGTATGCCGCGACGCTTGGCCATGTTTTCAACCACGGCACCCACCATCGTGGCCAGATCACCGCGGCGATTACCGCGATGGGCCACCCTTGCCCGCAGCTCGATCTGGTCTGGATGCTGCAGGCCGAGAGCCGGGCATGAGCCCGCCGGGCCGCCCCAAGGGCGAATACCGCAGCGCGCAGCGCGCAGGTTGCCCGATGAGCCGCCGAGCCGCCCTCAAGGCGAATACCGCAGCGCGTAGCGCGGAGGTTTCCTGATGAGCAGCCTTGAAATCCACCGCCGCTCGGCGCATGTCGCCGAGGTCTGGCTGAATCGCCCCGAAGTGCGGAACGCCTTCAACGAGACGGTGATCAGCGAGCTCACCGCCGCTTTCACAGCGCTGGGTTCCGACCCCGCCTTGCGCGCGATCGTGCTCGGCGGCCGCGGCAAGGCTTTCTGCGCCGGTGCCGACCTGTCGTGGATGCGCGCGATGGCGGACTACTCCTGGGCCCAGAACCGCGCCGACGCCGAACAGCTCGCGGCCATGCTCTGGGCGGTCTACAGCTGCCCGCTGCCGGTGGTCGGCCGGATCCACGGCGACTGTTATGCCGGTGGCATCGGCCTGGCCGCGGTGTGTGATGTGCTCGTCGCCGCCGACGGCATGCACTTTTGTCTGAGTGAAGCCCGGCTCGGCCTGTTGCCGGCAACGATCGGGCCGTATGTCGTCAAGGCGCTTGGCGAGCAGGTCTCGCGGCGCTACTTCATCACTGCCGAGCGTTTCAGTGCGGCGCAGGCGCAGCAGTTTGGTTTTGTGCACGAGGTCGTCAGCGCCGAGTTGCTGGACGCCCAGGTCGACGAGATCGTCGCCACGCTGTTGGCCAATGGCCCTGCCGCGGTGAAAGCTTGCAAGCGCCTGGTGCAGGATGTCGCCGGGCGCGAGATCGATGCCGCTCTGCGCGCCGAGACCGCGCGCCGCATCGCCGATATCCGCGCCAGCAACGAAGGGCGCGAAGGCGTGCAGGCTTTTCTGAACAAACGCGACCCGGCCTGGCGGGTGTAGCCAGCCAGACGCGCCGCGACGCTGATCATGAACCACCTCGACACGACCCATTTGATCGCGCTGGCCGCCGCCCTGGGTTGGGCCAGCGGCATCCGGCTCTACGCGGTGGTCTTCATCACCGGGCTGGTCGGTTATCTCGGCTGGGTGCCGCTGCCGACGGGCCTGCAGTTGCTGCAGCAGCCGGTCGTGCTGATCGCCAGTGGCGTGATGGTGGCGGTCGAGTTTCTTGCCGACAAGGTGCCGCTGATCGATTCGATCTGGGATGCGGTGCACACCGTGATCCGCATCCCTGCAGGTGCTGCACTGGCCGCGGGTGTCGTGGGTGGGATCGGTGGCGTCGGTGGCGTGACCGGTGACGCCGCCAGCTGGTCATTGATCGCAGCGCTCGCCGGTGGCACGCTGGCGGCCACTGCACATGCCACGAAGGCGACCGCGCGTGCGGCGGTGAACACCTCGCCAGAGCCGTTTTCGAATATCGCCGTGTCGCTGCTCGAAGACGGCCTCGTCGTCGGCGCGTTGTGGCTGGCCTACGAATACCCGGTGCTGTTTTTTGTTGCGCTGGCGATCGTGCTCGTGCTCAGCGTGGTACTCATTGTGATGATGGCGCGCTTTCTTCGCCTGCTGTTCAACCGGCTGCGCGGGCGCGGCACCGCCGCGCCATCGCCGACCTGAACCGGTCTGACACCTCAACCCCGGACGCAAGATGTTCAAGAAAATCCTGATCGCCAACCGCGGCGAGATCGCCTGCCGTGTCGCCACCACCGCGCGCC
>JANPDN010000298.1:0-9814 GCA_031431555.1 Rubrivivax sp.
CGGCGCCGACCCGCGCCCCTTGCCAGCCACGCCGCGCCTGCTGCTGCCGGCCGATGTCTGGGGCCTGCTTTCGCCAGCGGTCGTGCAGGCGCTGGCCCCGGCACGCGCTCGGCTCGAGGCCGCGTTTGGTGCGGCGCAGCCGGTGTCGGCCGCACTCGACGGTTTTGATGCGATGTACTGGCACTACCGGCACATCCAGGGCCACGAGGCCTGGCTCACCGACGGCTCCTTCATCAGCCGCTATCAGCCGCCGCTCGGCCCCGGCGTTGCCGAGCGTTTTGCCTGGTCGAGCCAGGTCAGCGACGAGCAGGTCGCGGCGGCGCGAGCTTTCCGCGTCCGCTACACCGACCACCTGCGCCAGCTGCTTGGTGACGATGGCGTGTTGATGATGCCGACGATGCCCGACATCGCCCCGCTGCGCAGCGAGTCCGAGGCCGCCCTCGACGACTACCGCAACGGCGCGATCCGCATGTTGTGCATCGCCGGGCTGGCAGGCCAGCCACAACTGTCGCTGCCCTGGGCGACGCGGCTGGGCGCGCCGCTGGGCATCAGCCTGCTCGGCCCGGCCGGGGCCGACTGCAGCCTGGTCACGCTGGCGCTGTCCGCGCCGGCCACCTGACCGCTGCCGCGGCCCTGGCGCCGCTCGCACCATGAATGCCCGCCAGCTGGCTGCCACGGGCCTGCAAGCCCCGCGGTCGACCGCCACCGAACGCGTCTACGCCGGCATCTATGCGGCGGTGGTCGAGCGCCGCCTGGCCCCCGGCGAGTGGCTGCGAGAAACCGAACTCGCAGCGACATTCGGGGTCTCACGCACGGTGGTGCGCCAGGCGCTGCAGCGGCTGGCCCAGCACCAGGTCATCGAGCTGATCCACAACCGCGGCGCGCGCCTGCCGCTGCCCGAGCTGGCCGATGCGGTGCATGTCTTCGAGGCTCGGCGGGTCGCCGAATGCGAGATCGCGCGGCGCCTGGGCGGACGCCTGACACCGACCCAGCTGGCCCGGCTGCGGGCGCTGGCCGATGCCGAAGTGCAGGCCGGCGCTGACGGCGACCACGCTGCGGCGGTGCGCCTGTCGGCACAGTTTCACCAGGCCTTGGCCGAGATGCACGGCAACCCGGTGCTGGTGCGCTTGCTCGAGACGCTGCTGCCGACGACATCGATGCTGATGGCGCGTTTTGTCGCCGCCGGCCGGCCAGTCTGCGTCGCCCATCGCCACGCCGACCTGATCGACGCGATCGAACGTGGCGCGGGGCCGGCCGCTGCCGAGATGAAGCAGCATCTGGCCGAACTCGAGCGCTCGCTGACCACCCGCACCACGCCAGCGCGCCGGGCCCTGCGTGACGTCTTCGCCGCTCACCGCGAAGCCGACGAGGACGGCTGAGGCGCGGTTCGGACAACCCGGCCAGGCCACGCCGGCACTGGTCGGTCAGCCCGTGCGCGCCGAGCCGGCGACGAGATCAAAACGCAGCAGGCGGCATTCGATCGGGCCGTTCCACATCGGCACGCGGCGGCTTTCTTTCAAGCGCAACAGCGACGGCAGTTTCATGTCCGGGCTCAAGACCCAGGCCGTCCAGCCGGCGTAGTGGCGTTTCCAGTTCTGCGCCAGACCGGCATAAAACGCCGCCGACGAGCCGCCGCCTTCGAAGTCTTCGCGGCCCTGCGGTGCGCCGCCGGCACCGCCCGATCTCGCTTCGGTGCCTGAGCCAGTGCCCTTGGCCGCGATGCGTTCGCCATACGGCGGGTTGAGCATCAGCGTGCCGGCGGCAGCCGGTGCCAAACGTTGCAACGCATCGGCAGTCTTGAATTCGATCGCGTGGCCGACACCGGCACGCGCGGCGTTGCGGGTGGCAAAGTCGGTCATGCGAAAACTCACGTCGCCGGCGAAGATCGGCACTGTGGGGGCGTGGACTCGGGCCCTCGCCGCAGCTTGAAGTTCGCGCCAGTCGGCCATCAAATCCTTGAACGGCAACATGCGCTCGAAGGCAAAGCGGCGCATCGCACCGGGTGCGATGCCGCAGGCCATCTGCGCGGCTTCGATGGCAATCGTGCCGGCGCCGCAGCAGGGGTCGAACAGCGGGCCGTCTTCGGCGCGGCCCTGCCAGCCGGCGCTGGCCAGCATCGCCGCGGCGAGGGTTTCTTTGAGCGGCGCTTCGCCTTTGACATCGTCGCGGCCGAGCTTGCCGCGCTGGGCATCACGCCAGCCGCGTTTGAACAGCGCCTCGCCCGAGGTGTCGACATACAGCGTGGCGTGTTCGGGCCCGAGGTACAACATCAGCGGCAGGTCGGGATGGTGCGTGTCCACGCTCGGGCGCTCGCCGGTGGCTTCGCGCAGCACATCGCAGACGGCGTCCTTGATGCGCAGCGCGGCGAAATTCAGGCTGCGCAGCGGGCTTAGCCTGGCGTTGACATCGACCCGCAGGGTCTGCGCCGGCGTGATCCAGTCCGGCCAGGCTACATGGCGGGCGATGTCGTAGAGGTCGTGTTCGTCGCGGTAGTGGCCGTCGATGAGCGGCCACAGCACCCGCTGCGCGAGGCGGCTTTCCAGATTGAGCTGCATCGCGGTGCGCGCGTCGCCTTCAACCCAGACGCCGCCGCGGGTGGCCTCGCCGGCGCGCCCGGTGATGCGCTGCACCTCGTCGGCAAGCAGCGCCTCGGCGCCACCCGCGCAGGGCAGGAAGAGGGTCGTGGTGTCGAGCTTCAAGCGGCGGCGCGTTTGGGTTGCGCAACGACCTTCAGCGCCGGTTTGCCGATGCTGCGCGCGCGCGCTTTGGCCGGCGGCTTTTGCTTCGCCGCGGGCTTCGGCGCCACGGGTGCGGTGGCCTTTCGCGCCCTGGGTTTTTTGGCGGTCGCCGGTAGTGCAGCCGACGCGACCTGCACCGCGCGTTCGACGGCCACCTCGACCACCGGTACGGCGAGCTTTTGCAGCGTCACAAAGGCCTGGCTCAACTGCTTGGCCAGCTCGGGCAGATCGGGCACCGCGCGGCGGCAGGCGATGAGGCCAAAACAGAGCTGGCCCATATAACTCTGCACGGTGATGTTCAGTGCGACGCCATGCACGACGATCGACACCGGCAGGTAGTTCAGCATCTTCGCGCCGGCCATGTACAGCGGCACCTTTGGCCCCGGCACATTGCTGATCGTGACGTTGGCCACGCGCAGGCGGTCGGCGATGCGGCTGCGGCCATACAGCGACGCCAGGCCGCTCAACAACCAGGGTGACCCGAGCGACGGGAAGTCGGTCGGGATGAGATCGCGAAAAGCGCCGAGCTGGCGCTTCATCACCGCACTGGCAGCCATGATCGCGGCCAGCCGCTGCAGCGGGTCGGCGACCTGCGTGCCGAGGTCGAGCAGGGTGCCGGTGACCTGGTTGTTGGCGCTGGTGTCGCCTTCGGCGCGCAGCGAGACCGGCACGCCGGCCACGAGGCTGGCTTCGGGCAGCTCGCCTGAATCCTTGAGATAGCCGCGCAGCGCCGTGCTGCACAGCCACAGCACCATGTCGTTGATCGAAGCGCCATGCACTCGGCCGATGGCCTTGACCTCGTCCAGCGGCAAGGACACGCCGGCGAAGCGGCGCTGGTTGGTGATGCTGGTGTTGAAGGGTGTCGCCGGTGCAAATTTGAAGCGCCGCGCCGCCTTGGGCGTTGCTGCCGCTGCCGCTGCCGCTGCGCTGCCCTTGTCTACCGCGCCAGCTGACCGGCGCGCGATGACCGCAGCCTGGATGCCGGCCCAGGCCGCGCGCAGGATCTGTGGCGCCAGCTTGGCCAGCTCGACGACCTGCTCGGCCTGGTTTTCCAGCCCGGCCATGGCCAGTTCGGCGACGCCGAGTTGGTAGCGGTTGACGCGCCGCGGGCGCGGTGCACGCACCACGCGCGGCTCGGCGGTGAGGTCGTAAACCGCGCTCGCCAGCGCCACCCCGGCCTGGCCGTCGACCGCGGCGTGGTGGACCTTGGCGTAGAAGCCAAAACGCGCCCGGCCGTCGACGCTCTGAAGCCCTTCGATGACATAAAACTCCCACAGCGGGCGGCTGC
Source organism: Rubrivivax sp. (assembly GCA_031431555.1). Taxonomy (GTDB): domain Bacteria; phylum Pseudomonadota; class Gammaproteobacteria; order Burkholderiales; family Burkholderiaceae_C; genus Rubrivivax. The sequence continues at coordinate 4,027 of JANPDN010000298.1, forward strand.
GGTCGAGCGTCGTCGAGTGCAGCCGTGCGGCCAGCGCCTCGAGCTGCGCGGTGGTGCCCGGCTTGGGCAACACGGTATGCCGGATGTGGTAGTCGAGATCGATATCGTCGTCTTCGATCCAGATCGGGTTGGCCAGGTCGAAGGGCATCAGCGCGAGCTTGCGTGTGAAGACCGCGGCCAGGTGCATGCGCTTGGCCACATGCGCCTTGACCTCTTCGTACCAGTTGGCTTCGTGGCCGGCCGGCGGCTCGAAGATATGCAGGCTGCCGATGTGCATCGGCATCTCTGCGCTTTCCATGTGCAGGAAAGCGCCGTCCATCACGCTGAGGTGTTTCATCTTGTTCATGGCGATTTCTCTGGCTGACGCTGCGGTCAGAGGTTTACCACGCTGGCGCCGCCGCGGCGGGTGGTGCCGCCCCTAGATTGGCCGGCGCAGATTGGCCGGCGCGATCTTCAGCGCCTCGCGGTATTTGGCGACGGTGCGCCGCGCGACCTGGATGCCCTGCTCTTCGAGCATCGCGCTCAGCGCGCCGTCGGAGAGTGGTTTGTCGCTGTTCTCGGCGGCCACGAACTGCTTGATCAGCGCGCGCACCGCGGTGCTCGATGCGCTGCCGCCAGCTTCGGTGTGCAGCGACGAGCCAAAAAAATACTTCAGCTCAAACGTGCCGCCCGGCGTGGCCATGTATTTGGCGGTCGTCACGCGCGAGATGGTCGACTCGTGCAGGCCGAGTTCGTCGGCGATCTCGCGCAGCACGAGCGGCTTCATCGCGATCTCGCCGTGCATGAAAAACGCCCGCTGACGCTCGACGATGGCCTTGCTCACACGCAGGATGGTGTCAAAGCGCTGCTGGATATTTTTCATGAACCAGCGCGCTTCCTGCAGCCGCGTCGACAGCCCCGCGGTGGCGCCGTTTTTGGGCCCGCGCAGCGCCGCCGCGTAGAGGTCGTTGATGCGCAGCTTGGGCATCACGTCGGGGTTCAGCGAAACCTTCAGCGTGCGGCCCGAGCGCTGCACGATGACGTCGGGCACGACGATCTGCGAGTCGGTGTTGGTGAACGCGCGCCCGGGTTTGGGCTCGCAGGCGACGATCAGCGCCTGCGCCTGGCGCAGCAAGGCCTCGTCGGCGCCGGTGATGGCGCTGAGCTTCTTCAGGTCGCGCCGCGCCAGCAGCTCCAGGTGCGCTGAGCAGATCGTGATCGCGATCGCCCGCGCCTCCGACGGCGGCGCGAGGGTCAACTGCAATTGCAGACATTCACCCAAGGACCGCGCGCCCAGGCCCGGCGGGTCGAGCCGGCGCAGCCAGTGCAGCGCGCAGCGCAGCCGGCTCATGACGTCGTCGAGCATGTCGTCGTCGGCAGCCGGGGCCAAGGCCGCGGCGATTTCTTCGAGCGGGTCGGCGAGGTAACCATCAGCATCGAGTGACTCGATGAGCATCAACACCGCCGCTGCATCGCCGCCAGGCAGGCGCAGGCCCGGCAATTGCGCGCGCAGGTGGTCGGCCAGGCTGGTGTGGGCGATGCGCGCGGATTGCGGCTCGAAGTCGTCGTCAGGCTCGCCGGAGCCGCCGGCCGACGCAGCGGCGGTGCCGAGCGAAGGCAGCTCGCGGATGCCGTCGAAGTCGTCACCCTCGGTGCCGTTGGCCCAGTCTTCGCGTTCGCTGCCAGCAAAGTCGGCGGCACCGAGATCGGCCAGGCCGGCACCTTCGGCCTCGGCGCCGACTTCGCCGCGATTGACGTCGGCTTCGGCGGTCGTCGCGCGGTCGGGTGCCGGGCCGCGGTCCAGCGGCAGCTCCCAGGCCGAGCCGCCCTCGTCCTCGGTTTCGAGAAACGGGTTCTGCTCGAGCATCTGCTCGACTTCCTGGTGCAGCTCCAGCGTCGACAGCTGCAGCAGCCGGATCGACTGCTGCAGCTGCGGCGTCAGCGCCAGGTGCTGCGACAGGCGGACCTGCAGGCTCACTTTCATCGTCGGCGCCGCGGGCGGCTACATCTTGAAGTGTTCGCCCAGGTAGACACGTCGCACCTGGGGGTCGTCGATGATGTCCTGCGGCCGGCCTTCGGCGAGCACGCTGCCTTCGCTGATGATGTAGGCGCGGTCGCAGATGCCGAGCGTTTCGCGCACGTTGTGGTCGGTGATGAGCACGCCGATGCCACGCGCGCGAAGGAAGCCGATGATGCGCTGGATCTCGATCACGGCCAGCGGGTCGACACCGGCAAAAGGCTCGTCGAGCAGGATGAAACGCGGCTGGGTCGCCAGCGCGCGTGCGATCTCGACACGCCGCCGCTCGCCGCCCGACAGCGCCAGCGCCGGGGTGTCGCGAAGCTTGTCGATGCTCAGGTCGCGCAGCAGGCCGTCGAGCAGTTCGTCGATGCGCGTTTTGCTCAGGCGGCGGCCATCGGGCCCGACTTGCAACTCGAGCACGGCGCGGATGTTTTCCTCGACGCTGAGCTTGCGGAAGATCGACGCCTCCTGCGGCAGGTACGACAGGCCCAGGCGCGCACGCTGGTGGATCGGGCGGTCCTGGATCGGCGCGCCGTCGATCAGGATCTGCCCAGCGTCGGCACGCACGAGTCCGACGACCATGTAGAAAGTGGTCGTCTTGCCCGCGCCGTTGGGGCCGAGCAGGCCGACGACTTCGCCGGCGGCGACGGCCAGGTGCACATCCTTGACCACCTTGCGCGCGCCGTAGCTCTTCTGGAGGCCACGCGCCTCCAGCCGGCTGGCCGCCGCGCTCACTTGCCTTCCCCGAGGGTCTTTGAAGGCCGCAGCGGGGCCGCGGCAGGCAAGCTGGTCGCGGGCGCCGAGGCCGCATCGGCGCGCGGGCTGAGCACCGCTCGCACGCGGCCGGCCGGGTTGGCCGCCGACGGTGCGCCGCCTTGCACGCTGAAGACTTCGGCGTTGTTGTCCCAAACGATCGCGCCGCCGGTGATCTCGTCAGCGGCGAGCGCCCCGCGCAGCCGCCGTACCGAGGCGTTGCCGCTGAAGCGCAGCACGTCGGCGCGGGCGTCGAATTCGATGCGGTCGGCAAAACCTTCGACCGACTCGTCGCCGGTATCGCGCTTCTGCCGGTAACTTGCCGGCCGGCCGGGGGCGCCGATGGCGTTGGCGGTGCGGTAGCCGTCCGGTGTTTCGCGGACCTCGACGCGGTCGGCGCGGATGACCATCGTGCCCTGCGAGATCACGACGTTGCCGTTGAAGACGACGATCTGGCGCTGCACGTCGACACTGCCGGGTTTGTCGGCCTCGATGACCATCGGCTTGCTGCGGTCGGCCTTTTCGGCGTGGGCCGGGCTGACAGCGCCCAAGGCCGCCGCCAAGCTCACCACGACGGCGGTGGCGTTCAGCAGCGGCTGGGAAAGCGGGCGGGGCAGGCGGGGCAAGCGAAACATATGTGCGGCATGGAAATTGCAGACCATTCTAGCCACAAGCTCTTACCAAGCCGCGTGATCTCGCTCACAACCACAGCGCCGCCAGAGTCGGCGTGCGCCGTGCCGCATCAGGCGTTTTTGCGCACCCGGTCGATCAGGAAATTGGTCACCGCCAGCGCTTGGCTGTTGCCGCCGGCGAGCGAGCCGGCGGTGTAGAAGCGGCCCTGCACACCGAGCGCCGGCACGCCGTCGATCTTGTACGCGGCCGACAACTGCTTGGCCTGCTTGGCCTTGGTCTGCACCGAAAACGACTTCAGCATCTCGGTGAACTTCGCCCCGTCGCCGCCGTTTTTGGTGACAAACGCGGCCTGGTCGCTTTCTTTGTCCAGGCGCTGCTGCTGGGTGTGGATGGCAGCAAAAACACGCTTGTGCAGCGCTTCGAGCTGGCCCATCGCTTCGAGCGCATAAAACAGCCGCTGGTGCGACTCGTGCACCACGCTAAAACCCACCGGCACGCGCCGGAACGCGACATCGGCCGGCAGGGTCTTGAGCCAGGCGTCCAGGGTCGGCTCGAGGGCATTGCAATGCGGGCAGCCGTACCAGAAAAACTCGACGACTTCGATCTTGCCTGCCGGCGCCAGCACCGAAGCCGGTGGCGACAGGCGCACGTAGTGGGTGCCTTCGACAGGCCCACCCTGGGCCAGGGCGCTGCGGGTGGCTCCGAGGCCGACACCAGCCACGCCAATCAAGGCGGAAAAATCACGACGGTTCATGGATAAGGGCTCTCGCAACGGTGTGGACAACAAGATCTGGAAGAGGGTGGAGTTGGGGCGTGGCGCCGGAGTTCAATCGGCGCTTGATCGGCGCGCGATCCGCGTTTGCCTGGCGCGTGGTGCCACGGGTCATCGCGCCACGCGCTCCACACGCACCAGCACCGCATCGACGCCGGCGCCACCCAGGCGCTCCTTGGCGCCATCGGCATCGGCTTGTTTTTCGAACGGACCGACGCGCACGCGATACACAGTGCGGCCGGCCTGCTCGCGTTCGATGATCTTCGATTCGATACCCAACATGCCGACCTTCGCGCGTTGCGCCTCAGCGTCCTCGGCGCGCTGGAAAGCGCCGGCCTGGACAAAGTAGATGAACGGATCAGCCCCCGGTTTGGCTGACCGCGGCGCCGATGCGGCCATGGCCGCGGGCGACGTCGCTGACGTCGGCGCAGCGCCCGCGAGGATCGCCGCCGGGTCGCGTGGGGCCGCGGCGGCGGGCGGTTTGGCCGCCGGGGTTGCGACCGATGCGGCCGCAGTCGGCGCAACCGCCGGCGCCGCCGGCGTCACCGCCTTCACCGGGGCTTTGCCGGCCAGCGGCGCATTCGGGTCCCAGGTCTTGTTGCGTTCGGCCTCGGCGGCGTCTTGCTCAGGCGTGCGTTGCGGCACCTTGTTCACAAAAGGCACCGGCACCTTGGTCACATACAGCGCGACTCCCAGCGCCAGCGCCAGCCCGATGAGCAGGCCGACGATCAGGCCAAGGACAAAACCACCACGTTCAGACTTGATCATTGTTCAGTTGCCACAACGGCGTTTGGTGTCGGCTCGCGGCCCATCGAATCCGGCGCGCTGACGCCGAGCAGCGCCAGCGCATTGCGCAGCACCTGGCGCACCGCGGCGAGCAGCGCGACGCGCGCACGCGCCAACGCCGCGTCGTCGACCAGGAAACGCTCGGCCGCGTAGTAGGTGTGGAAAGCCGCGGCCAGCTCGCGCAGATAAAACGCGACATCGTGCGGCGCCAGTTCGGCCGCGGCGCGCGCGAGCATCGCGGGGTACTCGGCCAGCTTGAGCATCAGCGCACTCTCGCTCGGCGCGGTCAGCAGTGCCAGATCAGCCTGCTCCAGGGCCGCGCCATCGCCGCCCCATTGGTTGATCACCGAGCAGATGCGCGCATGCGCGTACTGGACGTAAAAAACCGGGTTGTCGTCATTCGCCTTGAGCGCCAGATCGACGTCGAAGACAAACTCCGTGTCGGCCTTGCGGTTGGCCAGGAAAAAGCGCACCGCGTCGCGGCTGGTCCAGTCGATCAGGTCACGCAGCGTCACGTAGGCGCCGGCCCGTTTGGAGATCTTCACCTCCTGCCCGCCACGCATCACGGTGACCATCTTGTGCAGCACGTAGTCGGGGTAGCCCGCTGGTACGCCGGCGTCTGCGGCCTGCAAGCCGGCACGCACCCGCGCGACGGTGCCGTGGTGGTCGCCGCCCTGCACGTTGATGACCTTGACGAAGCCACGCTCCCACTTGTGCAGGTGGTAGGCCACGTCGGGCACGAAGTAGGTGTAGCTGCCGTCGGACTTGCGCATCACGCGGTCTTTGTCGTCGCCGTAGTCGGTGGTGCGCAGCCACAGCGCGCCGTCGCGCTCTTCGGTCTTGCC
>JANPDN010000299.1:0-7423 GCA_031431555.1 Rubrivivax sp.
AGAGCTTGTTGCTCGAGGAATATCGACGAATGCAAATGGTGACAACGATCCTTGGTGAAAGCTACATAACGGGGGTCATGCCGGACGACGCTGCGTGTGTAGTAGTTGAGGCCGAGAAAATCGATCTGCACCTTGAGGGCCTCGACCTCGGCGGCGGGCCAGTCCGGCCAGGCCTGGCCGAAGACTTCGCGCAGTTCATCGGGGTAGCGGCCGAGCAGGGCGGGATCGAGGTACTGGCGGTTCATGTACGCATCGGCCAGGCCGCGTGCGTGACGGTCGGCGTCTGACGCCTGCGCGCCGAGGTGCTTGGGTTCGATATTGACGACCAGCCCGACTTGGTGTTTGCCTACCGCGCGATACGCCTGCACGCCCCGCGCATGCGCACGCATCAGGTGGTGCGCCGCGACCGCGGCTTCGTGGATGCTGCGGTGGCCGGGCGCCAGCACGCCGTGCATATAACCACCGTCGGCCACGACCCAGGGCTCGTTCAGCGTCGTCCACAAGGGCACCCGGTCGTCCAGCGCCTTGTAGACCGTGGTGGCGTAGTCGGCAAACCAGTCGGCGATGTCCGGGTTGAGCCAGCCGCCACGATCATCGAGCGCAGCAGGCAGGTCCCAGTGGAACAGCGTGGCCATCGGCGTGATACCGGCGCGCAGCAGTTCGTCCACCAAGCGGTCGTAGAAGCCGAGTCCGGCCGGGTTGACGCGCCCTCGGCCCTCGGGCATCACGCGGCCCCAGGCGATGCTGAAGCGGTAGGCCGTCAGGCCCAGGTCACGCATCAGCGCCACATCGTCGCGCATCCGGCGATAGTGATCGCAGGCGATGTCGCCGGTGTCGCCGTTGAGAACCCGGCCCGGCGTGCGCACAAAACGATGCCAGATGCTGGGCCCGGCGCCATCGGCCAGCGGCGACCCTTCAACCTGGTAGGCCGAAGTCGCACAGCCCCACAAAAAGCCCGCTGGGAATCCTTGAGCCATGGTGTTTGAGCGCGCCAGCGTGTGTGCGAGCGGCAGGTGTAAACGTTTCCACAGTTTATCCCAGCCGCGAAACTGTTCGGCAGCGCCCACAAGGCGGCGGGTCGCGATCGACGCGCCGGCGCATTCCGATCGGCCCCGCTGACCCAAGCGCTGGGGCGGCCGCGGCGGCCAGTTGACAAGTGCATGGCCGGCCGTGGCGGGCAATTGTCTAGACTCGGGCTCTCACCGCTGCGACATCAGGAGATACGACCATGGGCGCCCCCGAAGCCTTTACCACCACCACCAACGTCGGCCATTGGATCGGCGGCACGCGCAGCGCCGGCAGCGGCACGCGCACGCAGGCGGTGTGGAACCCGGCCACCGGCGCCATCGCGCGCGAGGTGCACCTGGCCAGTGCTGACGACGTGGCGGCCACGGTCGCTGCCGCGCGAGCCGCGCAGCCGGCCTGGGGCGACACCCCGCCGATCCGCCGAGCGCGCGTGCTGAACCAGTTTTTGCAGCTGATGAACCAGCACCGCGACGCCATCGCCGCGATGATCACCGCCGAACATGGCAAGGTCTTCACCGATGCCCAGGGCGAGGTCACGCGTGGCATCGACATCATCGAATTTGCCTGCGGCATCCCGCAACTGCTGAAGGGCGATTTCACCGACCAGGTCAGCACCGGCATCGACAACTGGGCGCTGCGCCAGCCGCTCGGCGTGGTTGCCGGCATCACGCCATTCAACTTCCCGTGCATGGTGCCGTTGTGGATGTTCCCGGTGGCGCTGGCCTGCGGCAACAGCTTCATCTTGAAGCCCAGCGAGCGCGACCCATCGCCCTCGCTGTTCATGGCCGAGCTGCTCAAAGAAGCCGGCCTGCCGGATGGGGTTTTTAACGTCATCCAGGGCGACAAGGTCGCGGTCGACGCGCTGCTCACACACCCGGATGTCAAGGCACTCAGCTTCGTCGGCTCGACGCCGATTGCGCAGTACATCTACCAAACTGGCGCCCAGCATGGCAAGCGGGTGCAGGCGCTGGGCGGCGCCAAGAACCACATGGTCGTGATGCCCGACGCCGACATCGACCAGGCCGTTGACGCCCTCATCGGCAGCGCCTACGGCTCGGCTGGTGAGCGCTGCATGGCGATCAGCGTGGCAGTGCTGGTCGGTGATGTCGCCGACAGAATAGTGCCGCTGCTGGCCGAGCGCGCCAAGGCCTTGAAGATCAAGAACGGCATGCAGCTCGATGCCGAGATGGGCCCCATCGTCACTCGCGAAGCGCGCGACCGCATCGAGAACTACATCGGCGTCGGCGTCGCCGAGGGCGCCAAGCTCGTCGTCGACGGCCGCGGCCATCAGGTCGCCGGGCACGAGGCCGGGTTTTTTACGGGCGGCACCCTGTTCGACCATGTCACGGCGTCGATGCGCATCTACAAGGAAGAGATTTTCGGCCCGGTGCTGGCCTGCGTGCGCGCCAAAGATTTTGGCGAAGCGCTGCAGCTCGTCAACGACCACGAGTTTGGCAACGGCGTGTCGTGTTTCACCAGCGACGGCGGTGTCGCGCGCGAATTCAGCCGGCGGGTGCAGGTCGGCATGGTCGGCATCAATGTGCCTATTCCCGTGCCGATGGCCTGGCATGGTTTTGGTGGCTGGAAACGCAGCCTCTTCGGCGACATGCATGCCTACGGTGAAGAGGGCGTGCGCTTTTACACCAAGCAAAAAAGCATCATGCAGCGCTGGCCGGAGAGCATCGGCAAGGGTGCCGAGTTCACGATGCCGACGGCCAAATAGCGCGCCGGCATCGCTGCCCCAACGGCCGTGTGCCGATGGTTGCACCGCCCACCGTCGCAGCCGCCCGCGCGGCCTTCGACAGCGGCCGTTTTGACGTCGCGCTGCAAACCCTGCGGGCCTTGCCCGACGCGCAGGGCGACAGTGTCGAAGGTGCCGAGATTGCCCGCCTGCGGTGCCTGTCGGCTTACCGCCTCGGTGAACTCGACGAAGCCGCCACGCTGGTCGGCCAGCTCATCGACCCGGCAGGCAGCCACGCTGACGATGCCGGCCGCTTCGACATGCTGGCCATCGGCGTCGTTGCTGCCGGCGAACTGGCGCGCTTCGACGAAGCCATCGAACACCTGCGCCGGCTGCTCTCGCAAGCCACCCGCTCAGGCACGCTGGCCAGCCATGTGCGCGGCCGCGGCTCGGTGGCGATCTGCTTTGCGCTGCTCGGTGACGCCTGGGCCGGGCAGCGCTTGCTGGCCGAATTGATCGGCCTCTTTCAAGGCCTGCCCGAGCAGTTGCGACTGGAGGCCACGGCGCGCAACAACCACACCTCGGTGTGCCTGCAACTCGTGCGCCTGGCCACCCAGGGCGGCGATGCGGCGGGCGCGGCCGAGGCGATGGACCACGCCCAGGCCAGCCTGGACCGCAGCGTGGAAATCGCGCGCACGCTGAACGACCCGCGACTGAAGGCCTTTGCCGACGTACACCTGGGTGAAGTCGCGATGATGCGCGGCGACACCGCGAGCGCCTTGGCGCTGCTGGCCCCTGCCGCTGCTGAAGCCGAGAGCACCGGCCTGTGGGCGCACTGCCGCCAACTCAATCTGCTCATCGCCGAAGCGCGCCTGGCTGCGGGCGACAGCGCCGCCGCGTTGCTGCATCTCGACAAGGCTGGTGCGCGGCTGGGTGCGGGGCACGAAATCGGCCTGCGCATCCGCGTCCACTCCGGCCTGCATCGCACCTGGGCGGCGCGCCGTGACAGCGCCCAGGCGCTCGGCCACCTCGAGCGCGCGCGTGAACTGGCGCAGTACCGGCAGTACCGGCAGATGCAGGCACAGTCGCGTTTTCTGCGCACCCGGCTCGAGTTCGAACACCTCTACCCATTTCGCGGCAAACCGACCTGAACCCCATGCAGCCAACGACCGCAGTATCGAACCTCACATCGACCCCCGCACCGCCGGCCCTGGTCTACATGACGCAGGTGCGCTGCGACGTCGGTCCGGTGGTGTCGCTGGGCGGCCCGGCCAAACATGGCGAGCGGCGCTACGTAGCGCTGGGCGGCGGTAGCGTTGTCGGCCCCGAGCTCAACGGCAGCCTCGTCGAAGGTGGTGTCGACTGGCAGGTGCAGCGCGCCGACGGCGTGCTCGACATCGCCGCGCATTACGTCATCCGCAGCCGCGACGGGGCGCTGATCGAAGTCCAGAGCGACGGCATCCGGCATGCGTCGCCCGAGGTCATGGCGCGCCTGCTGCGCGGCGAGCCGGTCGAGCGCGACGAATATTTTTTTCGCACCCTGATGCGCTTCACCACCGGCGCGCCGGCCTGGTTGCACCTCAACAAGGTGATGGCCATCGCCGCCGGCCAGCGCGCCGCGCGCCAGGTGGTGCTTGATGTCTACCGTTTGACCTGAGCGGCTACGAAGCCGCTACGAGCGCCAGCGCCCGCCGGCGCCGCGCGCCCGCGGCCAGCACCGCGGCGCCTCCGGCCAGCAGCAGAATCCAGGTCGAAGGCTCCGGCACTTGACCGACATGGATGTTGTCGAGCGCGGTGTCCTTGACGCCGCCGCTGGTCGGCACCCATTGCACGCGGCCGATGCCCACGCTGGAGGTGATGCCGACAAAGCCGATCGTCGCCGGCCCCTGGGTCAGCACATAACTGCCGATGAGCAGGTTGGCGGTGTCGTAGACCTCGACCACCGGCGCTGCAAACTGGTTGGTGATCGACGTGAAGCCGACCGCGGTGGGCGCCGGGCCGGCGAAGGTCATCGCGATATCTTCATTGCCGCTGACGGTGAGCACGTTGGATGTCGGCGCGACATCGAAGTCCAGGGTGGCGGCGAGGCCACCGGCGACGGCGATGTAGAGATTGCTCGGGTCCGTGAAAGTGACGCTGCCTTCGGTGTACGGGTTGGCGATGCCCGGGGTGTCTGCAGCGGTGCTGAAGCCTTCAAATGTCGCCTGCAGCGTCGACGTGCTGGCGCCCACAAAGCCGGCCAGGTTGTCGTAGAACGTGACCGCGGCCGATGCCGGCAGCGTGGCCGCCAACGCGACGGCGGTCAGCGCCGCCCGACAAGCGTGGCGGGCGGGGCGGGTGATGTTGATGCGCAATGACATGGCGGGCTCCAGGGTTGATGCCGCGATGTTTTGCTGCGTTCGGTGCAGGGTCAATCCCCCATCCCGGCGGACCCCCTAGCTTCGACCGCGGTCAACTGCCGATCACACCGCCATCTGCTTTGCGAATCACGACCGTTGACGATCGTGGCCGGCCGCCCGGCGCAAAGTCGGGCCAGTTGGAATATTTGGCCGGCTCGGCCGGGTCGCTGCGGTCGCTGGGGGTCTCGCCGGGGTGCTGCACGTTGATGAACAGCGTGCGGCCGTCGGGCGTGAAGGTGACGCCGGTGACCTCGCTGTTGGTCGGTGCGGTCAGGAAGCGGCGGATCTCGCCGCTGGCCAGGTCGCAGGCCAGCATCTGGTTGTTGCCGATGCGCTCGAATTCGCCCTTGTACATCTGCGTCGCGTGGGCATCGGTCTGGATCCACAGCACGCCACGCGGGTCGAAGCCGATGCCGTCGGCGCAGCCGAAGATGTCGCCCTTGATATTGCCTTTGGCTTCGGGGCGTTCGTTGGCCGGGTCGCCAGCGAGCACGAGGTGGTTCCACTTGAAGCGGGTGGCGTCGAAGTCACCGGCCTCCTTCCAGCGGATGATCTGGCCCATGGTGTTGTTCGCACGCGGATTGGCGGCGTCCACACCCGGCATGTCCTTGGCGCCGCGCGAAGAGTTGTTGGTCAGCGTGCAATAGACCCAGCCGCTGCGGGCATCGATGGCCAGCCACTCCGGGCGGTCCATCTTGGTCGCACCGAGCAGGTCGCTGGCCTGGCGCGACTTGATCAGGACCTCGCCCTGGTCGGCAAAACCGTTCGCCGCGGTCAAGGGCCCCTGGCCCTGCGTCAGCGCGATCCATTGGCCGCTGCCATCGCCGTCAAAACGTGCCACGTACAAGGTGCCATGGTCGAGCAGGGTGCGATTCGCCTGTGCTTTGCTCATGCCGTTGCCCGCCGCCGCGATGCGGTCGCGGCTGACAAATTTGTAGATGTACTCGAAGCGCGAATCCTCACCCGAATAGACCACTGCGCGGCCGTCTTGAGTGACCGCCACCCAGGCGCCTTCATGTGCTGCGCGGCCCAGCGCGGTGCGCTTGACGGGCGTGCTCGTCGGGTCGGCCGGATCGACTTCGACGACCCAGCCGAAGCGGTTCGGCTCGTTGGGGTTTTTGGTCGTGTCGAAGCGGTCGTCATGTTCGTGCCAGCGGTAGCCCCAACCCTTGTTGCGGATGCCCCAGCGGCGTTCGTGTTCGGTCGGCTTTTCGCCGGCACTGAAATAGCCGGCAAAGTTTTCTTCGCCCGACAAGTAGGTGCCCCAGGGTGTCTGGCTGCTCGCGCAATTGTTCAAGGTGCCCAGCGCCAGCGCGCCGGCGGGGTCGGCCGCGGTTTTCATCATCGTGTGGCCGGCGGCCGGCCCACCGATCGCAAACGGCGTATTGCCGGTGAAGCGGCGTGCATAGCGAGAAGGCCGCACCATCTGCCAGCCGTTGGCTTCGAGCCGGACTTCGATCACCGACAGGCCATGCGCGGCCTGCGATTTTTTGACCTTCTCGGCCGTCCACGGCACCAGCCCGCCGACATGCAGCAGGCCGTCGTCGGTGTATTCGTGGTTCTGCATCAACAGGCCGTGGCTGTTGCTGCCGGTCAGCGGGAAAAACTCGATGCCGTCGTGGTGCATGCCCATCTGCACCGCCTGCTCAGACGCGGTATTGGACGCGTCGGCCTTGAAAGCCGGCATGTTGCCGGCGATGCCGACCGGCTCGCCCCACTGCGCAATGACCTGGACCACATAACCGCTGGCAACGACCAGTTTGTCGCCGGCGCCAGGCGGGATGCCCTTGAAGCCGAGCATCGGGGCTGGGTCGCCGAACAGCGTTGCGCAACCCGACAGCGGCGCCAGCAGGCCGGCCACCGAAGCGGCCGCGCCGCCGCGCAACACGGTGCGCCGCGACGGGCTCATCACGTCATGGATGCTCGGGTTCGCCGAGCGGTTGCTGTCTTCCATCAGGTCGAAGTCTTTGGCCATCAGTTGCTCCAGGTTCAGACGCGCAAGGTTATGACAATCGGATGTCGCCGCGGTGTCAGAGTTTTTCGGTTTCGCCGGCGCGAGGTTGCCACTTCATCAGCCGCTTTTCGATGCGGCCAACGGCGCCGTCGAGCACCAGTGCAAAGGCGGTCAGCACCAGGATGCCGGCCATCACGGTGTTGATGTCGAACGTGCCTTCGGCCTGCAGGATGAGGTAACCCACGCCCTGGCTCGAGCCGAGGTATTCACCGACGACGGCGCCGACAAATGCCAGCCCGACACTCGTGTGCAGGCTCGAAAAAACCCAGCTCGTCGCCGACGGCAGGTAGACATGGCGCAGCA
>JANPDN010000300.1:0-4489 GCA_031431555.1 Rubrivivax sp.
CGAAAACTCATGCGGATAACGGCGCATGTGGTCCGGCGACAGGCCCACCGTTTCGAGCAGCTGCACGATGCGCTCCTCGTATTCCTGCGCCGTTTTTGCGAGTTTGTGGATGGTGAGTGCTTCGCCCACGATGGCGCCCACCGTCATGCGCGGGTTGAGGCTGGCGTAGGGGTCCTGGAAGATGATCTGCATGTCGCGCGCCAGCGCGCGCAGTTCGTCCCTGCTGGCCGCCACCACGTCCTTGCCTTCGAACCACAGCTCGCCCGAAGTGGGTTCGATCAGGCGCAGGATGCAGCGCCCGGTGGTGCTCTTGCCGCAGCCCGATTCGCCGACCACGCCCAGCGTCTCGCCGGCGGCGAGGTCAAAGCTCACGCCGTCCACCGCATGCACCTTTTCGACAACACGTTGCAGGATGCCGCTGCGCAGCGGGAAATGTTTGACCAGGTTCTTCACCCGCAGCAGGGGTGGGTTGACTTCGCCCGACGTGGTCGTTGTGCTTGTTGTGCTTGCTGTGCTCATGCCGCGGCCGAGTGCAGGATGCAGGCCACCTTGTGCCCGGGAGCCACCTGGATCAGCGGCGGCGTGGCCGCGCTGCAGGGCGGCGTGTAGTACTTGCAGCGCCCGGCGAAGCGGCAGCCTTCAGCCGGCTCGATGAGCTTGGGCACGGTGCCTGGGATGGCCTCGAGCCGCACCTTGTGGATGGCGGCGGTGTCGATGCGCGGAATGCTGCGGATCAGGCCCTGGGTGTAGGGGTGCTTGGGGTTGCCGAAGAGCTCGCGCACGGGGGCTTCTTCGACCACCTTGCCGGCGTACATCACGACCACGCGCTGCGCCACTTCGGCGACCACGCCCATCGCGTGGGTGATCAGCATCACGGCCATGCCCAGGCGATCCTTGAGCTCCTGCATCAGGTCGAGGATCTGCGCCTGGATGGTGACGTCCAGCGCCGTCGTCGGCTCGTCGGCAATCAGCAGCTTGGGGTTGCAGGCCAACGCGATGGCGATCATCACGCGCTGGCGCATGCCGCCCGAAAACTGGTGCGGATAGTCGTTGATGCGGCGATCTGGCGTCGGGATGTTGACCAGCTTGAGCATCTCCACCGCGCGCTCGAGCGCGGCCCGTTTGGACAGGCCCTCGTGCAGGCGCACGCTCTCGGCAATCTGCTCGCCCACGGTGTAGACCGGGTTCAGGCTCGTCATCGGCTCCTGGAAGATGATGGCGATTTCCTTGGCCCGTATCTTCTGCATCTCGGCCGGGCCGAGCGGCACGAGGTCGCGCCCCTGCCAAAGCACCTGGCCGGCAACGATCTTGCCCGGCGGCATGTCGATGAGCTTCATCACCGTCTTGGCGGTGACGCTCTTGCCACAACCCGATTCGCCGACCACGCACACGGTTTCACCGGCATCGATGGTGAGGTCCACGCCGTCGACGGCGTGCAGCCAGCCGTCGTCAGTCTTGAAGTGGGTCTTCAGACCCTTGATTTCGAGCAGTGCCATTTCTAGAGCACCCGCCTGGGATCGAGCGCATCACGCAGCCCGTCGCCGATGAAGTTGATCGTCAGCACGGTCAGGAAGATGGCCAGGCCGGGGAACATCGCCCAATGCACGGCGAGGTCCATGTAGTCGCGCCCGTCGTAGAGGATGCGGCCCCAGGTGGGGATGTCGGGCGGAAACCCCAGGCCGAGGAAGGACAGCGTGCTCTCGGTGATGATGGCCGCGGCCACGTCGATGCTGGCGGCCACGATCACCGGCCCGAGGCTGTTGGGCAGGATATGCCGCACCACCTGGCGCGAGGTGGAGGCGCCGAGCGCACGCGCCGCTTCGACGAACTCCTTCTCGCGCAGGCTGAAGAACTGCGCGCGCACCAGGCGCGCCACCGGCATCCAGCGAAAGCCCCCGATGACGACGACGATGAGGATGAAGATGCCCAGTTCGAGGCCGAAGGCCTTCTTCAGCGGGTCGCGGAAGAGGAAGATCAGCAGCAGCAGGAGCGGCAGCTGCGGCAGGCTCAAGAACAGGTCGGTGACCCACATCAGCGCCGCATCGACCCAGCCGCGCGCCATGCCGGCCACCGCGCCGATGATCACGCCCACGGTGATGGCCATGAACATCGCCGCCAAGCCCACCGCCAGGCTGATGCGCCCGCCGTAGAGCACGCGGGCGAGGATGTCGCGCCCGAGGTCGTCGGTGCCCATCGGGTGTTTGGCACTCGGCGCGGCCAGCGTCGACTGGAAGTCGATCTCGTTGATGCCGACCTTGTAGAACACCGGGCCCAGCAGCACTGCCAGCACCATCAGCCCGAGCAGCCACAGGCTCCAGTAGGCCAGACGGTGGCGCTTGAAGCGGCGCCAGGCGTCGGCGCTGAGCGATACGCTGCGGGTTCCGACAAGGCCGATCGGCGCCCCCGCCATCTCGGCGGTGCGGTGCGTGGCCAGACCCACGACGCCGCGTGCACCGTCGTCGAGCTGGCCGGGGCGCATGGTCGCCGCGTCCGGCTGCTGGCTATCGGTAGCTGATGCGGGGGTCGAGCCAGCCATAGATGATGTCGGCGAGAAGGTTGAAGAAGATCACCAGGCAGCTGAGGACAAAAGTCACCGCCATGATGACCGGTGTGTCGTTACGCAGGATGGCGTCGATGAGCAGGCTGCCGATGCCCGGGATGCGGAAGATCTGCTCGGTCACGATGGCGCCACCAAACACGGCGGGCATTTGCAGCGCCACCAGCGTGACCACCGGGATCAGCGCGTTGCGCACCACATGTTTGTTGATGACCACGCTCTCGGTCAGGCCCTTGCTGCGCGCGGTGGTCACATAGTCGAGCCGGATCACGTCGAGCACGGCGCTGCGCACATAACGCATGATGCTCGCGGCCTGGAACAGGCCCAGCACCGTGATCGGCATGATGCTTTGTTTGAAGTGTTCCCAGAAGAACATCCAGCCGGTGGACGAGATGTCGCTGCGGTAGACAAACGGGAACCAGCCCAGGTAGATGCTGAAGAAGAGGATGAATACGATGCCGGTGAAGAAGGTCGGCAGCGAAAAACCGATGAACGCGATCGTGCTGGCGATGCGGTCGAACCAGGAGTAGGGCTTCACCGCGGCCAAGACGCCCACCGGCACCGCCACCAGGATCGCCAGCAGTTGCGACAGGCCGATCACCACGATCGTGGTGGGCAGCCGCTGCAGGATCAACTGGTCGACATTGACGCGGCTCTGGAAGCTGAAGCCCCAGTCGCCCCTGAGCATGCTCGTTAGCCAATGCAGATAGCGTTGCCACACCGGGTCGTCCAGCCCGAACTGCTTGCGCAGCATCATGCGCACTTCAGCCGGCACGTTGGGGTTGGTGGCCAGTTCCTCGAACGGGTCGCCGGGTGCCAGAGCGAGCACGGTGAACAGCACGATGCTGATGCCCAGCAGGCTGGGCACGGCGATCAGCAAGCGGCGGAAGATGTAGTTGAGCAAGTGCGGGTCAGGCGCAGGACTGCTTGGGTGGGCAACAAGCCAAGCGGCGGCGGATCCGGCACCGCCGCTTGGCGGGAAATCACGCGTCCCTGTACCAGGTGTTCATGAACGCCGTGAGGTTGTCCCAGGCCGAGATCGGCGCGGCCAGCTTGTTCACGGTGCCCACCGGCCGCGGCCGCGCAAACAGCGGAATGACATGGCCGCCGCCGACCACGAGGTCGTTCATCTTGATGAACAGCGCCGCGCGCTTGGCCGGATCGAGCTCGACCTGGGCGGCCTTGTGCGCCTCGTCGTACTCGGGGCTGGTCCAGCGCGCGAGGTTGCGGCTGGCCCACTTGTTGGCCTTCTGCGCAAGTTCCCAGGTGGTGAACTGCTCCATGAAGGTCTGCGGATCGGGCTGCGTCATCGTGGTCGTGAACATCTGCATGTCGGACCAGAACTTCTGATAGGTATCCGGGTTGGCAAAGTCGCTGCCAAAAAACACCGACGCCACGATGCTCTTGAGTTCGAGCTCGATGCCGGACTTGGTGCAGGCGTCCTTGATGATCGCCTGGCACTTCAGGCGCGGGACGCTGACCGAGGTCTGGTAGACAAATTTGAGCTTGTCGTTGCCCTTGGCGCGGATGCCGTCGGCGCCCCTTCGCCAGCCCGCGGCGTCCAGGATCTGGTTGGCCTTTTCCGGGTTGAACTCGAACTTCATCGCCGCGCTGCGGAAGCGCGGCGGGTTGTTCAGGAAGTTCGCAGTGGTGATCGCGCCGCGGCCATAGATCACTTCGGCGATGCCCTTGCGGTCGATGAGCAGGCTCATCGCGTCGCGCACCGCCTTGTCGTTGAACGCCGGATGCTTGCTCTTGACACTGCCACGTTCGCCATCGACCTCGTTCCAAGGATCGGTGGGGTTGAGGATCACGAACTCGATGTCGCTGCCGACGTAGAAATTCATCTTGCCCTTGCCGGCGCCTTCGAGCTGCTTGAGGATCACGTCCTCCACCGCCAGATTCCAGCCGACGTCGTATTCGGCGGTCTGC
>JANPDN010000301.1:0-17787 GCA_031431555.1 Rubrivivax sp.
GCGACAAATTCAAGGGCTGGGAAACCGACCTGCGCCAGCTTGCGGCCGCCGGCCGCGGCGCCGCCGCGACGGTGCAAGGGGCTGCCCCCGCGCTGCTGCCGCCAGTCACCGTGGCACTGGCCGCGGCGCTGACAGATTCACTGCGCTGAAAAGACCAGCGGCACATCCACCGGCCGCGGGTTAGGCCCGGTCGACGGGAAGTCCCTCATCGCGGCGCGAAACATCGTCGCCATCAGAGTGCTATTGGCGGCTGCGCCGCCATCGTTGCTGGCGCGGGTTTCGTACAGCGGCTTGCCGCTGACGCGGTCGCGCAGCAGCAGGGCCACTTCGCGTTCGTAGCGCGGTGCGTCGATGTGCAGCGAAAGCCCCCAGCGCGGGCTCGTCCAGGGGCCGTAGCGCCAACGGCTGACACCCGCGCCGCCGCGCCACCAGAGCGGGTC
The DNA here is from genome assembly GCA_031431555.1 of Rubrivivax sp. Lineage (GTDB taxonomy): Bacteria > Pseudomonadota > Gammaproteobacteria > Burkholderiales > Burkholderiaceae_C > Rubrivivax. The sequence continues at coordinate 441 of JANPDN010000301.1, forward strand.
GTCCCAGGGCGATGCGTCGGTGCGCGTCGAGCGCGAGCCGAGCTGGACGATGACTTCGGGCTCGGTGCCGGCAGCGGCGGGCTTGAAGCCCGCTGCGTCCAGGGCCACGGCGGCTGCCGCTTCAAGCCGGTCAGCCAAGTCGGCGCGTGCCTGCTGCGAGGGCAGGCGCTCGAACGCGTAGGTGCCGGGCGCGCGGCCTGCCGGCCATTCGCCGAAGCTCGACACTTCGCTGCGCAAGATGCTGATGCCGGCGCAGCCGGCGAGCAAGGTGACGGCGAGCGCAGAGAGGGTGACACCGGCCAGCGCCCGGCGCCGCGTTGTTGAGGCTGCAAAAGTGGTCACGCTCAACCCTCCAGGAAACATCAATCGATGGTCGTCAAACGAATTGGAGTCTGCGGCGACGCACAAGGTTCATCGTCAAAAGCGTGGTCGCCGTCGGGCTGTGCGACACCGGTCGGTTTGAGGCCCGTGAACGGGTACAGGCGCTCGTCAAGCAGGTGCGATGGCACGACATGCGACATCGCGCGGAACATGTTGTCGATGCGCCCGGGCGTCTGGCGCTCCCACTCCAGGATCATCTTTTTCACCTGCACGCGCTGCAGGTTGTCCTGGCTGCCACACAGCGTGCACGGGATGATCGGGAACTGGCGCGCTTCAGCCCACCGCGCAAGGTCGACCTCGGCGACATAGGCCAGCGGGCGGATCACGACATGGCGGCCGTCGTCGCTGACCAGCTTGGCCGGCATGCCTTTCAGGCGGCCGCCGAAGAACATGTTCATCATCAGCGTGACGACCATATCGTCACGGTGGTGGCCCAGCGCGATCTTCGTCGCACCGAGTTCGCTGGCGACGCGGTAGAGGATGCCGCGGCGCAGGCGCGAGCACAGCGAGCACATCGTCTGGCCTTCGGGGATCAGCCGCTTGACGATCGAATAAGTGTCCTGCGCTTCGATATGAAACGGCACCCCACGTGAGCGCAGGTAGTCGGGCAGCACATGTTCTGGGAAGCCGGGCTGCTTCTGGTCGAGGTTGACGGCGATCAGCTCAAACGGCACCGGCGCGCGCTGCTGCATCGACAGCAAGATGTCGAGCATCGCGTAGCTGTCCTTGCCGCCCGACAGGCAGACCATGATCTTGTCGCCGGGCTCGATCATGTTGAACTCTGCAATCGCACGGCCGACATGGCGGTGCAGTCGTTTGCTGAGCTTGTTGGCCTCGAAGCTGGCCTTGCGCGCGGCAACGCCATCGGTGATCGAGTTCATTGCGCTTCCTTGATGCCGAAGACTTCGCAGCCAACTGACTTGCAGTCGGGGTAGACATCGGGTTTTTCAGTCGATACCCGCGCTGCACGCACCATCGGGTGGGCCAGCATCAGCGCCAGCACGTCGTCGGCAAGGGTCTCCTGCAAATGGATGTGACCACGCGCGACACGCTCCAGCACCGAGCGGCGGATGAAGTCGTAGTCCAGCACCTCGTGCAGGCGGTCTTCGTGCGGCGTCGACAGCGCCAGCGGCACGAACAGGTCGACATTGATCAGCACCCGCTGCTCGCCGCGTTTTTCGAATTCGTGCACGCCGATATTGATGCGCACTTCGTAATCGTGCAAAAACAGGCGCCGGCAGTCGGCCAGCTTGGGGTGGTTGAGAAGAGTCTGCATGTCAGTTTTTGGTGGCCTGCTGTGTCTGGAGGAACATCACATCGCGCGGCTGCGCGGTGAGATGCTGGCCACCATCGACGAGCAGCGTGGTACCGGTGATGGCGGGAGATTCGATCAAGAAGCGCACGCTGCGGGCGATATCTTCTGGGGTCGAGCCGCGCTGCAGCGGCGTCAACTTGTGCGCCCGCTCAAACTCGGCGTCGTTCATCGGCCCTGAAGCGAGCGTGATGCCCGGCGCGATACCACAGACCCTCACGCGCGGTGCCAGCGCCATCGCGAGCATCGTCGTCGCGGCCTGCAACGCGGCCTTGGACAGGGTGTACGAAAAGTGGTCGGGGTTCGGGTTCCAGAGTTTCTGGTCGAGCAGGTTGATCACACATCCGCAGCGAGCGGCGCGCCCGCTGCGGGGCGGTGCCTCGTGCAGCGCGTTGGCTGGTGCGTCGGCCAGTGCGTCGTGAAGTGCCTGCGCGAGCACGACCGCCGGCGCGGTATTGGCCAGCATCTGCGCTTGCAGCCGGGCGTAGCTGAACCGCTGCACATCGTCGTGGTCGAAGGCCGAGGCGTTGTTCACGACCGCGTCGATGCGGCCGAACTGCGCCACCACCGCGGGCACCAGCGCACGCGCCGCAGCTTCGTCTGCAAGGTCGGCCTCGAAGACCGCCGCCTGCGCGCCCAGGCCACGCGCCTGCGCCGCGGTGGCGCGGGCGTCGGCGGCGGAATGGCGGTAATGCACGGCGACATCGAAGCCATGCCGGGCGAGGTCGAGGGCGATCGCGCGGCCGACCCGCCGGGCGGCGCCGGTGACGAGCACTACAGGTCGGTCGGACATGGGCTTCCTACAATCTGCGCGGTGAACAAAGATGAACCCGACAGTGTATCGACGGCTGCGGTCGCGACCACGATGACGGATCTGGCAGCGCAGATCGGCCGCGGCATTGAAGCCGCTGGGGGCTGGGTGCCGTTCGACAAGTTCATGGACTGGGCGCTGTACACCCCCGGCCTGGGTTACTACAGCCGCGGCGACCGCCAGTTTGGCCTGATGCCGGCATCGGGCAGCGACTTCGTCACCGCGCCGGAGTTGTCGCCGCTGTTCGGGCGCGCGCTGTCGGCGCAGGTGCGGCAGGGGCTCGATGCGGCCGGCTCACACGAGGTCTGGGAATTTGGCGCCGGTTCCGGCGCGTTGGCCTTGTCGCTGCTGGCCGAACTCGGCGACACCGTCGAGCGCTACACGATCATCGATGTGTCTGTTGCTTTGCGTGCGCGCCAGCAATCGACGCTCGCCGCGTTTGGTGATCGGGTGCGTTGGATCGACCGGCTGCCCGATGTGATGCAGGGCGTCGTCGTCGGCAACGAGGTGCTCGACGCGATGCCGGCCAAGCTGCTCACATTCGACGGCCGGCAATGGTGCGAGCGCGGGGTGGTGCTGCACGACGGCGCATTCACCTTCGCCGATCAACCGACTGCGCTGCGCCCGCCGGGCGAAACGGTCTGGCCGCCCGGCAGCGTGACCGAGATCCACCCGCAGGCGCTGGCCTTTGTCGCGACGCTCGCCGAGCGGCTTGAGCGTGGCCTGGCGATCTTCATCGACTACGGTTTTCCGCAGGCCGAGTACTACCACCCGCAGCGCAGCGGCGGCACGTTGATGTGCCACCAGGGCCATCGCGCCGACGGCGACCCGCTGGTGGACGTCGGCAGCAAGGACATCACCGTGCATCTGGATTTCAGCGCGATTGCGCTGGCCGCGCAGGACGCCGGCATGGAGGTCGCCGGCTACACCAGCCAGGCGCACTTTCTCTTCAACTGCGGCCTCGCGGCGATGCTCGAGAGCGCTGGGCTGCGTGAGCGAACGGGGGCGCACAAGCTGGTGGCAGAACACGAGATGGGCGAACTCTTCAAGGTCATTGCGCTGGCGCGGGGCATCACGATCGACCCGATCGGCTTCTTGCACGGCGACCGCAGCCATCGGCTTTGAACTTCGGCCTGCGTGCTCGTTGCGTGCGCGCTGCCTGCTCACAGCGCGCTCGGCCGCCCGCTCGCAACAAGCCTGCAGCCCGGTGCACACTCCAGCGATGCGCTGGTTGCTCGTTTTTATCGTCGCCTTTTTTGTCTTCAACGCCTTGCACGCCTGGCTGCGCAAGTTTGGTCTGGGGCAATTGCCGGGCGACTTCACGCTGCGTTGGCGCGGCCGCGAAATCCATTTCCCGCTGGGCAGCAGCGTGCTGCTCAGCGTGCTGGCGATGGCCGTCGGTTTTCTCGTCTGAGGCTGGCGGCCGGGCGTCCGCCCGCGCCGCGCTTCAGGATTCGATGCCCCATTCGTGGCCGCATTTGCGGCAGCGCACATCGACATCGTCGCCGTGGTGGCCGGTGCGCAGCAACTCGAGCCGGCCGTAGGCTTTGCATGCCGGGCAGTTGGCCTGGTTGGCGACGCCTTCGGCATGGAACAGCAGGTAGAGGTAGCGGTTCAACGCCCACAGGCCGGCACCAAAGCAGATCAACACCGACGCGATGTCAATCGCCTGGTCGGTGACCGATCGAAACCGCGTTGCCGCTTCGAGCGCCATCACCAAGCCGAGGGCGCAGACCAGCATCAGCAGCAGGTACGCATGGCCGTACATCAGCTCGCGCTCGTACTACTTCATGAAGCCGTGTTTTCTGATGCCTTCGGCGAGTTTCATCGCGTGTCCCCATGCCACGGGTCTGCTGGTCTGGCATGCATGGTGGCACAGCGGCAGCTTTTCGGCTGGCCTGCACGTCAGGCGCGGACCTTGCCGCGACCGCGCCCGATTCAGCGCCTACTGGCGACCGCCGCGATGCGCGCCTGGCGCACCGCCTCACCAATCGCCGGGCCGGCCAGGCCGCGCGATGTTGCATCCAACGCGATGCTGGCGGTGTCGATGCGCAGCGCGCTTTGCAGCGCGGCCGCCAGACGCTGCCGCGGCGCATAGTCGCCTTCCACAAGCCCGCGGCCGCGGGCATCAACTTCGCAGGCCAGCAGCAGATCGTCCATCCGCTGCGGGCGGCGGATCGCATCGCAGCGTTCGAGCAACTGCACCGTGCCGGCGGCATCGAGTGCGGCGCTGGCGTGCACGGCCGCCGCTTCGCGGTTGAAGGTTGTGGCAAGTTCGGCGCAGTCAGCCGGCGGTTTGAGCTGCGCCCCCAAACCGGCGGCGCTGCTGGCGATGCAGGCCCAGCGCACCGGCAGCGCGGCTTGCACTTGCGCTGCCAGGTCGAGCACCTGAGGCACCAGCCGATCGGCATCGACGCCTGGCAACAAGCGCTTCAGCGCACCGCAGTCGTCGAGCACTTGCAGCATCCGGCTCGGCCGCTCTTCCATCAGCCCGCGGGCGACTTCCTGCCAGACACGCTCGGGCACGAGCGCGTCCACTTCGCCGTCGTCGACGAGCTGCATCAACAGCGCCTGCGTTTCAGGCGCCACCGAGAAGTCTGCAAATCGCGCCGCAAAACGCGCCACGCGCAGCAGCCGCACCGGGTCTTCGACAAAGGCCGGGCCGACATGGCGCAGCACCCTTGCGGCGAGGTCGCGCTGGCCGCCGAAGGGGTCGATCAGTTGGCCGTCTTCGGCTTGCGCGATGGCGTTGATCGTGAGGTCGCGCCGCGCCAGGTCCTGCTCCAGCTTGACTTCTGGCGCGGCGTGGAAAGTGAAGCCTCGGTAGCCGGGGGCCGACTTGCGCTCGGTGCGCGCCAGCGCATATTCGTCGTGCGTCAGCGGGTGCAGAAAAACCGGGAAGTCGCGGCCGACGGGTTTGAATCCGGCGTCGATCATGGCCTGCGGCGAACTGCCGGTGACGACCCAATCGCGGTCGACCACCGGCCGGCCGAGCAGCGCATCGCGCACGCAGCCGCCGACCGCATAACAGCGGGCCGGCGGCGGCACTGCGGGTTCAGCCACGCGATGTTCGGTAGGGTTCGTCGAAGTCGAGGTAGTCGGCTTCTGCCAGCGCGTCGGCGATCCACTTCGCGACGCCGGGCAGCTGGCTGACTCGCTCGGCATAAGCGCGGGTTGTCGCCGATACCGGCAGCGCGTAGGTCAACACGCGCATGCACACCGGCGCAAAGTAGGCGTCGGCGGCGCTGAAGTTGCCAAACAGCATCGGCCCGCCGCTGCCTTGCAGCGCGTCAGCCCAGGCCTGTTCGATGCGCGCGACGTTGCTGCGAACGGCTTCGTTCTCGGCCCAGATCTTCTGGCCGACATCGGGCAGCGAGGCTTCGATACTCATCGGGCAGGCCTGGCGCAGCGCGCCAAAGCCGCTGTGCATCTCGGCGCACAGGCTGCGCGCGCGGGCCCGTTGTTTGGCGTCCAGCGGCCAGACGCCGCGGCCGGGGAATTTTTCGTGCAGGTACTCGACGATCGCCAGCGTGTCCCAGACCGCAAACTGGTCGTCGTCGACGAGCACCGGCACCGTGCCGGCTGGGCTCACGCGCGCCACGGCGCGGCGAAAGTCGGAGTCGGTGTCGAAGTTGAAGCGCAGCTTGACTTCTTCGAAGGGCATGCCGAGTTGGGTCATCAGCACCCAGGGCCGCATCGACCACGACGAGTAGTTTTTGTTTCCGATCACGAGTTGCATGGCGCGCTCCGGCGGGTTTGAGTCAGGGCCGGATGCTATCGGTGCACTTGCCGAGGTGGGGTGCAAATCCGTCATCGAAGCGATGCGGCGTGGACATCACCGAGTCGCCGCTGAAAACACCGCCGTGATCGCAGCTGTGATCGCTGTCGTCATCACCGCCGTTCGGGTCACTGCCCCAGTCACTGCGCCTGACGCGCGCGCCAGCGCTCCAGGCGCGCGGTGCCTTGGCGTTGGCCGAGATAGGCCGGTGCGATCGCCTCCAGGCTGGCGGCGTCAATGCCCAAGTCCACCAGCCCCGGCAGCTTGCCGCTGGCGACATTCGGCCGCTTCATCGAGTCGAGGTTGTCGCGCGACATCAGCGGCTCGCCCGGCGCCCATTCCATCAGCAGCGCCTGCAGGCGGCCGATGAAACCGGGCAGCGGAATGACCGGCCGCGGGTGGCCGCTGCAGCGCCCGGCCAGCCGCACCAGATCGGCCAGCGTCATGGTCTGCGGGCCGGCACATTCATAGGTCTGGCCGATGCTGGCATCGTGGTCGAGACTGTGCACGATCGCTGCCGCAACATCGCCGACCCAGACCGGCTGGAACTGCGCGCCAGCCGCCGCCAGCGGCAACACCGGGAAGACGGCCTGCAGCTGCGCAAAGAGATTCAGGAAACGGTCGCCGGCACCGAAGATGACACTCGGCCGCAGCACGGTGACGTCCAGACCCGAGGCGAGCAACAGGGCCTCGCCGGCGGTCTTGCTGCGCAGGTACATCGACGGTGCATCGGGCCCGACACCGAGCGCCGAGACATGCACCACGCGGCGCACGCCCGCCGTCTTGCACGCCGCGACCAGCCGGCGCGGCAGCTCGACATGCACCTGCTCGAAGGCCGATTTGCTGCCGTGCAAGATCGCAACCAGATTCACGACCGCGTCGGCTCCCGCCAGTGCCTGAGCGAGTTGTTGATCGTCGTGCACATTCGCCGGCGCGAGCTCGACGGTGGGCAGCGACTGCACGGCGATGCCGCGCCGCCAGCGCCGCGTGGGCACGACGATGCGCCCGCCACCACCGCCGCTGCGCTGCACGAGTTGTTCGCACAAGGCCTGGCCGACAAAGCCGGTGCCACCAAGCACGACGATGTTCTTGTTGGCGGAGCCGGTGGATTCAGCCGATCCGGCGGATCGGGCAGCGCGGGCGGACTCGGCGGAGGTCATCAGGGCAGTTCCTTGTCGGTCGGCGGCGCGGCCGCCTCGCGCGGCCCGATGCTGTTGCCCAGGCGTGTTTTGAGGGCCGGGACCGGCACCGTTTGCAGCAACGCAGCGTAGACGGTGGCGTTGGACAGCACCTTCTTCACATAGTCGCGCGTTTCGTTGAAGGGGATGCCTTCGGCCCAGGCCGCGGCTTCTTGCACCGCACCTTCGCGCCAGCGCCGCGGCCGGCTCGGACCGGCGTTGTAGGCCGCCGCGGCCATCGGCGCAGAGCCACCGAAGTCGTCGAGCACGAGCTTGAGATAGGCCGTGCCGAGCTTCAAGTTGACATCACGCTGGGTGATCATTTCGGGCTTGAAGTCCAGGCCGATCTTCTTGGCCGTCCAGCGCGCGGTGGCCGGCATCAGCTGCATCAGGCCCGAGGCGCCGACATGCGAGCGCGCGTCCATGATGAAACGCGATTCCTGGCGGATCAGGCCGTAGACGTAGGCCGGGTCGAGGCCGATATCGCGCGCCGCGGCAACGACCTCGGCGCGGAAAGGTGTCGGGTAGCGCTGCGCGAGGTCGATCTCGGTGCGGCTGCGGTCGCTGGAGTTGATGCAACGGTCCCAAACCTCTCGCTCGCAGGCGCGCTGCGCGCCGGCGAGCAGTTCGCGGTCGTTCAGGCCGCGCAGCGTGAAGTTCCATTCGCGCACACCTTCACCTCGCAGCCCGATCTGGATCAGCTGCAAGGCGCGGTCGAAACCCGGCCGGGCGGCGGCGGCTTCGCGCTCGGCGGTGCTCAGCGCGGCCGGTGTCGGGGGCATCACGATGCGCTGGCCGAGGTCTTCGATCGCGAGCTGGCCATAAAAGGTCAGCGGCGACACGATCGAGGCCATGAGCTGTTGCGACGCTGCCCGCGCGGCGTCGCCCGCCGGGCCGGCAGCCGCTCGGCCGTGCACTGCCCGCGCTTTCCAATACACCCAGGCCGGGTCTTTTTGCTCGGGCGCAGACATCGCGTCGATGGCGGTGGCGATCATCGGCCAGCGTTCCTTGGCCTGCGCCGGCAGGCGCAGCGCCGCGCGCACGTTCCAGGCCAGCCAGTCGTCGCTGAAGGCCGGCGGCTGGCCCGATTCGCGCTGCAGTGCCCAGGCACGCTGGTAGGTGCCGGCCGCGCCGGGCATCAACTTGAGCGCCGCCTGCTTGGCGACGGCACCCCAGGCGGTGGCGGCCATTTCTGGCGTTAGCTCTCGCGCCCAGGGCTGCTCGAGTTGCGCGGCGGCGGCCTCGGGGTCGTTGCCGGCCATGCGCATCGTGGCCAGGGCCAGCAGTTGCCGCGAGCCAGATAGGCCGGCATGCGGCCGGCGGGTGACGTACCGCGCCGGGTTGTCGAGGACTTCGCCGATCGCCGTCGCTGTGGCTGCACTGACCAGCGCCGCCGCGGCGCGTGCTGCGCGCGGGCGGTTGAACTCGACCGCCTGCCGGGCCTTGGCCCAGATTTCGGCGCTGCCGAATTGTTTGTTTTCTACGAAGTGGGTGGCCAGCAGGTGGCAGCCATCGTCGGCGTCACGTTGCGCTAGCCAGGCCGCGTAGGCGGACTCCTTCACGGCGATCCCTGCCAGCGCCCGCGTGAGCAGCGCGTAACAGCTGACCTCGCGGTCGTCGTTCATTCGGAAGTGCGGGAAGTCGCGGCTGAAGCCAACCCAGTCGCGCCGGCGGCCGAGCTCGAGCAGCCAGTCGTTGCGCAGCCGGTCTTCGACATAAGCGCCGCTCCAGCGGGTGTAGAAGGCCTCGACTTCGGGCGCAGTGGCGGTGCTCAGGCGGGACGACAAGTCCCAGTAGTCGACCCACTGCGCAAGCGGGTGTTCGGCACTGATCGCGACCGTGCGCAGCGATGCGAGGCGGTTGCGGTCGCCCCGGCGCAGGGCCTCGCGGGCATCGACGATCACCGTGTCGGCGCTTTGCTGCGCGGCGGCCGGCGCCGACACCGCCAGTGCGATGACGACCACGGTCAGCGCTGCGGCGGCGAAGCGGGAGCCTGAGAAGACAGTCATCGCGGCGAATCTAGCGCAACCGAGGCGCTCAGTTCGGCCTGGGTCAGCGCCGCCTGTGCGAGCAGCCAGGTTTCGAACGCCGCCAGCCCGGGGCGTTCGTGCCGACCCGCCCAGCGCACAAGCCAATAGCTGTACGGCGACGTCACGCGGCGCTCGACCCCAAAGGGTTCGACCAGTTCGCCTCGGGCCAGCGACTCACCGACCAGCGACAGCCGTGCCAGCGCCACCCCTTGCCCGGCAAGCGCGGCCTGGATCTGTTGGTAGGTGAAATTCAGGTAGACCCAGCGCCGCGGCTCGCCAAGCTGCGGCGCGTGTTTGCCGAGCCAATGCCGCCAGCTCAAGAACTCGGCACTCGGCCGGTGGTCGTCTTCTTCAAGCAAGGTCTGGCCGGCCAGATCGTCTGGTGTGCGCAACAGCTTGGCCAGCGCTGGCGAGCAAGCGGGGGTCAGCACCTCGCCGAACAGCGGCAGCGCGCCTGGCGGCGCCTGGTCACCGTGGCAGTAACGCAATGCGAGGTCGATCTCGGGGTCGTCGGCGCTGGCCATGGCGTCAAACGCCGAGACGCGGATGTCGATCGTCGGGTGGCTGGCCTGAAAGCTGTGGAGGCGCGGGATCAGCCACAGCGATGCGAACGACGCGAAGGTCGTCAAGCCGATCGGCTCGCGGCCGGCGACGCTGCGGATCTGGCGCACGCTGGCGTCCAGCCGGTCGATCATCGGCGCTGCGGCGCGCAGCAGCGTGGCGCCGGCGCCGGTCAGTTCGACATGCCGCGTGCCGCGCAGAAATAGGGTCGCGCCGAGGTCGTCCTCGAGGCTGCGGATCTGGCGGCTGATGGCGGGTTGGGTGAGGTGCAGTTCGTCGGCTGCAGCACGAAAGCTCAGGCGCCGGGCAACCGCCTCGAAAGCCCGCAAGGGGCCGATCGGCAAGGCGCGGTCAGGAATCCGATTCATGCACACAGCTTATCAGTGACGATCCCAGCTTTCATTGGAAATGCAGGCGGCAAATGACGATGATCCAGGCATCAATCGACGAGGAGCTTTTGCCATGCACGGTCTTTCGAACAACGAACTGCCCTGGGCCTGGTCGCTGGTCGCGGGCAGCGCCCGCCGTATCGACGCCATTGGCGCGCCGCGCTGGTTGCGTGTCGACGACGGGAATGTGTGGCTGACAGCAACACAAGGGGACCTGGGGGCGCACCCGGATGTCTGGCTCTCTGGCGGCGAGAGTGTTCGACTGCCTGCTGCGAGCCAATGGGTGATTGAGGGCCGCGGCCCGGCTAGATACACTTTGATGCAAGAAGCGGGGGAAGAGCCTAGCCGAAGATTTTGGCTCTGGCTCAAGCCAATGGTCAGTTCAAGAAGAGTGTGCGCATACTAATGTAACAACGCGTGCCTGACGCCTCCCATGGGTAGGGGGGGTTCAATTTGCGGCGCACAGTGGTATCTTCTGACTCAAGTTGCGTGGGCAGTCCACGCAGTGCAGATCAACACACTTCGAGGTAGGCATGAAACTCAAATCTCTGGCCCTGGCGAGCATGATCGCTGTAGCCTCCACCGGCGCGATGGCCAATGACGTCATCACCAACCCCGCGGTCATCGGAGGAACGGCGTATTTCGGTGCCTTGCATACCGACAACATCGACTTCACCGATATCTTCACGTTCAACGTCGCCGGCTCGGTGAAGGCGAACTCGAGCATGATCACGATCGGCTCGGGCCTGCAGAACGTCGATTTCATCTCGGCCGATCTGAATGGCACCGCATTGACGCTGTCGCCGAACGGCTTTGTTGAATTCGGTTCGCTCGGCGATACCATGCTCGCAGGTCCGCTGGTCCTGACGGTCAAGGGCAAGAGCGCTGCCGCGGGCGGCACCTTCGCTTCTTACTCGGGCACGATGAACGTGACCGCGGTTCCGGAACCCGAAACTTACGCGATGATGCTTGCAGGTCTGGGCATCGTGGGCTTCCTGGCCCGCCGCCGCCGCAGCGTCTGATTGGTTCTCGCGGCATTGCAGTCGCAAAATAGCAAAGCGGGCTTCGGCCCGCTTTGTCGTTTCTGGACGCGAATGGCATTCACTCGGCAAGCAGGCAACCGCTAGTATCGACGGCGCCAACCCCCAAGCTCCGCCACGCATGACGCCGCCTTTTGACCTCTCCGCCCTAGAGCCGTCACGCGACAAGAAAACACTGCGTCGTCAGCTGCAAGCCGAGCGCCAAGGCCTGATCGATCGCCATCAACGCTCGATGCACTTGCAAGAGGTGCTTCGCGTCTGGCTCACCGGGCGGCGTGACGTGTCGATTGGTGCCTACTGGCCAATCAAAGGCGAATTTGATGCGCTGCCGGCGCTGTTCCGCTGGAGTGAAGGCGGCGAGGGCGGCGAGTCGCGCCGCATTGGCTTGCCGGTGGTCAATCGTGAAACCAAGCAGCTGTCTTTTCAGGTCTGGTACCCAGGCTGCGAGATGGAAGACGACGCCTACGGCATCCCCAAGCCGAAGGGCACCGAGGTCTTCTTGCCCACGCTGCTGTTGGTGCCTTGTGTTGGGTATGGCCCGAAGGGCATTCGACTCGGCTATGGCGGCGGCTTCTACGACCGCACGCTGGCCACGCTGCAGCCGCGCCCGACAACAGTCGGTCTGGCCTACGCCCAGGGCTTCGTGCCCTGGTTGGAGGGCGAGCCGCACGACGTGCCGCTGGACACCATCCTCAGCGACGAAGGTGTAGCCTGGTCGTCAGCGCCCTAGGCGCTTGCAGATTTCCAGCGACAGCGCCGACTGGTTGAGCGTGTAGAAGTGGATGCCCGGCGCGCCGCCTGCAATCAGCCGCTCGCACAGCATTGCCACGACGTCGATGCCAAAGGCGCGCACCGATGCCGCGTCGTCGAGAAAACCTTCCATCTTCAGCGCCACCCAGCGCGGGATCTCGATGCCGTCGCGCTGTGCAAACTGGGCGATCTTGGCGTAGTTGTGGATCGGCATGATGCCGGGCACGATCGGCGCGTGAACACCCAGCGCACGAACTTCGTCGACAAAATGAAAGTAGGCGTCGGGGTTGAAGAAGAACTGCGTGATCGCTGAATCAGCGCCGGCCTTCATCTTCGTCGCGAAATGTTCGAGATCGCGGCGCGCGTAGCGCTGCTGCGGGTGGTATTCGGGGTAGGCCGCAACCTCGATATGCCAGTCGCTGCCTTCGGTGGCGCGGATGAACTCGACGAGCTCGTTGGCATAGCGGAAGTCACCGGCCGTTGCGGTGCCGCTGGGCAGGTCGCCGCGCAGCGCGACCACGCGGCGGATGCCTTGCTCGCGGTAGGTCGACAGGATCTCGGCGATGTTGTCGCGTGTCGATCCGACACAGGACAAATGGGGCGCGGCTTCATGCCCGCTGGCCGCGATCGCGCGCACGGTGTTCAACGTCTTCTCTCGTGTCGATCCGCCGGCACCGTAGGTGACACTGAAAAACTCCGGCGCAACGGCGGCGAGGTCGCTGACCACGGTCATCAGCTTTTCGCTGCCGACGGGCGTGTTGGGCGGGAAAAATTCGAAGCTGATCGGGACAGTCGATGGGGCGTTCAAGCTGAAGCTCCGACAGGCGCGGGCGCGCCTTGAACATAGGGTGAAAGTGCAGCGGTGATGAAGGCGCAGGCCGGCGTTGCCAGGCCGTGACGCTGGCTTCGACGAACCACGGCGCCGGCCAGCCACGGCAGTTCCAACGGCCGGCCGGCTTCAAGATCGTGCAGCATCGAAGCCTTCATGGTCGCCGGCAGACCGTCGACAAACCCGAGCCGTCCACTCACAAAATTGTCGGGCAGGTTCACGCCTTCGGCACGTGCAAGCGCCGCCGTTTCGGCCATCACCGATTGCAGCAGCGCGCGCAGTTCAGCGCTCTTGCGAGTCGCTTCGATGGGCAGCCGGGTGAGGGCGGTCAGGCTGCTCATCCCGACGAGAAAGACAAACTTTTCCCAGCTCGCGTGGCGCATGTCGTCGAGCATCTCGGCGTCGATGCCGGCCGCGGTGCAAGCCCCAAGAAATTTCTGCAATGCCGGGATCTGCCCCACATGCGTAGCACCAAAACGCAGCCGCGCAAAAGCTCCGCCGTGTTCGATGACACCTGGCGTGCCGATCTTCACCGCGATGTAGGCCGCGCCCAGCGCCACCGCTGCTGGCCCCAGCTCAGCGGCCAGCAGGTCGGCCACCTCAACGCCGTTCTGCAGCGGCAGCACAACCGTGCCCGGCCGGACCAGCGGCTTGAGCGACACCGCGGCAGCCTGCGCATCCGGCAGCTTCACTGCAAAGACCACGATATCGGCGGCGTCAAGCGCGCCTGAGTCGGCCGCCACGGCGTGTGGGCGCACCAGCAGGTCGCCAAGCGGGCTGGTTAACCGCAGGCCTTGCTCGGCGATGACTTGTGCATGCCGGCCGCGGGCGACAAACGACACCCGCGTACCGGCTGCAATGAGCCGGGCGCCGAAGTAGCCGCCGACACCGCCGGCACCGACAAAGACGATGTGCATTACCTGGCCTCCTGCGCGCAGGGCTGCGCGCGGCGTCATCAGTAGCGGTAGCTGTCCGGCTTGAACGGCCCGGTCTTGGCCACGCCGATGTAGGCCGCTTGCTCGTCGCTGAGCTGCGTGAGCTGCGCATTCAGCGTCTGCAACTGCAGCAGCGCAACCTTCTCGTCAAGGTGTTTGGGCAGCACATAGACCTTGCCGACTTCGTAGCTCGCACTGCGCGTGAAGAGCTCGATCTGCGCGATGGTCTGGTTCGCAAACGAGCTGCTCATCACGTAGCTCGGGTGGCCGGTGCCGCAGCCCAGGTTCACCAGGCGGCCCTTGGCCAACATGATGATGCGCTTGCCAGGCTTGCCATCCACGCTCGGGAAAATGATGTGGTCAACCTGCGGCTTGATCTCTTCCCACTCGTACTTCTCGACCGACACGATGTCGATCTCGTTGTCGAAGTGGCCGATATTGCAGACGATCGCGTTGTGCTTCATCGCCGCCATGTGGTCGTGCGTGATGACGCTCTTGTTGCCGGTGGCGGTGACGAAGATGTCGGCCTTGTCGGCGGCCCACTCCATCGTCACCACGCGGTAACCTTCCATCGCCGCCTGCAGCGCGTTGATCGGGTCGATCTCGGTGACCCAGACCTGCGCCGACAGCGCGCGCAGCGCCTGCGCCGAGCCCTTGCCGACATCGCCGTAACCGGCAACGACGGCCACCTTGCCGGCGATCATCACGTCGGTGGCGCGCTTGATCGCGTCGACCAGCGATTCGCGGCAACCGTAGAGGTTGTCGAACTTGCTCTTCGTCACCGAGTCGTTGACGTTGATGGCACGGAACATCAACGTACCGTTGGCCGACATCTCATTCAGGCGGTGCACGCCGGTGGTCGTCTCTTCGGTGACGCCAATGATCTGCGCACCCTTGCGGCTGTACCAGGTGTTGTCGACGGCCAGCTTGGCCTTGATCGCGGCGTAGAGTTCACGCTCTTCTTCGCTGCCCGGGTTGGCCAGCAGCGAGGCGTCGGTCTCGGCGCGTTTGCCCAGATGCATCAGCAGCGTTGCGTCGCCGCCGTCGTCCAGGATCATGTTCGGGCCTTCATTGGCCGCGCCCTTGGGGCCGAAGTCAAAAATGCGATGGGTGTAGTCCCAGTAGTCGCGCAGCGACTCGCCTTTGTACGCAAAAACCGGCGTGCCCTTGACCGCGAGCGCGGCGGCGGCGTGGTCCTGGGTCGAGAAGATGTTGCACGAGGCCCAGCGCACTTCAGCGCCCAGGGCCTGCAAGGTCTCGACCAGCACCGCGGTCTGGATCGTCATGTGCAGCGAGCCGGTTACGCGTGCGCCCTTGAGCGGCTGCGCCTTGGCGAATTCGCTGCGGATGGCCATCAGCGCGGGCATTTCGCTTTCGGCGATGGCGAGTTCTTTGCGGCCCCAGTCGGCAAGCGACAGGTCGGCAACGGCGTATTGTTCAGTAGGTTTCAGGACGGCGTTCATCAGTGGCTCCAGGCATTGAAGAACCTGCGCTGATGTCGGCGGGGTGGGATGAGCTTGATCCCCCTCACCCTCGACGACACGTCGTGCAGGTGAGCGCGGTTGCATGAAATATTTCCGAGCCTGGCCTCGCGTTTTGTAGACGCCGGAGGTTGCAACGCTCCTCGGAAACCCTGAATTGTAGTCACGCCCGCCGGGCTGTGTCGAATCTGTTGTGCAAGACTGCGCGGATGATCAGGCCTTTTGCGCTGCACCGACTCGATGCCGCGGCGCTGTCCGGGGTGATCGGTGTCATGACCGATATCGACGACACGCTCACCAGCGACGGCAGGCTCGACCCGGCGGCCAAGGACGCCCTCGACGCGCTACACGAAGCCGGCGTGCCGGTGATCGCGATCACCGGCCGGCCGATGGGCTGGAGCCGGCCCTTCGCGCTCGAATGGCCGCTGGCCGCGATGGTTGCCGAAAACGGCGCCGTGGCACTGCTGCGCGAAGTTGATGGCCTGCGCGTCGAATACGCCCAAGACGAGGCGACACGTGCGCTGAACGCGCAGCGATTGCAGGCCGTGGCGCAGCGGGTGCTGGCCGAGGTGCCGGGCACGACGCTCGCGCGCGACAGCGCCGGCCGGGTCACCGATATCGCGATTGACCACGCCGAATTCGCCCAGCTGGCGCCGGCGCAGATTCACCGGGTCGTCAACCTGATGCAGGCCGCGGGGATGAACGCCACCGTCAGCTCGATCCACATCAATGGCTGGTACGGCGAACACAGCAAGCTCAGCGGCGCGCGCTGGATCGTGCGGCGGCTCTACGGTCGCGATCTCGACGCCGAACTGCAGCGCTGGGTTTATGTTGGCGACTCGAGCAACGACCAGTTGATGTTCGGCAGCTTTGCGCTCAGTGTCGGCGTGGCCAACCTGCTCGTATTTGCGGCGCAGTTGCACACCTGGCCGGCGTACATCACTGTCAGCGAACGGGGTGCCGGTTTTGCAGAAATCGCCGCCGCAGTGATCGCTGCGCGATCAGGCCAGTGACAGGAATTCGCGCAAGCGCTGCAATTCCGCGTCGAGCGCAAGCCGGTAGCTCGCTTCACGCGGCGCCTTGCCGCTGACATGGCCGATCTCGGCGTGCAGCGCGCCGTCGCGCACCGCGACATTGCCCCAGCCGATGACCTGCCCGCGCCACAGCAGCGGCAATGCGTAGTACCCGCGCAAGCGCTTCGGCGCCGGCGTGTAGGCCTCGAAGCGGTAGGCCCAGCCCCAGAAGATCTCGAAGCGCCGACGGTCCCAGACGATGGGGTCGAAAGGGGCCAGCAGGCGCAAGATGTCGTCGCCAGCATGCCGCTTGGACAACGGGTTCTCGCCGGCCGGCCAGTACCAGTTGACGCCGTCCAGCGCCACCTGCGGCAGTCGCGCCTTCGCGCGATCCAGTGCGGCGCGCCGATGTTCGGCCCATTGCGGCGCACCGTAGCGGATGTGGCTGACCAGCTCGCTGAACGACCGCATCGGCAATGGCGCGTATTTCTGCAGCACGACATCGACCAGCGCATCCATCGCCGCGCCAATATCCGCCGCCGGCGCATGCACCTCGCGCGCGGCATAAGTGCGCACACCACCGTCGCGGCCGGCGATGCGCACGAGGCCGCGGTAATGCATACCGTCGAGCAGCTGCGTGCTCGCATTCGTCGAGCCGCCGAACCAGTTCTTGACCTTGCCATGCTGGAACTCGGTGTCGACATCACGCGGATGCACTACCCCGCGCGCGCGAACGAACTCCAGCACCGCATGCGCCTGCGCCCAGCGTGCCTTGGGCCAGGCAGTGCGTGGCGTGCGCGGGTGCATCAACTGGTGCGTCGCGCGTGGCAGAAAACCGTAGTTGACAAAAAAGTCCTCC